>JAADHH010000059.1 GCA_013151955.1 Chloroflexota bacterium
GAGATGCGACATGGCTTCAGATCCACGGTTTTGTTGGGTCAGAGCCTGGGCCAGGGCCAGGCGGAAATCTGCACGCCCAGGGGCCAGCTCGCACGCGCGCGCATAACTGGCCATCGCCTCTTCCGGTTGCCCCAGTGCCTCGTAACAAAGCCCCAGGTTGTACCAGGCCTGCGCTTCTTTGCCAAACGTGCCCACCATCGTCAGGTAGGGGTCCGGCCGCTGCCGAACCTGTTCATAGATTTCCAAAAAGCGACGCAAGGCGTGCGCAGCGCGGGAAAAATCGTCTTGCCGGAAGTGGAGACCGGACAGCGTAAACCACAGGTCCAGGCTCTGCGGATGTACGGCCAAGCCCTCCTTGCAAACCTGCACACCCTCCTCCAGGTGCCCGGTCTGCATGAAGGCATAAGCCAGGTTGCTGACCAACATATAGTGTGCGCGCCGGTTCATCTTCGGCCCACGAGAAGCCAACGCCGCTGTCGCATACGTCAGCACCAGGTCGAAACGCTCCCACTCGCGGTAGACCGATACCAATTCAGCCAGCGCAATGCTGTCATCGGGAGCCTGCTGCAACCGGCGTTGCAACAACACCTCATTACGCCGGTACTTTTTGGACATGGTCTTTGGATCGAGATTGTAGCCATCATGGAGAATACGAATCTCCCTGGCAATGGCCGGGCCCTCATGAAGCAATTGCTCGTGTACGATGCCCTCGTAATGCGCTTTGCCCCGGCGGAAGAGGCGCGGAAAATAGTGTACCGAAAGGCCATCAGGCAGGGTGTTGTGCAGCGCGACATTCACGGCGACGTACTCTTTTCCCTGTATGACCTGCCGTAGCAGGGGAATGTCCTCCTGCGCCAACACTTCGTCCGCATCCATCTGCAAAACCCAATCGCCAGAGGCATAGCTCAAGGAAACGTTGCGGGCTTCGCTAAAATCGTCGTTCCAAGGGTGGAAGAAGACCTTGCTCGTGTAGGCCCGGGCGATCTCCACGGTCCGGTCTGTTGAGCCGGTGTCCACGATGATGATCTCGTCCGCTACAGGCCGGACACTCTCCAGGCAACGCGCCAGACACCGGCCCTCGTTCTTGACAATCAAGCACACAGAGAGGGTGACGGGGCTTTCGCCCGGTGGGATTCCAGAGGTTGCGCTTCGGGTATCAGAGTTTTGCAAGTGCCGCAGCTACCCCTTCACCTTCCCCGCAAGATGGAGAAAGGCTGTTCAAGAAAACTTCTTCCAACGATCGTTCCCGCGATGAATGCGCACTCATTATACTTCAGGGAGGAGAAAAAGACAAGACCACAACTGTCATCACTCTCCATCGCCAGACTTGATCGCCGGGCCTTGCCAAACTGATCCCCACTATTTTGACACAATTTTGACCTGAAGGGGACATTTCTTGGACATTTGCCTGTTATAATCCAGGGTGATGCTCAGTCATCGGCCATTGGCTCTTGCCTGACGACTGCCATCTTACACCTGACGACTGAAAAAAAGAGGGAGGGAAGTCCATGAAGTTTCGCAATGTGTTGTTGGTGGTTGCGGGAGTCTTTGCTGGGGTGCTCATGTTTGGACAGCGCCCCACGCACGCACTGCCCGACTACGCCGCACGCACCGGTGAACCCTGCGCCACGTGCCACATCAATCCTGCCGGCGGTGGGCCTCGTAACCAACGCGGGCTGCTCTGGGTAGCAGCCGGCAAGCCCGACAAAGTGCCGGCCCTACCGGGCAAAAAGAAGCCGGCCGCGGGGGGTGTTTCCGGCGCGGATGTCTACAAAACCGTCGGCTGTTCCGGATGCCACGGCAATTCTGGCGAAGGGCTGATCGGTCCCGCACTGAACCAGGAAACGTTGCCGGCCAAAGAAGTCGCGACCGTAGTCCGCAACGGCAAAGGGGCTATGCCGCCGTTCACCGCGGAGAAAATCTCCGACGAGGAACTGCAAGCCCTGGTCGCCTTCGTTCGCACACTCCCTTCGGGAGGAGGCGCAGCCGCAGCACCCACAGAAGTGGGACCCCAACCGCTGCCGGCAGCCAAGTTCGTGTGCAGTGACAACAAACAACCGGCGGCTGCCACCGGCAGTTGTGGTGGAAACTAGGAGGGGGAAATCGTATGGCTAAGTTCACAAGACGAGACTTTCTGAAAATTGGGGGGAGTGCGGCCGCAGCCGGTGCAGCGGCCACAGTGATCAACAGAACGCGCGGCGGGACAGCCTTGGCACACCCGCCCAGTGAATTCCATTTTGTAGCAGGCGGCGAGGAAACGTTCGTGCCCACCGTCTGTACCCTCTGCCCCAGCGGATGCGGAATCGTTGCCCGTGTGGTAGACGGTCGCGCCGTCAAGCTGGAAGGCAATCCCGTACACCCGATCAATCTGGGCGCACTCTGCCCCAAAGGACAGGCCAGCCTGGAACTGCTCTACAACCCCGACCGCATCAAAGGCCCCATGCGTCGCGTCGGCGAGCGCGGGCAGGGCGGCTGGGAGCCAATCAACTGGGAAACCGCGCTCCAGATGGTGACCGACAAGCTGCAATCGCTGCGAGCGAACGGGAAACCGGAACGCTTTGCTTTCCTCTACGGTGAGACGCGCGGGCAAATGCGCCCACTCATCGAGCGATTTACACAGGCCATCGGCTCGCCCAACGCCATTTCCCACGACAGCTTGAACATCGAGGCCTCGAAACTCGCCTACCGCATGACTCAGGGCATCAACGACCTTTTGGCCTACGACCTGGAAAACACCAACTACATTCTCTCCTTTGGTGCCAGCCTTCTGGAAGCGGGACGCTTCCCACAGCGCATGATCGCCGGCCTTTCGTATACGCGCCGCAGCCGGCCGGTGCGCAGCAAGTTCGTCATGATAGACCCACGCCAGGGCGTGACCGGCGCAAAGGCCGACGAGTGGATCCCCATCAAGCCGGGCACCGACGCCGCGCTGGCCATGGGCATCGCCTATGTACTCATTTCTTCGAATATGTACAACAAGGAGTTTGTCGAAAACTACACCTTCGGCTTCGAAGATTTCGAGGACGAGCAAGGCAACAAGCACCAGGGCTTCCGCAATTACGTCCTGCGCAACTTCGACCTGAAGAAGGCTTCCGAGATCACCGGCATTCCGTCCGGTACCATCGCCCGCATCGCCGGTGAGTTCGCCACGAACCCACCCGCTTTCGCCATCGTGCCCCACAAAGGGGGCCTGCTCAACGGCAGCGCCAACGGCCTCTACACAGCCATGGCCGTTCATGCCCTCAACGCGTTGCTGGGCAACATTGACAAACACGGCGGCATGTTGGTCCAACGATACCCGGCCTGCCCCGGCTGGCCGGCGATGGCCTCCGATCGGCTGGCCGAGAAGGGCCGCCAGGCCGAACGCGTGGATGGCGCCGGCACACGTTTCCCGCTGGCCCAACACGCCTACCAGGCCGTCGCCGAGCGAGTCCTCGCCGGCGAGCCTTATCCGGTTGAGACCCTGTTCCTTTACGACGCCAATCCGGTCTATGAATGTCCGGGTGGGGCGAACTTCATCGAAGCATTCCAGAAGATTCCTTTCATCGTTTCCTTCGCCAGCTTCCTGGATGAGACGGCCCAATACGCCGACCTGATTTTGCCCGACCACGTCTTCCTGGAGCGATTGCAAGACGACTTCGTGGAAGGGCTAGGCTACACCGGTGTGGCCCTCCGCCAGCCGGTCGTGAAGCCGCTGTATCGCACACGAAACGCCGCCGACGTGCTGATTGACATCGCACACCGCGTCGGCGGACCGGTCGCCGCCAGCTTCCCCTGGGGCGACTTCGAGGAGCTGCTCAAATACCGGCTCCAGGACGTGGGCACCGACTGGGATGGCCTGAAGAAGCTGGGCGTGTGGTCCGTGCCACCGTACGAATTCACCGATTGGGGTGCCAAGGGCTGGACCGATGTCGTCGGACGTGACCGCCAGCGTGCTCCGCGCGATGGCCGCTTTGATTTCTATAGCCGTGAGATGTTCTGCTATCTGGGCGACGCGGACGAGAGCCGCCTGAAGGAACTGGGTATCTCGGTGACCGGTGACGCCGTATTCATGCCCCACTACGAACCGGTTACATTGGACGGCGAGGAGAAGGAATACCCCTACCACCTGAATGTCATCACGCTGATGAGTATTGGGCCACACAGCTACAACGCGAACCTGCCCACCCTGCAAGAGATCAGCGGTATGGCCGCGCTGACCACGTGGGATAGCTGGGTAGAAATCAACCCGGAAACGGCCCAGGAATTGGGCATTCATCACGACGACCAGGTGTGGGTCGAATCGGCACAGGGGCGCGTGCGCACCCGCGCACGGATTATGCCCGGACTGCGGCCCGACGTGATCAACCTGCCCTACAACCAGGGACATACAGCAATCGGCCATTGGGCCAAAGACCGTGGCGTACACGGCCTGGACTTGATGAAGTCCCACACAGAACCACTCACGGGACTGGCCACGTTCACAAATACGCGCGTGAAAATTTATCGGGCGTAAATGCGGGGAGCGGAGAGCGTAGAGCGTGGAGCGCCGAGCGACGGATCACGCATTACGCAACACGCAACATACAAATATACAACACGCAACCGCATCATGTATTACGTATTACGCATCACGCAGCAATCCAAAATCTGAAATCCAAAATCCAAAATCGGATAAGGAGGCTAACATGCCAAAATGGAGTATGGTGATAGACCTGGACAAGTGTGTTGCTTGTCAAGGTTGCAGCATAGCCTGCCGCATGGAGAACAACACACCGGCTGCTCCGCCGGATCAGGCAGCTATGGGACGCGAAATTCGCTGGAATGACGTCTTTCCGTGGCCGCCCAACCAGGCGGAGCCAGGGGAGTATCCGCACGTAAAAACCTATTACATGACCCGGCCTTGCCAACACTGTGAAAACCCGCCCTGCATCAAAGTCTGCCCCGTGCAGGCCACATACAAGGGCGAAGAAGGAATCGTCCACCAAAATTATTCCCGCTGCATCGGCTGCCGGTTCTGCACCGTGGCCTGCCCGTATGGTGTCCGCTACTTCAACTGGTACGCACCAGAATGGGACCCGACCATGAGGCAACACCTGAACCCCGACCGCGTCGAATCGGGTGAGTTTGTCCAGGAACATACAGAGGGGCCCATTCCACGGCCCAAAGGTGTGGTGGAAAAGTGTACATTCTGTGTACAACGCCATGACAAAGCCTTGAAGAAAGCCGCTGAAGAGGGGCGAGCGCTGCGGGATTCCGATTACATCCCCGCGTGCGTGCAAACCTGTACCGGCAAAGCCCGCTATTTCGGAGACATGGAAAATCCGGAGAGCACGGTTAGCCTGTTAGCACAAGAACGACGAGCCTTCCGCCTGCTGGAAGAGGTCGGTACATTCCCCAAAGTCATTTACCTGAGGGAGGGATAGGCCATGCTACGAGTTGAAGACCGCGAATTAAAGAAACTGGTATTGCCACTCCTCGATGTGAGTCCGGCATACTACATCACCGGGGCGGCACTCCTGGCCCTGGTTTTCTGGGGCGTATTTGTGTTTGCCTACCAGACCATCTATGACCTCGGAGTGACCGGCATGCAACGTCCGGCCTACTGGGGCGTGTATATGGTCAACTTCATTTTCTTCATCGGCATCAGTCACGCCGGCACGCTGATTTCGGCAATCCTGCGTGTCACCCAAGCCGAATGGCGCCGGCCGATTACGCGCATCGCCGAAGCGATTACCGCGTTCGCGCTGATCGTCGGTTCGCTGCAAATCTTGTTCGACCTGGGCCGGCCGGACCGCTTCTTGTATGTGTTCTTTTTCGGACGTACGCAATCCCCGTTGCTGTGGGACGCCATGTCGGTGACCGCCTACTTCCTGGGCAGCATCACCTATCTGTACCTGCCACTCATTCCGGACCTGGCCATCATGCGGGACAACCTGCCAGATGACGCACCGGCCTGGCGCAAGCGATTCTACACCTTCTTTTCCTTTGGATGGCGTGGAAACAAGAGCCAGTGGATCCGCCTGGAAAAGGCTGTGGCCGTGATGGCCATTTTGATCATTCCTATCGCCGTCTCGGTACACACCATCATCTCCTGGATTTTGGCGACGACCGTACAGCCCGGCTGGCACAGCACCGTCTTTGGCCCCTACTTCGTTGTCGGTGCCATCTTCTCCGGTATTGGGGCGCTCTTCATCACCATGACCATCGCCCGCCGTATCTTCCACCTGGAGGACTACCTGACCATAAAGACCTATAACTTCCTGAGCTATCTGCTCATTGCCATGACCGCTATCTGGTTTTACTTTACCTTCGCCGAATACATGACCTTGGCTGCCGGCCAGCAGCGCGCCGAGTGGCCTGTCCTGGCCAGTAAATTGTGGGGCATGTACATGCCCAGTTTCTGGGTCATGGTCTGGAGCATGGTTGCAGCCTTCTGGATTTTGGTCATACCACGTGTGATACCGAAATCTTTCAAGAGTCTGCCGATATTCCAGCCGAGGATGTCCTTGGGAGCAGCCATAGCGGCCGGCGTGGCAATGCTGATCGTCATCTCGCCCATACACAGCAAGGTGGTGACGGCGATGGCCGCCGCAACCTCTCCCAGTTTCGACTTGCAGTCCCTGGCCTGGATAGCAGTATTCGCCGGCATTGCGGCCCTGATCTTGGGCACCTACTGGTTGAAAGAGCACGTGATCGCCGGCACGGTGATCGCTTCTGTCTTCATCGTCGAAGGGATGTGGCTGGAACGCTGGAACATCGTGATCCCGACCATGACCCACCCGCGTCTCATCGCGTTCGGCATGTACACGCCAAGCTGGATCGAGTGGTCATTGACCCTCGCTTCGTTTGCGCTGTTCGCTTTCATGTTCATGGTCTTCTTCAAACTGTTTCCGCCGATATCGGTGTGGGAAGTGGCGGAAGGCCGGGTCGTTTCGGAGGCCAAAGAGACCATCGAGATGCCGATGCCGCCGGTCACCTCGCCGCCACGCCGTGGTAGCTTCACGTTTGGTGCCCGTCGAGGCGTGCCACGATCTTGATGCGAGGGAGAGACGTTTTGAACGTGCAATACCGTATCGCACACGCGCGCGCGCGGCTATATCAGGAACTGGCCGACGCCTTCGAAGCGCCCTTGCCCGACTGGTTGCGCAAGCCGGGCAGCGACAACCCACTCACCGAAGCCCTGGTCACAGCGGCTCGGGAGCTGGAATCGCCGGCCTGTCTCCGCGCGTTAAATCAGTTGGCCAACGCGCCGGCCCAAGACCTGACCCAGTTGCGGGCTCACCACGCGCGTTTGCTGGTCGGCCCGGGTCTCCCCCTTGTGTCTCCGTATGAAAGCTGGCACAAGGACGCCCAAATGAGCGGCTCAACCAGTCAGGAAGTCGCCCAATGGTATGAAGCTTATGGCGCGGAACCGCCGGCCGGGGAACTCCCGGACCACATGTGCATCGAGTTGGCCTTCCTGGCCTATCTCTATCGCCAGGAAGCCTTCGCCCTGGAAAACGAGCAGGCGGAGGACGCCGAAATCTGGCGCAAGCAGGCCCAACGCTTCCTGCGCAAACACCCGGCCCGCTGGATACCCCAAGTGGGGGAAACCCTGGCGAAGCAAGCGGGGGTTGTCTTCGGACCGCTGGGCGAATTGTTGGCAGCCTTCCTTCGCGAAGAAGCCGGCCTATCGCGCCGGACAGGAAGCACCGTCAAGAAGCACAAGGGCTTCCCCGTGTTGGCGCAGCCGGAGGCATGTGGCCTGTGCAGCTTCTGCGTTCAGGTCTGCACGACCCGGGCACTATACATTTCCGAGTCCAATACCGAGACAAACCTGATGCTCTCCCCCGCGCGGTGTACCGGTTGCGGGGCATGTACAAAGACCTGCCCCGATGATCTGCTCATGCTCGACGCCCGGCAGCCAGATGGGGTTGTTGCCTTGCGCACATCTCCGCGCGCGATTTGCCCCTCGTGTGGCAACGTCCACGTCAGCGAGGCCGAAATCGAGGCTGTCGTCGCCCGGCTGGAAGCGACCGGATCACTGCGCCAATCGCTGATGTACTGCGTGGATTGCAAAGCGAGGCAGGGAGCAGGAAGTAGGAAGTAGGAAGTAGAGGGGGGAGCGTCGAGCGATGGAACACGCGATACGCAACACGAAACACGCGCATGAGCGTGAAACCAACAATCTAAAATCTGGCTTTCAAAATCCAAAGTCGGCAAAGGAGTTACTAGTATGAACTGGCCAATGGACGTACCATTTTTCAGGTTCGTATATTATATCGTAAACACGGCAGGTATCGGTGGTATTCTCGTCGGGCTGATTGCAACGACTTCGCTCGTTTCCTACTTCCTCACACTGCGAGGCATCATTGGGGCCGGAAACGAGGCGGAGCAGGAGGAATATACCTACCCGACACCGGCCTTGACTCACGAACACGAATAGCGGGGAGCGTGGAGCGTCGAGCGTCGAGCGTGAAGACGTAAAACGCATCACGTTTCACGAATTACACATCATGCCTTAGCGCAACCGACCCGTGAGAAATTCAAAATCCAAAATCGGTAAGGAAGGACGACGAACTATGCTTGATTCAAAACGCCTCTGGATAGGTATTGGGACATCATTGTTGTTGGTGCTGCTATTGAGCGCGTGTGCCAGCTACCCGCAAGTGAAAGCGCCGGAGCCGACGAACACCCCGCTTCCTGCCGCGCCAACAGAGCCGCCGGCCACGGCTACCGCGCCCGTCCCTACGGCCGCGCCGGCTCCCACCGCGACCGCCGTGCCGCCGACAGAAGCACCGGCCAACACGGGAGGCAGCTCTGCCGAAGGGAATGCAGAAGCGGGAGCGAAGGTGTACGCTTCCACCTGCGCGGCCTGCCACGGACAAAAAGGAGAGGGGGTTCTTGGCCCCAAACTGGCCGGGACCAGCCTGAGCGCAGAGGAAATTGTAACGATCGTCAAGAACGGGAAACCAGACGGCGGGATGCCGGCCTTCGGCGCACAGCTTGACAGCCAAGCTATGCAAGACCTGGCCGCGTTTATTCTGACCCTGGGGAAGTAGCGAGCAACTGAAGCCGTAGGGGCTCTGACTCCTCTGCCAAAATCAGAAGGTGCAGCGCAACCGGACAATCCCGGTTGCGCTGCACCTTTTTTGCTCTACAAATCGCGCCGGCCGAAGAGAAACACGGCCAATACGACGCTGGTGGCCACGTACAGCACACTGTACCCGATCATGGCCCCGCTCGGAAACGAGCCGAAGCTGAAGGGACTCATGCCCACGTTGCGCAGCAGGGGGGGCTGCATCACGTAAGCTGCACGTTGCCACAAGGACTCGCTGGGCATCACCAGGCTGGAGGCGATCCCCAGATTAACGGCAGTCTCGTTCTGCATCACCGAACCGATCCGCTCAATCCAACCACCCACAAATGCCAGCCCGTACATGCCGAAGATGAACACCCCGTTCGCCAGCGTACTCCACACCGTTCCCCCCACCAGCGACAGACTCATCATCAGGATGCCTTCCCAAACCATTACGGCCAGGCCCTGCGCAGCGCCCGGTGCGACATAGCCGGCGATCAGAAATGGCACGGCCATCACGCCGCCGGCCATCATCAGCACGTACAGGGCAATCATCCCCGCAAAGCCCACCCACTTGCCGGCCACAATCTCCCAACGCCGGATCGGCTTGGCGGCCACCGCCTGGATCGTGTGCGACGCGATTTCGCCGGAGATGGTATCCACAGACGTTAGACCGGCCAGCACAATGACGAGGAAGTTGACAACGTATAGCCCGGCCATCAGGATGAAGTTCAGCCCAAACTTTACGTCCGGGTTGGCGGGAGAATTGGCCCCGTGGCGGGTCATTTCACGGTAGATGAAATGGAATCCCAGGGCATAGAGGGCAAGAAAGGCAGCACCCAGCAACAAGGCAGCCAGTACGATCCGGCGACGCCGCGCCTCCTGGAACGTCAGCCAGGCAATCAAGGGTACCTTCATCGCCCCACCTCCGGCTTCTCCACGATGCGCAAGAAGAGGTCTTCCAGTGTATACTGGCGGGGCGTCATGGCATAAAGATCGGCCTGCTGGGCGACGAGCCATGCAGCCACCCGAGGCAGCGCGTCCTCGCCGCGCACCTGCAGCGTCACCCGGTGGTCATCCACGCGCAATGGTTCTCCCCAGCGACGCAGGCCGGCCAGCAGCGCATCATCCACACGCCCCAGACGCAGCTCGACCTCGGTGTGGCCGGCCAGGAGTGTGTGCAAGGGGACCACATCCACAATCTCGCCATCACGGATAAAGCCAACCCGGTCGCAAGTAGCCTCCACCTCACTGAGCAGGTGCGAGTTGAGGAAAACGGTCACGCCACGGTCGCGCAGGTCGTTGATGATCTGCCGCACGAGCCGCCGCCCAAAGGGGTCCAGGCCGGAGGTCGGCTCATCGAGGAAGACCAACAGCGGGTCACCGAGCAGCGCCTGGGCCAGACCAATGCGCTGCATCATCCCCTTGGAGAACGTGCCCAGCCGCCGGTCGGCAGCGGCAGCCAACTCCACCAGATCGAGCAGGCGCTTGATCTGCTCGCGCCGCACCGGCACGGTCAAATCGAGCAGCCGGCCGTGCAGGTCGAGGAACTCCCGCGCGGTGAGCCAGTGAGGAAAGCGAAAATGTTCGGGCAAGAATCCGACCTGTTTTCGTGCAGCCGGTGTGCCAAGAGGCCGGCCCAACAGCGACCCTTCCCCGGCGGTCGGGTGTACCAGCCCCAGGAGCATCTTGAGCGACGTTGTTTTTCCGGCGCCGTTCGGCCCCAGGAAGCCGAATACCTCCCCCGCGCCCACCCGCAGAGTCAGGTCGGCGACGGCGACCGTGGCGCCGTACTCCTTGCGCAGCCCCCAAGTCTCGATTGCCGCACGTTTCGGTGTAGTCGTCATAGAAAGTCCGGTATGTAGCGTCAATGCCGGTCAGTGCAATCCTTCGGCCACGGCCAGCATGTCGGACATGGCGTATTGGCCGCTCAACGCATAGACCACATCGTTCTTTTGCCAGAGAAGCATGGCGGGCGGATACCCCTTTTCCGACCGTTCCCGGATGAAGAGGCCGCTCACACCGTTTACCTCCACCTCCTGGTAGACCACAGCATCGGTGGGTAGAGGCAAGACGAGCGTGTTGGCCCAATTGATCTGCGCAGCCAAACGATTCGCCTCATCCGGCGAGAAGCCGAGCACACGCAGGGCAACCACACCAAGCACATTTGGGTCAACCGGTGCAGAGACCTTTACCGACGGGCTTTCCATTTGCATTAACGATAAGAAACGGTGTGCGCCTCGGGCTTCTACTTCCACGGTTCTCGGCATGTGCACGGTTACTGTTGCGCCGTCCAGCGCTACCGGCACGTGCAAATCGTCCTCGCCGAGCAAGGCGAGGGCGGCATTCACCTGGGCCGCGTCCACCGTCAAGCGTGCTTCGCCGTCATCGCCCAGCCGCACCGTCAAGGGCGCGTCCTCTCCCTGCACCGAATCGGGCAGCCAGCCGAACGTGCGCACGGGGAAGGGCACAGCGCCACGCGCCTCCGCCAGGCTCACCTCCCGCGCCGGGGCCGGCTCCTTGACCACCTCAAGGGTGCCGAACATTTCGGGGCCGGAAGTGTCCAATTTGTCGAGACGCTGCACCTTTGCCGGGTCAATTCTGATTGCGGCAAACTTATGTACACGAAACACGCCGAGGAATTGTCCAAAAGCGGTGCGGGCCGGCGCAAACAAAAATATGAGCGCAAGGAAGGCCACCGCCAACCCCAGCCCAAAAGCGGGCGCGTGGCGATCCAGCCAGCGTGGCAGTGGCAACCTGCGCGCGGGAGTGGCCTTGCCCAACCGGGGTTGCAGATGGCTCCAGGCGACGTTGGGCAGCGGCGCAACGTTGCTTCCGGCCGGGGCGAGCGCCGTTAGGCGCGATTCGACCCAGCGTTGGCGATCCGCCATCTCGTCCATTCGCCGGCGACAGGCCGCACATGACTGCAAATGTGCCACGATCTCCGCCCGGCGTCCATCGCCCCACGATTCATCATACGCACTGCGCAAAGTTCCTTCATCCAGACAAGCTGTCTCCATTTTTCTGCCCCTCTCTACTGCTACTCTCTGACTCAGTTCTCTACGCTGCCTCACCGGTTCCCCAGCGTTCACGGTAGCGCGCCTCGAAGGCTCGTTCGGCGCGGGCCAACAACGTCCCCACCGATGCGGGGCTGACCTGGCAGATTTCGGCCAGCTCGCGGTAACGAAATCCTGCGTAGCGGAGCAACAACATTGTCGCCTGGCGGGCCGGCAAATCTGCCAACGCCGCACGCACCTGTTCCTGTTCCACGTTGCGCTCTACAGCGACGTGGGGTTCCGGTTGCGACGAGGGCAACGATTCGTCCGGCGGCATCGCTTCCCAGGCATGGCGATGTTTCCGTGCCCGCAAGGCATTGAAGCCCACGTTCGTGGCCACGCGGTAGAGCCACGCCGCTACGTTGTGTTCGCGGCCCGGCTGCCACACCTGCCGGTACAAGCGCAGAAAGACTTCCTGCGACAAGTCCTCCGCCTCCTGGCGATTGCCGACCAGCCGGTACAGGACACCGTACACGCGGTCATAGTGCCTATAGAATGTGTCGGAGAACGATTCCGCTTCGCTTTGGCGGAGCCCGGTTCGGGACAGCGCGTCTGTTATGGACAAATCTTCTCTCCTGCCACGAAGTCGCTGCAACGTTTGTCACCCTACATAACACCTGAAGCGCCCATTTTGTGACACCCTTCGCACCTTCTCCTTGACCTGGGGAAGCCCCGCCCCACCCACGCAATTCTGAGGGAGCACATTCCCCCCAAAGTTGGGGGGCCAGCAGGCTGTCGGAGAGGTCTGTTTTTCCCTTGTCAGGATACAGATTCTCGCAGAGACACACAGATTTCAGGCCAAATCATCGCAAAATCTGTGTCCCATGATTCTTTCTCCGACACGCTGCTAGGGGGGCGCGATGTTCTGCCTGCAGCAGCCAGGTCCAACTCGAATGATGGAGAAGTTGCTACTATTCTACCACAGGCGGTAAAAAAGGGGAAGAGAAAGCAAAGACCTCCAGAGTCTTTGGAACTCTGAAGGTCTTTGCTGAACTTTCGCGCGATTGCGTGCAGGCTTACGGTGTGTAGCTAAACGATTGCACGTACGAGACCGCGGCCCAACGCTCGTCCGGGCTGAGTTTGGCTTGCCACGAGGGCATGGCCCCCTTGCCTTCGGTCACGATCTGGTAGAGCTCTCCGGGGTTGCGGTTGACGGACCATGAAATGTCGGTAAAGTTCGGCGTACCGGGAATAGCGCCCTTGCCATCTGCGCCATGACAGGCCACACAGTTTGTCGCGAATATCTTGCTTCCCTGCGCCAACACGTCTTCTGTTATGGCAAACTGACGCACATAGAACACCAGGTCCCAACGATCATCCACGCTGAACTTGTCACCCCAGGCGGGCATGTTCTTGCGGCCGTTGGTGATGGCCACAAAGAACGTAGCCGGCAAAGCGCCGCGGATGTAGTCTATGTCGTTGAAGTTTCGCGCGCCTGGCACCTTACCCTGTCCGTCCGCGCCATGACAAGAGGCGCAATTTTCCTCGTAGACTGCCTTGGCGTTTGCCGCGGAAGGTTCGCGTGAAGGGAGGTCCAGGCCCGGCGGCGTCTCGGTGGGCTGCGGCGTGGGCGGCATGGTCGCCGGAATGAGTGTGGGGATAGGCGTTAGATTCTGAGCTACCGGCTGCGGGCTGGTACACGCGCCCAGGGCTGCAGCGATAAGCAACAGGATTGCCAGGAAAGCGATTGTCTGCGATTTCATCATATTTCACTCCTCGTTACTGGCTGGCCGAAGCAGAGAGTTGTCGCACATAGTTCACGACATCCCAACGTTCTCGAGCGGTCAAATTCTCGGACATCGGAGGCATTGTACCAAATCCTCGCGAAATCTCCAAATACACCTCCCCGTCCTGGAGAGAGGTCACGCGCGTCCCTGTCAGGTTGGCCGGCTTTGGTTTCTCGAACTTCTCTCCGATAGGGCCATCACCCTGGCCGGTATCTCCGTGGCAAAGCGCACAGTTGATATTATACAGAACAGCGCCCCGCTGCAAGGAGACTTCGTCAGCAGGTATGGGGTTGGTGGGCACCCCGCGAGTCACATAAACGCTTTTTCCCCCCACCGGAACTGCGCCTACCGGGGCTTGTATGGATGCCTTCTCTTGATAGCTCACCCCTGGTTGGTCTTCCATGAAACTGGTAAAGTCTACTTTGACCAGCTCGTAGGTAAATATCAACCCCAGCACGAGGGGTGTGATCAGCAGAACTAAGGTAATGATGATCCGTCTGGTCACAGAGGTCTCCTCTCCGGCGTATGAATGTGGTGGCCGCCGTTTTCTTTGAGTACTTCTTTAACTAGACTCACCTGCTCTGGTGTGCATCGCAGTAGAATGCCGATGTGCCCTTCCGTAACCAGCCGATCGTATCGCTTTGGGCCGTACGAGGGGAAGAAACTCTCCCAAAGCACTCCCAGGAAGGTGCTGACAATGATCCCAAGCATGGTAAGCTCATACGTGATCACGGCCAACGGGGGAATAGGAAGTAGCCCCTGACCTCCCACATGCACCGGGTAGAGTTGCGGGGTGCCGGCTACCAAGAAGATACCGATCAGGAAGCCAATAACCGCGCCGCTGAGGGCGATCACCGGGATTCGCTCCCACACCAGGGGTCTCCCCAGTATCTCTGCCGGATAGGGAATCCCAGAGAGGATGGCCACATCATCGTCTGCAATTCCCATCTTCTCCAATGCCTCGACCGTATTGGCCGTGTGATCGGCTTTGTTAAAGAGTCCCATCAAAACTGTATCTTTTGCCATAGGTACCTCCTTATTCCAAGTCCACTACCGATGGTACCAATGCCCGACCAATAGGCCGCAGGCTGTGGGACAATTGCCCCTCTTGCACTTCCCAAACAGGCACCAGCGGGATCAACCTTGAGGCAACCACATAGAGCAGGGCGAACAGGGATAACGCACCGATACTGATCAACAACTCGACGATACTTGGATTGTATATACCCCAATTGAAGGGCATGCGTCCCTTGGTCAGGAAAGTAGCCACAATGATGTAACGCTCCAGGTACATGCCAATATTGATCCCGATAGTAATCAGGAGCATAGCAGTAGTGGAGCGCCGGATGCGACGGTTCCACAGCGTGGACCAGGGCACAACAATGTTGAAGAAGAGCATCGTATACCACAAGACAGCCACCGGGCCACGCGCTTGCATGTGGATCAGCGCAGAGATTACCGGTTCGCCGCCGTACCACTCCGTGATGAACTCGGCAAACCAGAAGTATGTCCAGGCGAAAGAGAATACCAGGATCAGTTTCCCGAGGGCATCAAAGTGTTCAGGGCGAAGGAAGTAGTCTAGCTTCATCGTCTTGCGTACGATCAGCAGCACGGTGATCACGGCCGACACGCCGGAGAAGATCGCACCGGTCACAAAGTATGGCCCGAAGATCGTGCTGTGCCAGCCTTCCACCAGAGTCATGCCGAAATCCCAGGAAACAATGGTATGTACCGAGAACATCACGGGCATAATCACAAAAGCGAAGATTTTGATCGCCGTTTTAAGGTGGTGCCATTCCGATTCAGAGCCGCGCCAGCCCAAGGCCAAAGTGCCGTAGACGCGTTTGCGCCAGCCTGTGGTAATGTTGCGCGCCATGGCCATGTCCGGGATCAAGGGCAGGTACAGATAGAGTGTGCTGCCAGTCAGATAGGTGAAAATGGCCATCATATCCCACATCAACGGGGAATGGAAGTTCGGCCAGAGTTGTCGCTGGTTGAAGTAGGGTATCATCCAGTAGAACCGCCAGGTACGCCCCAAATGAATAAGCGGGAACAGGCCGGCCACGATGAGAGAGAAGGTGGTCATCATCTCCGATCCCCGTGTGATGGGCCGCCGGAACTCGGCCTTGAAGACACGCAGGACCGCCGATATGAAGGTTCCCGAATGGCTGATACCGATCCAGAAGACGAAGTTGGCGATGTACAAGCCCCAAAAAACCGGGCGGCGGATGCCGGCCACACCCATGCCCCAGCGGACCTGGTAGCCCCAAGCTCCACCATAACCGATCAACACCAGAGAAGCCAGGATGGCAACCAAAATCCAGAATCCTTTGCCGGTCCGCTGCATGGCTTCCATAATGTAGCGGTTCATGTCACCGACCGGGCGGGGATCCAGTAGTAGCTGGTCAGAGAGTATGCCCGGTCGCATCTCAAGCGCCAAGGCTTGATCGGGCTCCGCGGGGCGCGGAGCAGATCTAGATTCCTTCGACATCTGTCACCCCTCTCTTCAAATATACCACCTCAGGTACTGTGCCCACATCGTCCAGCAAGCGGAAGCCCCGACGACTTTCCGCCATTTTTGCTACGCGGCTTTCGGGGTCATTCCGGTCGCCAAAAACGAAGGCTTCAGGCGGACAAGCCTGCACACAGGCTGGCTGCACCTCTCCGTCGCGGACAGGCCGTCCCTCGTAGCGTGCATCTTCTTCCGCGCGCCGAATGCGATGGATGCAGAAGGTGCACTTTTCTATCACGCCGCGACTGCGTACGGTTACGTCGGGGTTGAGCATCTGATCCAGCGGTTCCGGATTCTGCGGGTTGAACCAGTTGAACACGCGTACCTTGTACGGACAGTTGTTGGCACAGAAGCGCACACCGATGCACCGGTTGTAGACCTGTATGTTCAGCATCTCCTGCTCGCTGTGGTAGGTTGCATACACCGGGCAGACAGGTTCACAGGGTGCCTCTTTACACTGCTGACAAGGGATGGGCGAAAAGCGTGCCTGCATATTTGGATACTCTCCCCCCCAATAACGCTGGATGAGCAGCCAGTGCATAAAACGCCCCATGGCTACTTCTTCTTCGCCAACGTAGGTCACATTGTTTTCGACGTGACAGGCGACCACACACGCCTGGCACCCCGTGCAACGATCGAGGTCAATAATCATCGTCCAGTGATGATTCTCAGTTGGTGAACTCATACCTTGCTCCTCAGTCCGTTAGCGCGTTGCACATTTGCACGTAGAAACGTTGTCGTGTCGCAGACTCAGCGTTCAAACGTTCCAGCGCGAAACGTACAAACGGTTCTTATCCTGGATTCTCGGCATCTCGAAAACCGCGTTCAACCCCCTCGGCACTTTCGGTGCGTGCCAGCATCGGTGTCGCCTTCCGGCCCGTGGGCGTGATCTTGACCCGCGTAGCGGCCCAGGCCAATGCACCACCAGCTTTCTCGGTGAGCGGGGCCAGCAGGTCCATCACGTTGCTGCCCCGTCCCTGCGCGAAGCGACCGTAGTCACTGTGCCCCTGGCCCACGGGGATGGCCACCGTGTCGGGTCGGATACCCGGGTACACGTAGACACTCAGTTCGATCTCGCCTTGCGGAGATGTCACCTTGACGATGTCCCCGGTGGTTACTTTTAGCTTCGCTGCGGTCTTCGGATTGATTTCCACCCAGTTGTTCCAGGCCACTGTGGTCATGGGATCGGGCGCTTCCTGCAAGAAGGGTTGGTTTGCACCCCGCCCATCGCTCAGCAATATCGACGGGTAAGGCAACAAATGAAACGGAAACTTCTGGGCGTCGCCGGCGAAATCGGCGTTCGGCACTACCAACGTCGATGAGAGAACCTCCTTCGAAGCCCCCGGCGCACCACTTTTCTCCTGTGTGGTCCACCAGCCGCCGTGGCTCTGCCACTCTTCGATGAAAGCGTCCGTGGAGGCAGCGTGCAGGTTGCCGCCGGGCAATGCCTGTAGCGGGCCGATGGCCGATTGCAGATGTTCGCGCACAGACTTCCAGGGCAACGCCTTTGCTGCACTCCCCCCAAGCCGTTGGGCCAAGTTCAACAACACCTCGGCCGTAGACCGGGTGTCGTACAGGGGCTGCACAGCAGGCTGTTGCGCACTGACGACGGGTCGATCTCCCCCGGCAGCCACAAGGCGATATCCCCAGCTTTCCAGGTAGGTGTGATCCGGCAAGACCAGGTCCGCCTGTACGGCTGTTTCGTCAGCGAAGGGGGCGAAGGAAACCACAAAGGGCACCTGCCCCAGCGCTTCGCGGAAACCGCTTGCTTTCGGCAATTCAAAGACCGGGTTCGCGCCATGCACCATGAGCACCTGCACCTGCCCGGCCTTCATGCGCTCGATCAGGGCCTGCACGTCGGCATAGCTTGCCGGCACAGAGGCCGTCACCAGCGATTCGGAGGGTACGTCGGGCGAGAGAGAGAGGCCGCCCGGCTGGCCGAGATTGCCCGCGACCACGTTCAACGCTTGTACAGCCAGTGTCGCCTCCAGACCGTTATTCCGTCCGGCCAACGCACCGCCGGGAATGGCCAGCGCATGGTCCACTGTATCGAAGATTCGCGCGAGCTTGCCCAGTTGTTCCGCCGATACGCCGCTGGCATCGGCAACATCGCCAACGACCACATCTTTATAGAGGCCGGCAACGTTCGCGGCCTTCCGGCGCTCGGCCACGATTTTGCCGATGGCCTGGGCCACAAGCCCCTCTGTCCCCGGCTTGACCGGCACCCACTCATCCGCGCTCGCGGCGGTCATGGACATGCGCGGTTCGAACTGCACCAGGTAGCCGCGTCCCCGCAACCGGCCCCGCCGCATGTTCCCAAAAGAGCGACCATAATAGACCGGCGAGAGCCAGGTTTCCAGGAAGTTGGCCCCAAAGGAGAAGACGACCTCGGCCTGGCCGACATCGAAGACCGGCAATGCCGGTACGCCGAACAGCGCTTTGCTCGCTGCGGCCAGGGTGGTGCGCCCTTCCAACGCGCTGAGCAAATCGAAGACAACGGGCGGCGCGGCCCCCGTTCCTTTCATGAAGCGGCTGGCCAGATCGAAGAGATTGTCGGACATCACACCGCCGAGAAAAGCGACCGATTGGGGGTCCGCCTCTTTCAGTTTGCCGGCCAGCAAGTCCAGCGCGTCGTCCCAGTAAACGGCCTGGAAATCGCGAGAGCCGCGAGACGATTGGCGGACAGGACTGGGGAAGCGGTCTGGATTGTACAATGCTTGCAGTCCTGCTTGGCCACGGGCACAGAGACGTCCACGGTTGAGCGGGTGTTCGGGATTTCCCTCGATCTTCCGCGCCCGGCCTTCAATGACCCGGACCACGATTCCGCAACCGGAAGGACACTGCCCGCAGGTGCTGGCGTACCACACAGCCTCGCCGGGTAGCGCTTCCTCCGGAGATCGGAGAGGGGGTTCCAGGGAGCGCCGGTAGGGTCGGAGGTCAGACGAACAGCCAGCCACCAGGGCGGCTGTCGCTCCTGCTGTCGCTCCAACCTTTAGAAACTTGCGCCGCGAGATTTTTTTGCCCATTCCACACTCCTCACTTATGACAGACTGCACAGTCGATCAAATCAGCCGCACGTTCTTGTTTGCGATGACAATCCAAACAGAAGCCCATGTTCACGTTGTAGACCTCTTGTGCAGTGTCCATTTTGCTCACATCGCCGTGGCAACTCTCACAATTCACCCCATTCTTGATGTGGGGGCGATGGCTGAAGTAGACAAAGTCGGGCAAGTCGTAGACCCGATTCCAACGGATTGGGGTACCATCTTTCCAGGCTTTCAAGACCTTTTCAGCCTCGATGCGATCGGCCTCTTTCTCCGGCGTAAACTTCAGGTGACAACCGACGCACTTTTGTACTGACGGCACACTGGCTACCGCGGATCGCATGGCCCCAGAATGGCAGAACAGGCATTGCGTACCCGCTTCTACGTGCTTTTGATGGCTAAAGGCAATCGGTTGGGGGGGAGCGGCCTGGGCCTGTCCACTGAGGAGCAGATATCCGGCCAGCAACACAAAAGCTACTGCCGCGATTCCGCCAATTACCAAGAATCGCCTAGGGAGCACACCTGATTTTTCCTCCATACTTTCCTCCTGAGAGACTTCGTCGTGAATCGTTGTGGACGCTTGTGCCTCTGTGGGAACGCTTTGCAGCACATCCACCAGATCGGAAGGTCGAACCATCATGCGTTGGTGCCGTTCGTGAATCTGGAGGATATTGTCCTCCATACTCATACGCACAACGCGAATGCCGGCATCGTCCGGCAATCCGGCGAGGACGGTTTCGGCGAGGCCTTCGCCACTCTCCACCAAGATTACAGGGGGGCGCAACGAGTCGATAGCTTGCAGCGCTTCTTGAAGATGGGAGGATTCTCCAACCAGGGGAACACCAGCCTCCGTTAGCACAGCTTTCGCCGTGTCCCGAAAGATCTCGTGTTGCCAGATCAGAAAAACTTGCTGGACATTGTTCATGGGGCCTCCTCCAAACTTGCTTTCATCATACCACAGAAGAGGTTCCCCGTCTATCGAGCAAAGCATGATTGGGGTGTCGTTAAAACGCTATTGTTGTCGTGTTTTGCTTGACAGGCACCACGACGAAGTGGTAGACAAAATGGGGGAGAAGGAAGCGCCCTATGGTTCTATGAGGCCGTGGCGGATGGCGTAACGCACCAGGTCTGCCCGCGATTGCAGGGCGAGCTTCTCCATGATGCGGCTACGATGTGTTTGCACCGTGCTGGGGCTGATCACCAGCCGGTCGGCAATCAGTTGATTGGTCAAGCCCTGGGCCAGAAGGAAGAAGACCTCGCGCTCGCGGTCGGAAAGGATGGTGTAGCCCTCGTCTTTGGGCACATCTCGCTCGTGCGTCGTCAGATAATCCCGAATCAGCTTCTTCGCAACCGAGGGATAGAGGACCGAATCGCCGCGAGCGACCGCTCGCACGCCGGCAACCAAGTCGTTCGTCGCGGCTTTTTTTACGATGTAGCCAGCCGCGCCGGCATCCAGGGCCCGAAAGAAGTACTCGTCGCTTTCGTGCATGGTGAGGATAATGATTGCAACGTCGGGGTGCTCTGCATGGATGATGCGCGTTGCTTCCAGGCCATCCATATCGGGCATGGTGAGGTCCATGATGACAATGTCGGGGTGGTGTTTGCGCACTGCGGCAACAGCCTGGCGGCCATTGTTGACCTCGGCCATGACCGTGATATCTGGCTGGCTGTTGAGCAGCAGCCGAAGCCCTTCGCGCACGATGGTATGGTCTTCTGCCAGGAGTACCCGAATCGGTTTCATCATTTGGAGAGCGGGACCCACAACGAAACTTGTGTGCCGCAAGGATCACGCGGTGTAATGTGAATCCGTCCATCCAGAGCCATAGCACGCTCCTGCATACCGAGCAGCCCTAGGGGGCGGTGCCCGCCATTACGGGTCATGACGTCTTTTGGAACTCCAACTCCATCATCTTCCACAAACACCTGCAAGCCTTTGCTATCACGGTGGAGACCGATCCAAACATGACGGGCGTTCGCATGTCGAATGACATTGGAGATTGACTCCTGGACGATACGGAAGACGGCTATGGATACCTCATCAGACAGGCAATTGAGTTCCCCCTCGGTACGCACAGTCGCCGAGACTGCCAGGGGGCGGAGCCGCTGCTTCACTTCGTCACGCAAAGCGGCTTCGAGCCCCAGGTCGTCGAGAACGGAGGGGCGGAGTTCGAAGATCATGCGATACGCCTGATCTTGCGTCTGTTGTAGCAGCGCGGCCATTTCTTCCATGTTGTGCCAAGCGGTGGAGTCACTCCTGGAGATGTGTGCTTCCCAAAGTTTGAGGTTCAGGTCCAGCCGGGTGAGCATTTGACCCAACTCGTCGTGAATCTCGCGCGCGATTCTGGCCCGTTCCGCTTCCTGGGCGGAAATGAGTTTTTGCAACAACTTTCCACGCAGGGCATGCAAACGTTCCAGCTCCAATTGAGCAACCAACAGCTCCTGGTACATGCGTTGGACTTCTGCTTCCGCTTCCGCCCGTTGTTGCCACTGTGCTCGGAACCACCCCAGGGCCACGTACACAGCCACCGGCCCCAAAATCGCAAAGAACATACTCTCCACAAGGAAGGTTCGGGAGAGGATGCCTTCCTGGTGAACGTTCAGGTGGTCGTACGACTCAATGAAAAGGGCAACAAGAAACAGCGCCAAAGGGAGCAGGATCTGTATGAGGCGCAGCCGAAGTTCGACATTTTCCGGGAGCCAATGCGTTTTGTTTGTCCGGTTCTTTAGGGTCATTTTGTGGAAGGGCCACGATCAGGTTCTAGCGTACCGAATATTCGATAAATTAGTATAACAGCGATATTCTTTCTCGTCAAATAAATGAGCCATCCTGGGGGACGCTATATTCTTGCGTGGCACCCTCCGGCCAACTGAGGTTGGCCCCAACCTTTAGACCACGGATCGGCAAAAATAAGGTGAGGCCCGCAGCAGCGCCGGGGCAATTCTCCCTGCGGCCCGGCCACACGCAGCATCAGCGGTAGTCCGCGGGCGTGTCCACGTCACGGAGGATCGCCGGGGTCGTCACCGGCACCGATTCCACACAGTCCGCGTACCGCGCAATCAGGGGCCGGCCGCCGGTATCCCCTCGCAACCCACGCAATTCGCCGAAGAGTACCCGGTCGAAGAGCGTGGGGGTGCCCCGCCGGCCCGCGAACACGGGCACGACAATTGGCGCGCGCGTCTGGCGGTGGCGACCTATCAACGCCCAGAGCACCGCCGGCGGCACATCCGGCTGGTCCGCCAGCATGAAAATTGCGGCAGCGGTTCCGGGGGCCACCGCCGCCAAGCCGGTCCGCACGGACGTGCTTTGTCCCGCCGCCCAGTCCGTGTTCACCACAATCTCAGGAACGCGCGGAGCCACCGCCGCCTGCGCCGCCGCACCGACCCGTTCGGCTTCGCAGCCCACGACTACAATCACCTGCTCGACGGCGGCAACGGCCATAGCCACACGAACAACCTGCCCGACCATCGTGGTGCCCGCCCAAGGCAAAAGTTGCTTGGGCCGGCCAAAACGTGTGGACCCGCCGGCCGCCAAGACGATGGCCGCCACCTGTTCGCGCAACGCTGCATTTTCGCCGGACACAGCTCGCTCCGCGTTCACGGCTCCAGCCGGCGTACTTCCTCCAGAATGCGCAGGGCCACGGCACGCTTGGATTGTCGCGGCAGCGGCGTGACCTTTCCGGCACGATCAACCAGGGTGACCTCGCTTTCGCCCGCGCCAAAAGTAGCCGGCACCGGATTGGCCACAATCAGATCCAACGCCTTGCGCCGCAATTTGTCCTGCGCGTTTGCCACCAGATCGGAAGTCTCCGCTGCGAAGCCGATCACCTTCAGGCCAGGGGACTTCTCCCGGGCCACAAGAGCCAAAATATCGGACGTGCGCTCCAGGGGCAAGGAAGTGAACGCCCCCTTTTCTTTCTTGATCTTCTGCTCTGCTGTGTTGGCCGGGCGGAAGTCGGCGACGGCGGCCGCCATCAACAGCGCATCGGCACCGGCAATAGCGGCCAGCGTCGCTTCGGCCATTTGCGCAGCCGTCGTCACGGAGACGTAGTCGCGGAGACCATACGGCCTGGGCAAGCTCACCGGGCCGGCAATCAGGGTGACCGCTGCGCCCTGGTCCAGTGCCGCCTGAGCCAGTGCGAACCCCATCCGTCCGGAGGAGTGATTGCCCAGGAAACGGACCGGATCGAGCGGCTCGCGTGTGCCGCCGGCGGTGACGACGATGCGCTTGCCGGCCAGAGGGCCGTTCCTTCCCAACAAGAGGCGCAGCGCGCCGAGCACGACATCCGGCTCGGCCATGCGCCCCACCCCGCTGGCACCGGAAGCCAAATGCCCCGACTCCGGCCCCACGAAGGTCGCGCCCCGCTCACGCAGGCGAGCTACGTGTTCCTGGGTCGCCGGATGGAGCCACATGCCACTCTCCATGGCCGGGGCCAGCAATAACGGGGCAGAGGTAGATAGTGCCGTCGCCGATAGCAGATTGTCCGCCAAACCCAATGACAGCTTGGCCATCGTGTGCGCGGTGGCCGGCGCGATCAACAGCACATCAGCGCGCTCCGCCAGGGTCACGTGGGGGATGTGCGCATCGGGCTGCGGGGCAAACATATCCGTCAAGACGCTGCCGGCGGTGATCGCCTGAAAGGTCAGAGGGGTAACCAGTTTGGCCGCTGCCTCTGTGAGGATGACGTCTACGCCCGCACCCTCCTGCACCAATACACTGAGGATGCTTACCGCCTTAAAGGCGGCGATACTGCCGGCAACGCCCAGCAGCACACGGCGATCCTGGAATGGCGATGGATGTGCGGCTTGGTCAATCACGGGACATCACCCTCCGCAGGTTCCGATTTTAGATTTTGGGTTTGCGATTTTAGATTGCCGTGTTGCGTGATACGTGATGCGTGAATACATTCGAATGTTTCAACGCACCACGTTTCACGTTTCACGCTGTGCATCATTCTGCATTCCGCATTCATCGTTTCAGACTCGCTCCACGGCCGTCATCGCCGGGCCATCCAATAGTCGAGCATTTCGGCGAATCGGTCCACGTTGTACGCACCGCGCACGCGGATGCGTTTCAGCCGCAAAAGCCGGTCGGATGTGTGCTCTGTCCCCTGCTCGGTGGTCACCGCCACCAGATACCCCGCCTCCGCAAGCACCTTTTCGACACGCACATCGTAGTGTCCCGAAGGATAGGAAAAAGCGAACAGGGGCCGCCTCGTATGATCCTCGATGGATTGTTTGGAACCCAGGATTTGCCAAATCAGGAAGTCGCGGTTTCGGCGGCGCAAATCGGGGTGGTCTTTGCTGTGCGAACCAAACTCCATGCCCGCGCGACTCATTTCTCTGATCTGTAACCAGGTCAGATAGCCTGGATGTTCTTCATCGACGAACCTCGTCAAAACAAAGAAAGTTGCCGTAAACCCATATTTGCGCAGAATCGGGAAGGCATTCGTATAGTTGTCGGCATAGCCATCGTCAAAAGTCAAGATGATCGGTTTGTCCGGCAAATCCCAGCCACGGTTCAGGGCATAGAGCAAATCGCGCAAGGACACCGTGTGGTAGCCATGTTGCTTCAAGTAACGCAACTGTGCATCGAACTGTTCCGGCGAAACCGAAAGGTCCCGGCGGTAGATATTTGCCCCGGGCGGCGGAGCGGAGAGATAGTGATACATCAAGATTGGCACACGCAGCGTCCGGAAGACCCCATCGGAAGTGGGCAACGGCGTGCTCGTTGGCGAGGCGGTTGCAGTTGCGGTCGCAGTCGCGGTTCTGGTGGGCGCCGGCGTACTCGTTGGAGTGCGCGACACCGTCGGGGTCGCCGATGGTGTTGTGGTCGCCGTAGGTTTCCCCGGCACAGAGGGGGTAACATCCAGGGCAATCCGCGCCGGTGCCGGTGTATCGAAACGGTCTACCGGAGCCTCTTTGTTCGGGAAGAAACCGGCTTCCACCTCTTTCCGGTATCCATTGCCGGTCGCAACAACAAGGATCGTCGAAACGAACAGTGTGACCAGGAGCAGCAACAACGATCCCGGCCTCCGCTGGCGAGATTCTGTGATTCCAGGTTCAGCGGAGGACACGGGCATCTCCTACACGCCGGGTGACCTTTCGATCATCCAGGTGCTCCAGCAGGGCAATGACATATTTGCGGCTGGTACCGAAGTGGTCACGAACCTCAGCCGCTGTGATCTGCCCTTCCGTCTCGATTCTGTGGATGATCCACGCGACCATTTGCTGGTAGGCGGCGCCGGAAAGCAAGACTTCATCGGAGACTCGTACGAAGCTGCTGCCGTCACGCAACAAAGCGCCCAGCACTTCGAAACCGAGAATCTCCTCACACTCGGAATAAGATGGAGGCGTGAAAGGTGCCGCCTCGAAACGGGCCAACACGCGCTGTATCCGGTCTTTTTGTGCCGGCGTAAATCGCACCGCATGGTCTGCCGCGCGAACCACCGATTCACCGGCGACCACAGCGCCCTCTTTTGTAAAATAGCCCAACAAATCGTTGTACAGTTTGGCCTCCAGCTTGAGTCTACTCTTCAATTCTTCACGGGGCATACCGGCGCGCAGCGGGTATTGCTCGTGGTAGGCTTGCAAGTGTGCCAGCAAGCGATCACGGAGCCGTTCCAGGCCGGCGCGACTACACAGGCTGCGCACAGCCTCATGGCCGCCTTCATCCAGGTATTGCACCCGTCCGTCCTGGAGCAATTTCTGCAAAGCTGCGCGAGACTGGTCGGGATGCAACGGCACACGGGCCATGAGCTGCTTGGTCGTCTGCGGTTCCCTTTCTTGCAAGCAGATCTCGAGGATTTCCTCCGGCGAGCCGCTGGACAAAACCGCAAGCCGCTCGACCACCTCGGGGCGAAAACGCCGCCACTTTCTTCGCGGATGCGGGTCCAAAACCACACCACCGCCAATCGTCAGCCCCGGCGACAGTTGGCGCAAAATGAAGCGATCACCACGCAACAGAGCGGCCGGATGCTCGAGTTGGAGCTGCGCCCATCCCTCCTCCCCCGGGACGATCGCCCTTGAACCCAACAACCGGGTGCGGGCAGGGATTTCTGTGGAACCACTGAAGAAATCGACCGTAACGTTGTGTTTGAGGGGGCGGGGGGCATCGGGCAACAAACGCAATTGAACATCAATCAGAAAAGTAGGCCGCAAAATTCCGGGCGCAGACACCACATCGCCACGCTGCAACTGTTCCACAGAAATGCCGGCCAGGTTCACGGCAACCCGGCTCCCCGGCACGGCGGTATGCACGGCCTCCTTGTGGGTCTGCAGGCCACGAACTCGACTTTGCAGGCCCGGGGGCTGCAATTCGACATCGTCGCCAACGCGCAGTTCACCATCGCTCAACGTGCCGGTGACCACCGTACCGAAGCCGGCAATGGTGAAGACGCGGTCGATGGGCAAACGCGGGCGTCCCAGATTCTCGGGAGCAGCCGTTCTGGCCAAAGCCTGATCCAACACTTGCAACAGATGGGGGATGCCTTGACCCGTTTTTGACGAGACGGGCACCACCGGAGAATCGGCCAGACAAGTCTCCTGCAGAAGATCGGACACATCCGATTCGACCAAGAGAAGCCATTCATCATCATCCACGAGGTCAATTTTGGTCAGGGCGACAACGCCACTTTTCACGTGGAGCAGGTCCAGAATGGCCAGGTGTTCGCGGGTTTGCGGCATCACCGATTCGTCGGCAGCCACCACGAGCAGTGCCAGGTCAATGCCCCCTACCCCGGCCAGCATGTTCTTGATAAAATCTTCATGTCCGGGCACATCCACAATGCTGGCCTTTTGACCACCGGGCAGCGTAAGCCAGGCAAAGCCCAGGTCAATGGTCATTTCCCGTTCTTGTTCTTCTTTGAGCCGGTCGGGGTTGATTGTGGTGAGGGCCTGAACCAGGGCAGACTTTCCGTGGTCAACGTGGCCGGCAGTGCCAATAACACGCACGAAACTATCCCTCCAGATACTTCCGAACTTGTTCGCCGATGCGTGCTGCGCGGCGGCGATTTTCTTCCAGGGACTGGGTTGCTTCTTTCTCCTGTGCTCTCCAAAGCTCGGCAATTGCCGCGCGAAAAGCAGCTTCCGCTTCTGTCAGGCGTTTGATCGTTTGTTGTGCGGTGTCTACATCCTGGCGGCGCCAATCCCGGATCAGCTTCAGTTGCTCACCCATCTCGTCGTTGAGGGCATTTTGTCGATTCCAGCGCCCCTCAAACTCCAATTTGGAACGCGTCCAGCGTTGCTCGTTCTCCGCTTGCCACTCCTCAAATTGTGTTTGTAAGCGTTCTTCGGCCAGCCGCTGCACTTCGGAGACCTGATTCTGGTCACGTCGCATCTCTTCCCGAAATAGCTGAAGGGATTTCAAGGCATGTTGAATGTCTTCACTCTGGCGCGCAAATCGTTCGATCTGTGCAGCATGGCGCTTGCGCTGCTCTTCATACTTGGCCATCGCTTGCGTCCATTCCTGCATCTGGCGGTCGCGCTCACCCTCTTTTAGCTTCAGGTTTTCAGACAGGTGTGCCTGTTCCTGGCGCATTTCGTCGCGCATTGCGTTTAACGCGGCAACGGATTGTTCGTTACGACGTACAGTTTCTTCCAGCAGTTCCAGCTTTGCTATCTGGGCTTCGGTGCGCCGAATGAGTTCTGCCGATTCTTGCTGTACCTGTGTCAGACGCTTGTTGTCCTGCTGGCGCTGATTTTCCAGGAAGGCGATTCGTTCGGGCCAACGTTCCAACGTTTGTTTGAAATCGGCTGTTTGTGCTTGCAAAGTCAGCAACGTCTCGCTCAGCCGCCGGTCTTCCGCTTTTTGCAGGCTCAATTGTTCCTGGATAGCAGGCAGTTCCTCCAACTGCTGCCGGATATCGTTGAGGGCACGGGACGTATTCTCCCGTTCCAGTTGGCGAAGCTGTGCTTCTTCCTTCTGGGCCTTCTGGCGCGCCTCGTCCTGTCGTTGGGTCATGATCCCCATCTCGTCTTTCAGGCGCTGCAAAGCTTGTTCCAGTTGTGTAAACTTGGTCAGCTTGGCCTGCGTTGCTGCCAGCCGGCCTTCCAATTCCTGGACTCGTTTGGCTTGTTCACTGATTTCAACCGTCTGGCTTTCCAGTCGCTGGCGGACGTCGGTAAGCAGGGCCCGGTCACGCCGGTGTTCTTTGTCAAGCCAAGTGATCATTTGCGTTGCTTGGGTAATATCCACGTATTCCTCCCGTATCGCCGGCACCCGCCAACATTCGGCGACCGGCCCTCCAAGTGCTCCGTTGCTCGCTGGCCCGCTGATTTGCGCATTCCACAAGGTGGGCGGCCGGCGGTTGATCGCTATAGACTGTCCTAGTTCAGTTCCAACACCTCGCCGGTGACCATAAACACCGTGCTTTCGCCAATGTTTGTCGTGCGGTCGGAAGCACGCTCCAAATTGTGCGCGACCCACATCAGGTGGGTTGCTCGTGTAATCGTACGCGGGTCATCCATCATGAAGATGAGCAATTCCCGGTAGATTTGGTCGAACAGGGCATCTACTTCGTCGTCTTCGTGGGCCAATTCGCGCGCTCTGCCGGCATCCCGGCGCATCAGGCAATCAAGCTGGTCGCGGAGCAACTGTCGCCCCTTCTCGGCCATGCGCGGAATATCAATGAGCGGCTTCAGGAGGGGGTGGTCTGCGAGCATCAGGGTGATCTTGGCGATGCCCTCCGCATAATCGCCCATCCGCTCCAATTCGGTAGCCACAGAGAAGATCGCAGAAATTACGCGCAAATCACTGGCCAACGGTTGTTGGGTAGCAATCAGCACAAGACATTGCTCCTGGATATCGTGCTGCAGGGCATTGATGTGATCATCATTGTCAATGACCTGCTGGGCCAGCGGTTTGTCTCGATTGGCGAGCGCTTTCACGGAAAGGTCTATGGCCTGATCCACCGCCTGGCCCATCTTCAACAGGTCTTGCTGCAGGGCTGCTAATCTCATCTCAAAAGATTCACGTGTCATGGTCATTCCCTTTCAAAATTGTTTAACGGGACTAGTTTCCACAGATAAATTGGCCCTCCAGCCCGCTTTGAGCCAGACCTGTTGAACCCGTTTAGGTGCTTAGGGCGTCAAGATGTATCTTCTCAATATTCCGGGGCGAAGAAGTTCGACTTTTGGTAAAAGTCGAACTTCTGGGTCGCCCCACCCCGTTTTATTGAGAAGAT
>JAADHH010000097.1 GCA_013151955.1 Chloroflexota bacterium
ACTGGACTCTGGCGTTTTTTCTGTTTTTGCCACGGATTACACAGATTTTCACAGAAAAAACCTGGGAATCTGTGGAAATCCGTACCATCCGTGGCTGAAAATGCCGCTGTTATACGGTCAAAATGACTTTCGCCAGACTCCAGTAAGAAAAAAAGGGGGGGCTCTAACGGCCTGTTTTGTAGGCTGCTTCGGCCAGGGCGGCCAGCCGATCCCAAGAAAAGTGGCGCTCCACGCGCTCACGTGCGGCATGGGCCATGGCTTGCCGCTCTTCGGGGTTGGCCAGCAAGTCCAGCACAGCCCGGGCGAACGCTTCCGGCCGGCCCGGTGGGACCAGCCGGCCGCTCACACCCTGCTCGATATATTCGACCACTTGCCCGACCGCTTCCGCCACCACGGGAACGCCGGCGGCGAGCAGCTCGGCCAGCTTCACCGAACACTTCGTGCGATTGAGCAGTGTGTCATCCATGGGGAACAGGGCCACGTCCGCCAGGGCCAGATGGCCGGGTACGTCTTCCGGCGGAACCCAGCCCGTTTCGACGACCGTGTCGGCCAAACCGGCGTCGGCCAGCAACCGGCGCAGCCGCTTCTCCTCACCGAAGAGACCCTTGCCGGCGATGAGCAAGCGGGCATCGGGACGTTCGGCCAGCACCCGTTGCCAAACGGCGACCAGCCGCTGCAAACGAAACTCGAAGAAGCGGGTGTAGAGCAAAACGACGGGGCGGTCAGCCAGGGCATAGCGGTCCCGCAGGCCCGAGATTTCCTCCGGATCCGCCGTGAGTCGGGAGGGCGCAACCCCGTTCGGCAGGTAGAACACTTTCCGGCGCGGGACGCCCAGGCTCCAGACCAGCGTTTGCAAGGCGCGGCTGGCCACGGTCACGGCATCGGCGTGGGTCAGGCCCCACCGCTCCTGCCAGGCGAAGAAGGCGCGCTGGAGCGGGCTGTAGGGTTCGAGGTCGTTCCAGCCGCCGGCGCCTTCCCAATCATCCGTATCTACGACCAATCTGGCCGGGGGATACCAAAACCGGCGGCCATTCCACCATGCCCAGGCTGTCAGACCGGCATAGGATTTGGGCTTGAAGGTGTGCACAACGTCTGGCCGCTCTGCGCGCGCCGCTTGCACCAGGTGATGTGTGATTTCCAGGTGATTCAGCAGCGGCCGGGGCGCCGGCAAGGTCACATTCCGCACCAGCACACCTTCATCCTCGAAGACGCGGCCCGAATCTTGGGGGTAATTCCAGGGGGGTACGAGGAGGGACAGGCGATGTCCCCGGCGAACGAGTGCCCGGGCCAGCGGCAACGCGCGTACGCTGACCGTTCCTTTCGGGTGCAGGCCAAAAGGCCCCACCATGACGATCTTCACGGCCCTAGTCCCACGAGAATTGCCACAGCGCCACGCCAAAGAACAACACGGCGAAGCCGGTCAGTGCGGCGATCCCCGGCCAAATGTGCCCCAGGCCGTACCCGCGCACCAGCACGTCCTGATAGGCATCGAGCGCCCAGGCGTGGGGCGTGATCAGGCCGAGGGTTTGCATGAACTGCGGCATGACGAAGCGGGGGACCATCACGCCACCCAACGCCGCCATGATGACGGCGAGCAAGGCCCCCAGTCCCCCAACCTGTGTGTGGGTCTTGGCCAGCGCAGCGAGCAGCAAGCCCAGTCCCGTCGCCGACAGCGAAGTCACGACCGAGATGAGCACCAATGCTTCGGGATGCCGGCCCAAGTTCAGCGCAGGCGCACCGATCAACGGCATGAGGAACACGCCCACTGCAAACATGAGTGCCACTTGCACCAGATTCACGAACACGTAGGGTGTCAATTTTCCCAAAAGAAACGCGGTACGCGACAGCGGCGCAGCCAGCAGGCGACGAAAGGTGCCCACCTGCTTTTCTTCCAGAATGCTGGTGGCCAACACACCGGAGATGAAGAACAACCCAAACAAGGTGTAGCCCGGAACGTTCTGCTGGGTGGAATTCGGGAAGGACTCGATCGCCATACCGGCCGGCTGCGTCTCCTTGATCTCGACCAGCGAATCCATCCCGGCACCCATCGAAGTGCCTTGTGCGGCCCGCTCCTGCAACATCTTGCGAAGTTTGGGGGGCACAGGAGTTCCCAACGTCTGGTCCACCTGATCCAGGAACATCTCGATGCCACGCGGGGCAAGGACGAACATCATCGCTTGCTGGCTCAACCCGGCCAGCGCACCCTTCACCGGCCCCACGAATTGTAGCGACAACGCGGGGTCTACGACGAGGGTGATCTGGGCACGTTTGGGCGGGCCACCGCCTGTCGCGCCAAAGGCACCCTGTTGGATGGTCGCGCTGAAATCGGCCGGGATGATCACGGCGATGTTGCGCTCCTTGCTGACGATGAGTTGCTCGGCCTTTTCCCTCGTCAGCGGCGCGCTATCCCATTCCGTCTCCACATCAAAACCGCCGGAAGACTTGAGGCCGGCCACCAATTGCGCACCGGCCGGCCCACTGTCCTCGTTGACCACCAAGATATTGAACGGGGAATCCCCGCCGCTGCTGAACTGATTGCCCAGCGCGGCAGTCATCACGAAGATGAAGAGCACCGGCATGAGGAACAACCAGAAGATTCCCCCCGTGTCTTTGAATAGAATTTTCAAGTCTTTCCAGGCAATCGCACTTATCTGCCGGATCATTGGACTCTCCTCGCCATCAATCTCGCAACTGCTTGCCGGTCAGGAGCAGGAAAACGGTTTCGAGATTCGGTTCCATGATTTTGAGTGACGTAATGGGCATGTCCGCTCGATTGAACACCGCAATCACCTCGACCAGAGCTTGTTGAATGCGACGGACCGTGATTTCAAAGCGGTCATCTTTGTATAGCGCACGTTTCACTTCGGGAAGTCCCTGAATCTGCTCGACGAACGATCCGTCCGGCTGGGCCGGCAACCCGAGATAGATGATACTGCCCCCAAGAGAATCAATCAGCCCTTGGGGGGTGTCCAGGGCGATGATGCGCCCTTCGTCGATGATCGCCACCCGGTCGCACAATCGCTCGGCCTCTTCCATGTAATGAGTCGTGTACAGGATGGTCACACCCTCCCGGTTGAGCGCCCTGACGTTCTCGAAGATGAAATTGCGCGACTGGGGGTCTACGCCAACGGTCGGTTCGTCGAGGAAGAGGACTTCCGGCTTGTGCAGCAGGCCGGCAGCGAGGTTCGCCCGGCGCTTCATGCCGCCGGAGAACTCCTCGATGGCATCGTTCGCGCGGTCGGAAAGGCCGACGATCTCCAGGGCGCGATCCACGCGCCGGCGCAGGTCGGTCCCGCGCAAGCCGTACATGCGGCCAAAGAAGGCCAGGTTGTCGCGTGCCGACAGTGTTGGGTAGAGGGCAATGTCCTGGGGCACCAGCCCAATGCGTTTCTTCACCTCTGCCGGCTGGCGGAGCAAGTCGAACCCGGCCACGCTCGCGCTGCCGCTCGTCGGTTCCAGCAAGCAGGAGAGCATGGAAATGGTCGTCGTTTTGCCCGCACCGTTCGGGCCGAGGAGCCCGAAGATCTCGCCTTGCCGGATGGTGAAACTCACCCCGCGCACCGCCGGTTCCGGCGTCCCGGGATATTGCTTGACCAATTCACGTGCCTCGACAATTGGCTTCATATTGTCCTCGTTTCATGTGCTGCGTGTTGTGTGATACGTGTTGCATAATCCGTAATCCGTGATGCGTAAGGCTGTTCGTCGTGAAGATTTTACGAAGCACGCATTACTTTCTGTTCATCATTCCGCCTTCATTATTTCAGAGTCGCTCCTACTCTTCTACTACTACGCCCCTCCCGCGCGAAAAGTTGCGCACGTGCGCTTACGCCTCACGTCTCGTTCGTCCTCACCGCGCCCAGCGGGCATGGCTGCTGTGCCCGTTTGCCGTTATGCGCGTAGATTTCCCCGTCGCCACGTTGACCACATAGATGTCATTCTGCCATTCGAGCGATAGCGCATTCCCCGCCGGCGACCAGGCAACCTGCGGTATGTCCAACCCCGGCGCTCCATCGGGGGGGAAGAGCCGCCGCCGGTTGCTGCCATCGGCGTCCATCAGGTACAGGTCATACACGCTGCGGTCGGACGACGACGGCTGCCGGGCAATGCCGTAGGCCAACACATCGTCCGGAGACCACGACGGCCAGGCCCACATCCCCACCTGGTCGGCGACGATCACCTGCACACCCCTGGCCGGACGCAAAATGCTCAGCCCAAAGCGTGTGCTCTCCTCCAACTGCGGCGGGTTACGCCCCCCCGGCACAGCCTCTGGAGCCAGGTGCAGTGGCGCAGCCAAAAGTTGGCCATCACGCGACCAGGCGATGTGGGGAACCCACACCCAACTGGCGTGGGTGTAGTACGGAGCGAAGCGGACAAGCGTTTCCTTTGTGCCCGTCTGCGCATCCAACATGCCGATCTCATCGGCCTGCGCATAGGCAAATTGCGTGCCGTCCGGCGACCAATTCCACTCCGTGCCCCACCACGCATAGGGGATGTCGGTGTGCGGAGGCAATACGCGACGTGGCTGCCCCATCGTTAGCGTATCGGTGAGCGAGGCGGTCACAAGCGGAGCCACCCACAGGTCGTTGCGCGCATTCCATCCGGGTGCTCCCACCGTCCGTTCGGCCGTGGAGTAGGCCATGCGTGTGCCGTCCGCCGACCATTGGGCATACAGCACGCCGCTGGCATGAAGTGAACGGGGAGAGTCCCCCAGCAAGTGTGTATTCACCAGCCAGAGGGTGTTGAGCGGCCCACTACGACCGGCCTGCCCGCCCAGCGGCCGGCGGGTGAAAAGGAGCCAACGGCCATCCGGGGAAAGGGCAAAGACGCGCCCGTCCAGATCGCCGGAAAAGGTCAGCGGGCGCTTCTGCTCGGTGGAATCGCGGATCACCCAGGCATTGCCATTCGATATGTAGGCCAGCGTGCCCGAGATGGGGGCCTTGGGCAATGCACCACGCACCCCGACGACCACGATTTCCGGCTGGGGCGTAGTAATCACCTTGCGTGCAACGAGCTTCCGTCCGACCTCTTGGCCTTCTTCGTAACGAATGCTATAGGTGAACACCTCGGTTCCATTGACCCCCAATTGAGTCAGCCGGGTCGTCCCCTCCGGCAAGGCTTCGTCTTGAATCTTTTGGCGGGAAAAGGGCAAGGGGCGCGGCTCGGCATACTTCTTTTCGCTGCCGCGGATGACGATGATCGTCGCGCCACGACCGATTTCTTCCCACGGTTTCGGTTGCACCCGGTCGAACGGCCCCAGCGTCACGCCAACTTCTTGCAGCACCTCGCCGACGGTCTTGGCTTCGGTGGACAAAGCCTGTCGCCGGCCGTCCACGTGCAGAATCACCCGGCGACGAAAAGTGCAGCCGGAGAGAAACAGAGCGGCGAAGAGAGCCAGAACCAGAATGTATGGGATTCTAGACTTTGGATTTTGGATTTTGGATTTTTTGGAGGGGGGTAGAGACGCTGAAATGATGAATGATGAACGATGAATGATGAATCGGGGGGGAAGGGAGTAGGGGAGGGAATGCAGAATGCGGAATGATGAATGATGAATTGCGTGGATTGTCGAGCGGAGACGTGAAGATATGGAACGTGAAGACGTGAGAACGTTCAAACGCAATACGCAACACGCAGCACGCAGCACGCTCTCCGCTTCCCGCTCCACGCCCCCCGCTCCACGCAAGCCGCTCATGCAACCTGCTCCTCTCCCAGAACGGCGGCGATGTCTTCCCGAGTGACAGGGCCGGCGCGCAGGAGACGGGGCGGCACAGAGGTCAGGTCCAGCAGCGTGGAAGGCTGGCCTCCGGAAGCAGGCCCCCCATCAACGATCAGGCGGAGAGCGTGGCCCAGTTCCCGCTCGACCGCGCCGGCGGTGAGGGGGCTGGGATGGCCGGAGCGATTCGCGCTGGTCGTGGCCAGCGGCACACCAAGGGCCTCGATCAACCGGCGTGGGAAGGGGTGGTCGGGTATGCGCACGGCCACCGTTTCGCCGCCGCCGGCCACCACATCGGGCACACGGGCGGAGCGGCGCAACACCAGGGTCAAAGGGCCGGGCCAGAATCGTGCAGCGAGACGCCACATTGCCGGCGGAATGTCCACGGCCAGCGCGGGAACGTCGGCGACATCGGCCAGCAAAAGGGGGATCGGTTTGTCGTGTGGCCGGCCTTTGGCCGCAAAAATCCGTTCGACGGCGACCGGCTGCATGGCGTGAGCCGCTATGCCGTACACCGTGTCGGTGGGCAGGGCGACCAAGGCCCCCTCTCGCAAGGCCCGGAGAGCGGAGGCAAAGGCTTGTGGGTCATCTTCAGACAGTCGCAGCACAGTCATGTTCGGCAGCGCTCAGTTCAGCCACCCGCAGGTGGCCGGCGTAGTCTTCGTGGAAGCGGACGGTCCAGCCGGGCAGCAACCGCCCGGCAATCCCGGAAATTTGCGCAGCCTGTCCATCCCCGATTTCGAGCAGGGCCACGCCCCCCGGTGCCAGCTTTTCGGGAAGCTGGGGCAGCAGCCGGCGGATCACGTCCAGCCCATCCGGCCCACCGTCGAGAGCAGCCCGCGGTTCGTAGCCTTCGATTTCCGGGGCGAGTGTCTCGATGTCGTCGTGGGCGATGTAAGGCAAGTTGGCAACGATAAGCGAAAAGGGCTCGCGCACAGCCGTGAGCAGGTCGCCGGCCAGCGGTCGCACCCGGTCTTCCAGGGCCAGGGTCTGTATGTTGTGGCGGGCAACGGCCAAGGCATCGTGCTGATTGTCAATGGCCACAATGCAAGCCTGGGGAAAGTGTCGCGCCAGGGCGATGGCCAAAGCGCCGCTGCCGGTACCCACATCGGCGATAAGCAAGGCGGGGTAGGCCGGCAGGTGCGGCCCCAAGGCGCACGCGCGCTCGACGAGGTGTTCCGTCTCCGGACGGGGAACCAGCACGCGCCGGTCCACGGCCAGGTCGAAGTCGTAGAATGATTTGCGGCCCAAGATGTAGGCCAAGGGCTCTCGCGCGCTACGGCGTTGTAAACAGGCCTCGTAGGCAAGCTGCTGTGCCTGGTTTAGGGGGTCATGCAAATGGGCGTACAGTTCCGTGCGCGTCAGTCCCAGCGTGTGGGCCAGCAGCAACTCTGTATCCAGGCGCGGGGAATCGACGCCAGCGTCAGAAAGCAGGGCCACACCGGCATAGACCGCAGAGCGTACGTCGGTCATCTTTTGTCAGGTCAGGCCGTTCTGCCCGGCAGGGGCTGCACAATTCATCCAAGTCGGAAAGACACGCATCACAAAATGGCTCCACTCCCAATTGTC
>JAADHH010000166.1 GCA_013151955.1 Chloroflexota bacterium
CGTTCTTATGGTACGATAGGTTATGAAAGAAAAAGTGCTCGTAGTCGATGACGAACCGACCCTGCTCGAGACGCTGGCGTACAACCTTCGCCGGCAGGGATATGACGTCTACTCAGCCGCCGACGGGCCGGCCGCCTTGGAAATCGCGCGCAGCGCACACCCCGATGTCATTGTCCTCGATGTCATGCTGCCCGGACTGGACGGTTTCGACGTTTGCCGCATCCTGCGCCGGGAAACGAACGTGCCGATCCTCATGCTCACTGCCCGCGACGACGAGATCGACCGCGTTGTGGGCCTGGAAGTCGGTGCCGACGATTACCTCACCAAGCCCTTCAGCATGAGAGAACTGATGGCCCGCGTGAAGGCCCTGCTGCGCCGTGTCCGCCTGATCCGCGAGGAGATGGCTGCCGAACAGTCTCCCCCACAAACCCGGCCACTCACCTTCGGCAACCTTACCATAGACCTGAACCGGCACGAAGCCCTGCGGGACGGCCAACCGCTGGCCCTCAAACCGAAGGCCTACGACCTGTTGGTCTTCCTGGCGCGTAACCGGGGCATGATCCTCTCCCGCGACCTGATCCTCGAACGGGTCTGGGGCTGGGATTACGCCGGCGGCACACGCACCGTGGACGTACACATCCGCTGGCTGCGTGAGAAAATCGAGCCAGACCCCAAACACCCCACACACATCGTCACCGTCCGGGGCACCGGCTATCGTTTCGAAGGCTGACCGGTGTTCCGCAGCATCCGTTGGCGCATCGCCGTACCGTACATCCTCCTCATCTTGCTGGCGATGGGGGGGCTGACAGCGTACCTTTCCCACTTCGTGCGCGAGGCACACCTCGCCGACCTGCGCACCCAGCTCACGGCCGAAGCAGGTCTCGCCGGAGACAACCTGGCCCCGCTCCTTGCCCGCCAACCATCCTCCGCCCCGTTCGACACCATCGCCAAAAAGTGGGCCCGTCTGCTGGACGCGCGCGTCACCATCATCGCCCCGGATGGCACCGTGCTCGGCGAATCGCACCAGGATCGCAGCAAGATGGACAACCACCTTTCGCGCCCAGAGGTGCAACAGGCACTGGCCGAGGGGTCGGGAACGAGCATCCGCTACAGCCATACGGTACGCTACAACATGATGTACGCGGCCGTGCCGGTGATGAGTGCCAACAAGGTCGTCGGCATCGTGCGCATTGCCCTGCCCCTGCGTCAAATCGAAACGAATGTCGCCTACCTCCAACGAACGATCCTCACCACCACAGTTTTTGCGACCCTCCTGGCCATGCTCCTGGCCTGGATCATCGCCGGCCGGACGACCCGGCCCGTCCGCGAACTGACCGCCGTCGCCGAACGCATGGCCGCGGGCGACCTGGACGCCCGCTTGCTCCCTTCCGGCCACGACGAGGTGGGACAACTGACGGAGGCATTCCAACGCATGGCGGACCAGATTCGCCATTACGTCACCTCACTGGCCCAGGAACAGGGTCGCCTCGCCGCCGTGCTCGACAACATGGCCGATGGCGTCCTCATCACCGGGCCGGACGGCACTGTGCGACTCATCAATCCGGCCGCCGCCCGCATGTTCGGCACCTCTGCCCAGGAAGCGCAGCAACAGTCGTTCGCCGCGGTCGTGCGCCACCACCGCATCATCTCGCTCTGGCAGGCCTGCCGCGAAGCAGGGCGCGAACAGGTCGCAGAAGTGCAGAAGGACTGGCCCAAGCGGCACCTCCGCGTCGTCATCAGCCCCCTTCCGCAAGCGGAGAGCAGCGGCTACCTGGTCATCCTGCAAGACCTGACCCAGCTCCGCCGGCTGGAAGTCGTGCGTCGTGATTTCCTCAGCAACATCTCCCACGAACTTCGCACCCCACTCTCCTCGCTCAAGGCCCTGGTAGACACACTCCGCGACGGTGCGCTGGACGATCCGCCGGCCGCGCAACGCTTCCTCGACCGCGTCGAGACCGAGGTGGACGCGCTGACCCAGATGGTGCAAGAACTGGTGGAGCTGACACGCATCGAGTCGGGGCAGGTGCCGTTGCAAAGCAGGCCCACACCGGTTACCGAGCTCCTCCGCATCCCGCTGGCCCGCTTGCAGGCCCAGGCGGAACGGGCCCACGTGCAGCTCGAACTCATACTCGATCCCGCCGAAAATCTACCCGCCGTGCTGGCCGACGCCGAACGGGTCCACCAAGTGGTCACCAACCTGGTCCATAATGCCATCAAGTTTACCCCGCCGGGAGGCGGGGTAACGGTATCGGCGGAACAGGCCGGCGACGAGGTGATCATCGCCGTGCGTGACACCGGCGCGGGCATTCCGGCAGACGACCTGCCCCGCATCTTCGAGCGCTTCTACCGCGCCGACCGCTCGCGCAGCGGCGGGGGAACCGGCCTGGGCCTCTCCATCGCCAAACACATCGTCCAGGCCCACGGCGGCCGCATCTGGGCCGAAAGCATCGAAGGGCGCGGCAGTACCTTCTACTTCTCCCTGCCGGTAGCACAGGGATAGAGAATGTAGAGAAGTTCGACTTCTGCTAGAAGTCGAACTTCTTTTTCTTCTGACAAACCGTTAACAAGACGTTAACCTGACGTTACCCCACCGTTAATGGACGCATGGTATACTCCTTGCATGGACTTACCAATTATTCGAAAGGAGCGACATACATGCGTTACCTCTCCATTGTCAGCCTGTTCCTGACCGCGGCAATCCTGGCGGCCTGCGGCGGCGGAGCCAAACCGGTGAGCCGGCCGGCACAATCGCCGGCAGCACAATCCGCCACCATCCAGATCACCGGCGCGGGGGCGACCTTCCCCTTCCCCCTCTACTCGCGCTGGTTCTACGAGTACGGCGCAAAGGACCCATCCGTGCGCTTCAATTACCAATCCATCGGCTCCGGCGGGGGCATTCGCCAGGTCACCGCGAAGACGGTAGACTTCGGTGCCTCGGACGCCATCCTCAATGCGGAACAGCGCGCCGCCGCACCCGACCTGCTGATGTTCCCCACCGTGGCCGGCGCCGATGTGATCGCCTACAACTTGCAAGACGCCGCCGGCCAGCCGGTCCCCGGCGGCCTGAAGCTCACACCCGGTGTGATCGCCGCCATCTTCCTGGGCGAGATCACGCAATGGAATGACAGCCGGCTGGCACAACTCAACCCGGATGTGCAGTTGCCGGCCCAAAACATCGTCGTCGCCCACCGCTCGGATGGCTCCGGCACGACCTTTCTCTTCACGAGCTACCTCAGCCAGGTCAGCGAGGCTTGGAAACAGAAAGTCGGGGTTGGCACATCGGTCGAATGGCCGGTCGGCGTGGGGGGCAAAGGCAACGAAGGGGTTTCCGGTGTGATCCGGCAACAGCCCGGCAGTCTCGGCTATGTGGAGCTGGCCTACGCTGCGCAGAACAAGATCGCCTATGCTTCCGTGCAGAACAGCGCCGGCGCATTCGTCGCCCCGACATTGGCCAGCATCACCGCGGCCTCCGATGCTTTTGGCAATGCACTGCCCGCGGACATGGGACAATTGTTGGTGAACGCGCCGGGCAAAGAATCATATCCCATCTCCGGGTACACCTTTCTGCTCCTCTACAAAGACATGGCGGACTGCGCGAAAGCCCAGAAGCTGGCCTCCTTTGTGCAATGGGCCATCACCGAGGGCGATCAGACGGCCACCGAATTGCTCTACGCACCTCTCGGTTCCAATGTGGAGCAAAAAGTGGTGCAGCGGCTCAAGACATTGACGTGCGAAGGTGGCAAACCGGTCACGGGGAAATGATCCGCCAACTTTCACGCCCCCACCGCAACCGGGGGGACCGTATCTTTCAGGGCTGGACTTGGCTGATGGCCGCCACGGTCCTGGCCCTGATCGGTTTGCTGCTGTACGAGCTGGTCCTCGGTGCCCTGCCGGCAATTTCGCGATTTGGCTTCGGTTTCCTCACCGGCCAAACATGGAATCCGGTCTCCGGTCAGTTCGGCGCGCTGCCCGCCATCTACGGCACGGTGGTCTCTTCACTGCTGGCCCTGGCCATCGCCGGACCGGTCGGGTTGCTGGCCGCCATCTATCTGGCCGAATTTGCACCCCCCTGGCTGGACGGGCCACTTTCGTTCCTCATCGAGCTGCTGGCCACCATTCCGAGTGTGGTCTTTGGGCTATGGGGGTTGTATGTCTTGGTGCCGGTGCTGCGCAGCCCCATCGAGACCACCTTGCACAACACGCTGGGCTTTCTGCCGTTGCTGGGGTGTACGCCTTTGGGGCTGGGGATGTTGGCCGCCGTCGCCATCCTCGCGTTGATGATTCTGCCCTACGTCACTGCCGTAGCGCGGGACATGCTGCGGGCCGTACCCGACGACCAGCGCGAAGCGATGCTCGCCCTCGGCGCTACGCGCTGGGAGATGGCCTGGAAAGCCGTCGTCCCGTATGCCCGCTCCGGAATCGTGGGCGGGATGATGTTGGCTCTCGGCCGGGCCGTCGGCGAGACGATGGCTGTGACGATGCTCATCGGAAACCGCCCGGAGATCTCGGCCTGCCTGTTCAGTCCATCTTATACCCTGGCCAGCCAGATCGCCAACGAGTTTACCGAAGCCACCACCGACATGTACGTATCGGTGTTGATCGAGCTGGGGCTGATCCTCTTTGCCGTCACCCTGATTCTGAATGGGATCGCCCGTCTACTCGTGTGGCGCGTGCGTAGCAAATCATGAGGCAAGCGACTGGGCCAAGGATGAAAATGACGATGAACCATTACCGCTGGCGAAAGATTACGAACGTGCTCATGGTCGGCACCGCCACTCTCAGCGCCACCCTTGCCGCATTGGCTCTGATTGCCGTGCTGGCTTTCGTGCTGGTCAAGGGGGTTTCTGCGCTGAACGCCGATTTCTTCCTCCGGCTGCCGACCCCTGTGGGCGTGCCCGGCGGTGGTGTGGCCAACGCGATCGTCGGCAGCCTGATCGTCGTCGGGCTGGCCGCGCTGTTCGCCGTGCCCGTCGGGCTGGGCACCGGCATCTACCTGAGCGAGTTTGGCGACAACCGGTTCGGCGATCTGGTTCGATACCTGGCAGATGTCCTGGCCGGGGTGCCCTCCATTGTGATGGGCATCTTCGCCTACATCATCATCGTCGCCCGGCAGGGACACTTTTCGGCGCTGTCCGGCAGTTTTGCGCTGGGCATGATGATGTTGCCGGCCATTGTCCGTACGACCGAGGAGATGTTGCGCATGGTCCCCAACACCCTACGCGAAGGGGCCCTGGCCTTGGGCGTGCCGCGATGGCGGGCGATTGTGAGCGTGGTGTTGCCGGCAGCCGCGGGCGGCGTGATCACCGGAATCATGCTGGCCATCGGGCGCATCGCCGGCGAGACGGCCCCCCTCCTCTTCACCGCCTTCGGTAACCCCTACTGGAACACGAACGTCAACGAGCCGGTGGCGACCCTGCCCCTGACACTGTTCACGTACGCCATTTCACCTTACGATGACTGGCAGTCCAAGGCATGGGGGACAGCGCTCGTCCTGGTCGGACTGGTGCTGATCGCCAACCTGATTGGGCGCCGGGTGTGGCGTAACGTCGGAGCACAGAAATGAGAGATGCAAACGAATCAAGAGCGATACAAATCGAAGAGCTGACGGCCGGGTTTGGCAGCTTCACCGCAGTCCGCCAGGTTAGTCTTCGGATCCCGCCGAACAAAATCACGGCGATCATCGGCCCGTCCGGCTCGGGCAAGTCCACCCTCGTGCGTTGCCTGAACCGGTTGCACGAGGAGGTGCGTGGCGCGTGGATGCAGGGGCGTGTACGGCTTGGCGGGCACGATATCTTCGCTACGGACGTAGACCCCGTGCAGCTTCGCCGGCGTGTGGGGATGGTCTTCCAACGACCGAACCCCTTCCCAACAATGTCCGTCGCCGAAAATGTGGTGGCCGGACTGCGGCTCAATCGCTGGGGTCGCCCCGCCGGTCTGGACGACCGCATCGAAGAGTCCCTCCGGCGCGCAGCCTTGTGGGAGCAGGTGAAGGACAAATTGCACGTTTCGGGGGCCTCTCTTTCGGGCGGGCAGCAACAACGGCTCTGCATCGCCCGCGCCCTGGCCGTCGAGCCGGACGTGTTGTTGATGGACGAACCCTGCTCCGCGCTGGACCCCGTAGCCACGTTCAAGATCGAGGAGCTGATGAAGGAATTGGCCGAAGACATAACCATCGTCATCGTCACCCACAATATGCAGCAAGCCGCTCGCGTGTCGGACTACACGGCATTCTTGATGATGGGCGAGGATCGGGCCGGCGAGCTGGTCGAGTTCGGCCCAACGGACCGGATCTTCACCAATCCCTCGGATAAACGCACAGAAGATTACATCACGGGCCGGTTTGGGTAACGCTGTACGAAAACCTGAGGAGACAGGACAGAGGACGATGGTACGACAAACCTTTGAACAAGCATTGCAGCAGATTCAGGACGAGTTGCTGGTTCTGGGCAGTTTGGTGGAAAACGCGATCATCGAATCGGTGAACGTGCTCAAGAACCGGGATGTCGAGGGAGCGCGCCGGCTCATCGCCGGCGACCAGCAGATCAACGAGAAGCGATTTGCCATCGAAACGGCGTGCCTGAACCTGATTGCCACGCAACAGCCCATGGCCGGCGATTTGCGAACGATCGCCGCCGTGCTGGAAATCGTCACCGAGCTGGAACGCATGGGGGATTACGCCAAGGGGATCGCTCGAATCAACATCATGATGGGGGAGGAGCCGTTGCTCAAACCGCTGGTGGACATCCCCCGCATGGCCGAAAAGGCGCGCGACATGCTCCATCGCGCCCTGGACGCCTTCATCCGGCGCGACGTGGCCCTCGCCCGCGCAATCCCCACCGAGGATGATGAGGTAGATGGCCTCTACAACCAAATCTACCGCGAACTCCTCACCTTCATCATGGCCGACCCTCGCTCCATTGATCGTGCGACCCACCTGCTCTGGGTGGCGCACAACCTGGAACGGACGGCCGACCGGGTGACGAACATCTGCGAACGGGTCATCTTCACCGTCAGCGGCCAGATGGTCGAGTTGGACGGCGATACACAACCCGGCCAATATGGGTGTTGACAATCCCCCCACTCCCGCTTATAATTACACTGTAGAGCAGCCACCATGAGCGTGCGACGTGCGCCACCAGGGATGAAAACCAGCGACGGAACACGCAACACGTACCACACACCACCGCACAGCGCGGGAGGAACACATCGAGATGGCCTTGCACAATCCGGTGGAAGCGGAACTGCGTGTTCGCTTTGCCGAAACGGACGCCCAACGCATTGCCTATCACGCGAATTATATCGTCTGGTTCGAGGTGGGCCGCACAGCTTTCCTGGAGGCAACCGGCCTGTCGCGCGACCGGATGCGCGCCTTGCGCTTTCGCTTCGTGATGGCCGAGGTGCAATGCCGCTACCTGTCGCCCGCCTATTTCGACGACCGCTTGATCGTGCGTACCGCCTTGCAAACCCTCAGCCGGCGCAGCTTTACCCTCCGCTACGAAATCGTGCGCGCCGAAACCGGCGAATTGCTCGCGGAGGGTGGCTCGGCCCAAGTGGCCGTCAACAAAGCGGGCAAAGCGGTCGAAATCATGCCCGCCGTCCGTGCCGCGCTGGAGCAGGAGGCGTGAAGCGTTGAGCGTAGAGCGTGGAGCGTGGAGCGTTGAGCGTTGAGCGGAGAGCGACACCGGAATGAGGAATGGCGTGAAACGTGAAGACGTGAGAACGTTAGAACGTCCAACATTCCAACATGCAAACGTTCCAACGTGCAAACGCAGCACGCGACACGGCAATCCAAAATCGCAAATCCAAAATCTAAAATCGGAACACGCATCAGATGGCGATAACGATACATTTGCGCCTTTACGGTGACCTGGCCCGGCGTGCCGGTCGCAAAAAGCAACAATTGCGCCTGGCGGAGGGCTCGTCTCTGGGCGATTTGCTGCGGCAGGCCGTTGCCGGCGGGTTGCTACCTGCCGACACGTTGCAACGTTGGCAGGCTGGCGAGGTGACCGGCCATCTGGTCGTACTCGACGACGAACAAATCGAGTTTCCGGAAGACTTGAGCCGCCCTTTGTCCGCCGGCGACGAAGTGGCCATCATCCCTTGGATCGTAGGAGGAGAGAGACCGTGAAGAACAGCGATGACGCATTCTATCGCCGCCAGATCAATTCCTGGAGCCTGTACGACTGGGCCAATTCGGCCTTTGCCGCCACGATCATGGCCACGGTCTTGCCGATCTTTTACAGTGCGGTCGCCGGCAAGAACCTGCCCGGCAACCTGGCGACCGTCTACTACGGCTATACGACGGCCATCGCCATGCTGCTCATCGCCCTGATCGCGCCGGTCATCGGGGCCATCGGCGATTACACCGGCGCAAAGAAGCGCTTCCTGGCCGGCTTTGCCATCATGGGCATGTTCTTCACAGCCATGCTCTACTTCGTCGGCCAGGGCGATTGGCAAAAAGCCTCCATCTTCTTCATCCTGGGCAACGTCGGCTTCTCGGCCGCGAACATCTTCTACGACGGCCTGCTCCCCCACGTCGCCACGAAGGGGGACATTGACCAGGTTTCCACGCGAGGGTATGCGCTGGGCTACCTGGGCGGCGGGCTGCTGCTGGCCGTGAACCTGGCCATGATCATGAAGCCGGCCCTCTTCGGCCTGCCCAATGCGGAGATGGCTTCCCGTTGGTCGTTCGTGACCGTCGCCATCTGGTGGGGCATCTTCTCCATCCCCCTGTTCCGCTATGTGCGCGAGCCAAAGGTGGTGCGCGCGCGGGGCGAAAGCCCCAATCCGGTGCGTGCCGGCTTCGACCGGCTCTTCAAGACCATGCGCGAGGTGCGCCAGTACCGGCAACTGGTGATTTTCATCCTCGCCTTTTGGATTTACAACGACGGCATCGGCACGATCATCAAGATGGCAACTATCTACGGCAAGGAGATCGGCATCGGCACAACCGATTTGATCGCCGCGATCCTGGCCGTGCAGTTCATCGGCATCCCTTGCGCCTTCCTGTTCGGGCGGCTGGCCAAGATCATCGGGGCGAAGCGTTCCATTCTCTTTGGCCTTGGCGTTTATGCGGCCATCTCGGTCGGTGGCTATTTCATGCAAACCGCCTTGCACTTTTGGATCCTGGCCGTGCTGGTCGGCTTTGTGCAGGGAGGGACCCAGGCGCTCAGTCGCTCCATCTTTGGAAACATGGTGCCGAAGACGAAGTCGGCGGAATTTTTCGGCTTCTACAACGTCAGCTCCAAGTTTGCCGGCATTGTGGGACCGGCCGTCTTCGCCGTGGTGGGCCAGGTGATGGGGTCGAGCCGGCTGAGCATCGTCGTGCTGGTCGTCTTCTTCGTTGTCGGCGGCACCCTGCTCTCCCTCGTGAACGTGGACGAGGGCGTTGCCGTCGCCCGCGCGGAAGACGCCGCGTTGTTGGGGTATGCGTCGTGAGGCCAGATAGACCTGACAGGTTTCCCAAACCTGTCAGATCTTAGGCCTCGAAAGAGAAAACCATGACAGAAAAAAAAGGAAACGGCGCCAATCTCGGCTTCGAGAATCAGTTGTGGGCCGCGGCCGACAAACTGCGCGGCCACATGGACGCCTCCGAATACAAACACGTCGTCCTGGGGCTGATCTTCCTCAAATACATCTCCGACGCCTTCCAGGCCAAATACGCCGAACTCGAGGCGGCCCGCGAAACTGAGTACACCGAGCCCGAGGACCGGGACGAGTACCTGGCCGCCAATATCTTCTGGGTGCCTAAAGAGGCCCGCTGGGAAGTGCTGCAGGCCAACGCCAAACAACCTACCATCGGCAAAC
>JAADHH010000088.1 GCA_013151955.1 Chloroflexota bacterium
TTCTGGGTCGCCCCACCCCGTTTTATTGAGAAGATACTGTTTTTCTGTGGGAATCTGTGTCCTACAAAAACAAACATAAGAACTTTGAAAAATCCTGTCGTCGCCAAGGCGGCGTTGCCTTTCTCGTTACTCTGGGGTATAATGGTGTGTTATGCTGAACCTATCCGGGCTGCTACCCTTGTGGCAACAATTGAATCTATACCAAGACTTGCTGGCGGGATTGCGCCGGGCGAGCAGCACGACCGCCTCTGCTCCTCCCCCGGTAGCGGAGATTTCCCCGGCCCGCGATGCCGAAGGGTTTTGCCGCTTCTCCGTGGATTTGCGGAAAACTGCGCGCGCATACTTTGTGGCCGCCCTGGCCGTGGACCTCTCCGCCCCCGTGATTTTGCTGACGAGCCAGCCTGAGGACGCATATACTTGGTACCGCCAACTGCAAGTTTGGCTTCCACCAGATGTGCCCCTGTACCATTTTCCCGCCCGGAGGAGGCTCCCGTTTGAGCGGGAAGCGACCGATCGCTCCCTGGCCGAACAACGTCTGTCTGCCTTGACCGCCTTATCTCACGCCGGCCGTGCCGGCCCAGCGGTTGGTCCCATCGTTGTGGCCAGCGCCCGGGCAACATTGCAAAAGACGGTACCGGCCACGATGCTGCGCCAATCAACACACACCTATCACGCGGGACAAACCGTTGCGCTGCACAAACTTCTTGCGTTGTGGCATGCCCTTGGATACCAGCCAGCCAGCATGGTCATAGAGCCCGGCACCTTCAGCCACAGAGGAGGAATCCTGGACGTTTTTCCCCCCGGCGACAAGGAACCGGTACGGATCGAATTCTTCGGCGATCAGATCGAAACCATTCGCCGGTTCGACCCGGTGACGCAAAGGTCTACGAGCGCGTGCGAGGCCGTGACCGTACCGGTCGCGCGCGAGGCGCTGCCCGGCCAGGGCCCCATCGCCAGGGCGCGACTCGCCTCCCACGTCACCGAAACCCTTTCCCCCCCGGCCCAAGACCTGTGGTTGCGGGACATGGAGCGCTTGGAGCAAAAGGAAAGCTTTCCCGAATTGGACATGTATCTCCCCTACCTTTACCCCTCTCCCTCTTTCCTGTTGGACTACGTCCCCGACAACGCGGTCGTCTTGGTCGATGACCGGACGGCTATCCAAAACAGCGTACGCGAGGTCGAAGAGGCGAATCTAAAGCTGGGCAAAGAAGCGGAAATCCGAGGAGAATTGCCTCCAGGGTTCGCGTCTGACCAGGGGACATGGGGAGACCTGCTCGATTCGCTGGGCCGCCGAAACGTGTGCTGCCTGGGTCAAGATGACCCTCCGGCCGACAGGGCATGGCGAAAGCTCTTTCAGGCCGGGCCCCGCTATGCCGGGCGCATCGATGACGTACTCGCCACTTGCCAGCAAGCGGGCGGACGCCATCGCCGGCTGGTGGTGACCCGACAGGCCGAACGGCTGGCCGAGTTGTTGGGCCGGGAAGGAGCAAGCGTCGCCCCCGTGACAGAGGTGCGGCACCTTCCCCCCCCCGGCAGCCTCACGATTGTGCAGGGGAGTTTGCCCGAGGGGTGGGAATGCCCCGCCGAAGGTGGTTTCCCGCCGCTACACCTGCTTACCGATGCGGAAATCTTTGGCTGGGCACCGGCAGTATCTCGACGACCCGTGCGGCCCCGGCGCAAACCACAACGTGACACCTTTTTTTCGAGCCTCAGACGGGGCGATTACGTGGTACACCTCGAACATGGGGTCGGCGTCTTTGGCGGGCTGATCCAGCGGACGTTCAACGACGTTGAGCGCGAATATCTGCTGATCGAGTATGCGGCCGGCGATAAACTTTACGTGCCGGTGCACCAGGCCGATCGTGTGAGCCGTTATGTTGGGCCGGGGGGCCAACCCCGCACGATCCACCGTCTTGGCACAGCCGATTGGGGGAAGATCAAACGCCGCGCCAAGAAAGCCGTGGCCGAAATCGCGCGCGACTTGCTCGACCTCTACTCCCGACGGGAAGTCGCAACAGGCTGGTCGTCTCCGCCCGACACCGCCTGGCAGTTCGAGCTGGAAGCCTCATTCCCCTACGACGAAACACCCGATCAGATGCGCGCGATAAAGGCCGTCAAGCGAGACATGGAGAGCACGCGTCCGATGGACCGTCTGATCTGTGGTGATGCCGGCTACGGCAAAACCGAAGTGGCGCTACGCGCGGCCTTCAAAGCCGTCATGGGCGGTAAACAAGTGGCCATGCTCGTGCCAACCACGGTGCTGGCCCAACAGCACTTCAACACGTTCGTAAAGCGGCTGGCTCCCTTTCCCGTGGAAGTGGAAATGCTCTCGCGATTTCGGCAACCGGCCGAGCAACGTCGAATTTTGGAACGACTGGCCGCCGGTCAGATTGACATTGTCGTCGGAACGCACAGAGTACTCTCGAACGATGTCCATTTCGCCAATCTGGGGCTGCTCATCATCGATGAAGAACAACGTTTTGGGGTAACACACAAGGAGCGGTTGAAGAAGCTGCGTACAAAGATCGATGTCCTGTCACTGACGGCGACACCAATCCCCCGCACACTTTATATGGCCCTGTCGGGCATTCGGGATATGAGTACGATAGACACGCCACCGGAGCAGCGTCTGCCCGTTGTCACCGAGACGATCCCCTACGACCAAAATCTGATTCAACGCGCGATCCGCAAGGAGATGGCGCGCGGAGGGCAAACCTTCTTCGTACATAACCGCGTGATGAGCATCGAAGCGATGGCCAATAACCTGCGGGAGCTCGTACCCGAAGCACAGATGGCCATCGCCCACGGACAAATGCCAGAAGCAAAACTGGAAAAAGTGATGCTCGAATTTGCCGCCGGCGCATACGACGTTTTGATCTGCACGAGCATCATCGAAAACGGTTTGGACTTGCCGAATGTAAACACGATCATCATCCATCGCGCGGATTGGTTTGGCCTGGCACAGCTATACCAGCTACGCGGTCGCGTCGGGCGGGGGCCCAATCGCGCCTATGCCTATCTGCTCCACCCGGCCATGCGCACGCTGCGGGAGCCGGCACGCCAACGCATCGAAGCGATTCGGGAAGCCACGGAACTGGGCGCGGGGTTTCGTCTGGCCATGCGCGACCTGGAAATCCGGGGGGCCGGGGAACTATTGGGGGCACAGCAACATGGGCACATCGCCGCGGTCGGATTCGGTCTCTACACGCGCCTGCTGACCCAGGCTGTATCCGAGCTCAAGGCCAAACAAGAAGGAAGGCCGTTGGCAAAGAAGGACTCGCTCGTGGGTATCCGGGTCGATTTGCCCATTGCTGCCTATCTTCCCTCGGACTATGTGGCCGATAGTCTCCTGCGGCTGCGTCTATACCAACGGCTTGGCGAAGTCACCCGCCCGGAACAAGTCGAGGCCCTGGCCGAAGAGTGGGCCGACCGGTTCGGCCCCCTGCCCGAACCGGCACGAAACTTACTCTTCATCTTGGAATTGCGTGCCCAAGCGGCGAGAACTCCTGTGCTGAACATCGGCACAGAAAAAGGGCAAATCGTCGTCACCCTGTCCAATCTGCGGATCACACGGCAGTTGCGCGCCGAAGAGACGCTGCGAAACCGGGTACGACTCGGCCGGCGCGAGGTTTTCATTCCCGTGGATGGTGCAGAGAAGTGGCGCTCCACCTTGCAGCAACTGATTCGCCTGCTTTGAAAAAAACGTGTCAGGTGTCAGGTGTCAAGTAAAACGTGATGCGTGATGCGTAAGACGCAATACGCAATACGTTTCACGCCTTCACGTTTCACGTCCCGCCTTTTTCATCCTTGGTGGCGCGCGCCGCTCATGGGCACTGCTTGATGAACTTCAGCGGTAGCAACCGTTCAGCATCTCAATAACTTGGGGAACGCCCTCTGGCCCCCAATTCTGAATGTGGTCCCCGACGGGGCAGTTGGCAAAAGGGCAGGGGACACAGATTTACACAGGCTTCGCACACAGATTTTTGCGTCCTAAAAAGAAAAAAAACAGACCTCTCCGACAGCCTGCTAGTCTGCGGTGGGCCTAGTCGGGGCGAGAGGATTTGAACCTCCGACCACTTGAACCCCATTCAAGTGCGCTACCTGACTGCGCTACGCCCCGATAGTTTCAATTTTAGCATATCTGGCTGAGTTTTGCAAATCCGCTACTGCCCGGGCCGCCCATCCACCCCCCAAAATTTGGGGAGGAAATCGATCCGCGCCCCTCAGGGTTGGGGGGCCGGGGGAACCATTCTACTCCCCCCAGGATTGGAGGGCCGGGGGGGGCCATCGACACGCCATCACCGGCGAATGATCATGCGCAGGAAGACCAGCAGTGCGCTTGCCCAACAGGCCCAACCGAGCCAGACATTTCCGAATGACTGGAAGAAGACCCCGGCCACGATCAAGGAAAGCAGGAGCAGCGTGTCGGTCAGGCGATTTACCGCACCCTCCATGCGACGTACCGAGTGCTCCAGCGCCACTATTTCCGGAGAATGGATGACGACTTCATCGTTGATTACCTGATCCAACGCGTTTGTGACCCGTTGCGGCAGGCCCCACAGCGCTTGCCCCTGCTTGCGCAGTTCGGTGAGCATCTGGTCCAGCGTATCGGTCGCCGTGCCATCTCGCCCCATGATCTTCCGCGCGTAAGGTTCCGCCGCCTCCAGAGGGCTGAATTCGGGATCGAGAGCCGAAGCCTGCCCCGACAAGATTCCCAGACAACGGCCCAACAAAATGAAATCTTGCGGAACTTGGAACGGCAACTCGAAAAGTACATCCCGAAACTCTGCGGTCAGCCGGCTAATCTCGTCATAATCTATGGCACGCAACTCGGCCATGCTCATGCCGTAGTAACGGTCAATGATCGTGGACATGGCCCGCACAATGGGACGCAAATCGGCATCGGGCAGAAAGAATCCCAATTCTTGCCAGGAATGTACCATGCCAAAGTAGTTGCGGGTGAGCATCTCCACCAGCGTGCGCCGCAAAATCTCCGTGGTCTGAATCGGGAGGCGCCCCACCATGCCAAAGTCTACAAATACAAGGATGAAGGGCCTCCCTACCTGGCCGGTTGGGAGGGGTGGGCCCTGAGGCAAGACAAAAAGATTTCCCGGGTGGGGATCGGCGTGGAAAAAACCGTCTTCGAAGACCTGCTGTAGATAAACATGGAAGAGGCGACTGGCCACCTCCTGTTTGTCTATTCCGGCTGCGGCCAACGCTTCCATGTTGTTGATTTTGATTCCTGACATCCATTGCAATGTCAGCACGCGACCGGTTACTTTCTCCCAGTAGGGGAGGGGTACCATGACCTCGGGGTTCTCTGCGAAGTTGCGTGCGAAGACCTCGGCGTTGTGCGCCTCGGTCACGTAATCGAGCTCTTCGTAGAGGCTGCGCTTGAACTCGTCCAGGAGGGCGACAAAGTTCACGCGCCGGCGCAAGGGGCCATAGCGATTCAGCCATCCTCCGGCCCAGCGTAAGGCGGCCAGGTCCGTCGCTACGATGGCCTCGATGCCTGGGCGCTGAACCTTCACCGCGACCAGCTCGCCATCGGGCAGATAGGCGTGATGGACTTGGCCCAAGGAGGCCGACGCAGTAGGCTGTGGTTCGAACTGGACGAAGAGCTGATCCAGGGCATCTCCCAGCTCGCTCTCGACCACCTGCTTGACCTGGTTGAAGGGTACGGGAGGAACTTCATCCTGCAGCCCGCTCAGTTCATCGGTTACTTCCGGAGGGAGGACATCTACGCGCGCACTGAGGAATTGCCCCAGTTTGATCAATACGCCTCCCAGCTCCACAGCCAAGACGCGGAAGCGGTGCGACAATTTCCGGCGACGGTTGGCGCTGCCCCGGCGAGCAAACCCGATCCCCAGCGTATGGGGAAGGAAGACCTCCCACCACCACATGCTGAGCAGGGTGTAGGCAAAAAAGGTTGTGACCCGCACAAAGCGCCAGCGCAGGAGCATCAGATCACACGGTGGGAGGGGCTATTCGCTGATATTGCCCAGGGCCTGACGAACGGTGTCCAGGGCCGTCTCGATCTTGGTGAGCTGATTGTGAAGTGAGTCCAGACTATCCTGCAGGGCCTGGATGGTTGCTTCAGCGGGAAGATTATCGGCAAGTTGGGCCAGGTTCGCTTCCAGGTCTGCTACCCGTTTCGTGAGGTCGCCGTCCGGCGTGGTCGGAGAATGGTCGCCGCCCGGTTCTTCGGTGAGCTGGAAAACAAAATCGAGCCGCCGGTGGTTGGTGCCGGCGATCATTCCCAATTTGTCGGCCAGGTCACTGGGAATATCTGCATCGGCTACCCAGACGGCGGAGGCGCCGGCGCCGGCCTTTTTGATATAATCCCCACGACCCATGCCAAAGCCCACGTCACCGCGGTCGTTTGTCTTTCCGATCACCGCTTTGCTCTTCCAGGGGGATGCGGGCTTGTGGACCAGCTCCGGGGCTCCGGGCCAATAACGGGCCACAGAGACGCCGACGAGGGGGTCTTTCGCTTCATCCAAAACCGTCACGATTTCGGTGGATGCCCCCTCTCGCTCTATGACCTCCACCAGGCGATAGACTTTGTCGCCGGGGGACACCTCAGCGCGCGTGTGCAGCGAGCCATAGACCTTCGTTACCCATTCCCAATCTTTCTCCACACCTTCAAGGTCGAATACTTTTGGTTCCATCAGTCGGATCCTCCTTACTGGACAATGGCGTTTTCTGTTTTACTGAACACTGACGAAACTTGTTTAGGCGCTTAGGGCGCCAAGATCGACAAAAAGTTGTCTATGTTTCTGTAGGACACAGATAAAACATTCAGAAAAATCTGTGTGCGAAGCCTGTGTAAATCTGTGTCCCCTGTCCTTTTGTCAACTGCCCCGTCAGGGGCCACATGTTCTGAGCAAAGTCCCGGACAATGCGTAGGTCCTATTCTGGACTCTGGCGAAAATCATCTTGACCGTATGACAGAGGCATTTTCGGCCACGGATGGCACAGATTTGCACAGATTTCCTGGGTTTTTCTGTGAAAATCGTATCTTCTCAATAAAACGGGGTGGGGCGACCCAGAAGTTCGACTTTTGGTAAAAGTCGAACTTCTTCGCCCCGGAATATTGAGAAGATTATTGAGAAGATACTGAAAATCCGTGTAATCCGTAGCTAAAACAGAAAAACGCCAGACTCCAGTCCTATTTTTTGTCTCGGTGCCTTTATTGAAAGACACGCTGTCACTTTGCCGGAAAAAGTACCTGGTCGTCAAGCATTTGCTGCCGCACGAGTGGTATGGGGGGCGCGCCGTAGGAAAGGAACTGATCGTGAAATGCGCCCAACGAGAACGTTTCCCCCAATTGTTCCTGCTTTTGCGCATAATCAGCGCGCAGCTTGCGCAAAATGAGCTTGCCCAGGGTGTAATTCAGATAGCCAGGGTCAAACGTGCCCCGTTCGGCCTCCTTGCGCGCCGGCAATTCATCCATGTAGGCATGTTTCATAAAGAACTGGGTGGCTTCGTTCACCGTCATCCCCGCGGTGTGCAGGCGAATAGAAACCAGGTAGCGGCAATTGCGCACCAACGCCTCGGAAAGCTGCGCCAGATGCAAGCGGGGGTCGCCATCGCCGTACCCCTCTTCCAGCATCATCTCCTCGATGTAATGGGCCCACCCTTCCCAGAATGAGTAGGCGCCGAACGTCTTGCGCACGTTGGAGGGCGTTTGGCGATAGTGCAGATAGTGAACGTAGTGTCCGGGATAGGCCTCGTGCGCAGAAACGTCGCGCAGTGTATAGTAATCAAACTTGCGCAGCCACTCCTCTTTCTGTTGGGCCGTCCAATTGTCCTCCACCGGTGTCACGTAGTAGAAAGCCTCTGTAGCCTTCTCTTCGAAGGCGCCCGGCGTATCCATCATGGCAAAGGCCCAGCGCAGAAACGGCGGGGTCTCCGCCACGATGCAGGGGATGTCCGAGGGGATGGTGACAATCTCGTGCGCGCGGATGAATTGGGCCAGGTCATCGAGCGTGGCTCGCGTGTCATCGATCAGGCTTTGCTCGGTCGGGTGATGGCTGGCGAGCGTGGTCAAGACTTCGCGGGGCGACTTGTCCGGCTCGATCTGGCGGGCCACCCCCACAAACGCCTTCTCATTGCGAGCCAGGTCCTGTTCGCCCATGCGCACAAGCTGTTCCAGAGGCATATCCACCATTTCACCAAAACGCAACAGCTTGCTGTAGTGATCGGTCCCGATGGCAAAATCTTGCGTCGCTTCGGGCAGGAGTTCATTTTTCAGGTGATCGAGCATCTGGGCGATGGCTGTGCGGGCCAGGTCCCGGGCCTGTTGCGCCTCGGCACGCAAATCTTCGTCCGGGAGGGTGTCCCATTGTGCCGGCAAATTCTCGTTGAGGAAACGGATGTGGCCATTGAACATCTCCATCGCCGTCGCCACAAATGTCTTCGGAACGGGACGCCGGATGTTGGCCCAACCGGTTTCCAGAAAGGCCGGCACATTGCGCAGGTGGCGGATCAGGCCACGAAAGCGGTCCTCCAAGGGCGCGTAGTTCCGCTTCAGGTAGCCGCTGACGTCGCAATAATCGCTGTAGGTCATGGGGTTTCGCTGCCAATCGCGCAGCTCTTCCCAATCGAAGACTTCTTCTTGCAGCGCGAGAGACAACACGGTGTGGTCCAAACGCTGTTCCGCGCCAAACGTGGACGAGTCTATTTGCGCCAGTTGCTGCTGAAAATGGCGCACTGTGTCCACCCAGCCGGCAATCATCTCCGGGTGCCAGTCGGGCAGCTTGCCGTCATACTGATGGTATCCCAACGATACGGCCATCGTGGGATGAAAATCGTAATATGCCTTCAGAATTGCTTCGGACAAAGATTGGAAGGCTGTGGATGATGAGGGCATTATCGTGTGAACTCCTTTCGAGGCATGAGCTGCCGGCTGTGCGACATATTCATCTCCCCACGCACTACGCCGGTCACGGGTACATTTTCTCCAGCATCCGTGGGAAGGGGATCGTTTCGCGCACATGAGGCAAGCCGCAAATCCAGGCCACCGTGCGTTCCACGCCCAGGCCAAAGCCGGCATGGGGCACCGAGCCGTAGCGACGCAAGTCTATGTACCACTCGTATGCTTCGCGCAGCAAGCCATGTTCCACGATGCGACGCTCCAGCAGCTCGGCACTGGCCGTGCGCTGTCCTCCTCCGACGATTTCCCCATATCCTTCGGGCGCAAGCAAATCGACCGAACGAGACAGCTTCGGGTGCCCGGGGACCGCTTCCATGTAAAACGCTTTACACTGCGCCGGATAATGATACACAAAGACAGGCCGGTCGAATTGCTCCGAGATTGTCGTTTCGTGTGGTGCACCAAAATCCTCACCCCATGGAAAATCGGCAAAACCTTCGCGGTGCAAGATGTCCACCGCTTCGTCATACGAAATGCGCGGAAAAGGGGGGACGATGCGTTCCAGGAATGTTGTATCCCGCTCCAGAAGGGCCAGTTCGCTTGGATGCTCCCGCAGGATCGTTTGCACAACAGCGCTCACGAACTCCTCTTCCACGTCCATCACATCTTCCAACGTGGCGTAGGCCATTTCCGGCTCCACCATCCAGAATTCGGTCAGGTGCCGGCGGGTCTTGGACTTTTCTGCACGGAATGTGGGCCCAAAGCAATAAACTTTTCCGAAAGCCATCGCTGTGGCCTCGTTGTACAGTTGCCCGCTTTGGGTCAGGAAGGCCGGCTCGCCAAAATAGTCGGTCTCGAAGAGCGTCGTCGTGCCCTCGCAGGCCGCGGGGGTCAAAATCGGCGTATCCACGTTGACAAATCCGTGATCGTCCAGCCAGTTGCGGATGGTTTTGATGATCGTGGCACGCACGCGCAGGATGGCGTGTTGCCGGGAAGAACGGAGCCATAGGTGGCGATGTTGCATGAGGAAATCCACGCCATGCTCTTTGGGCTGGATGGGATATTCGGCAGCCTGTTGGACGACTTCCAACCCGGAAACGGCCAGTTCATAGCCACCGGGGGCCCGCGAATCGGCGCGTGCTGTGCCGGTGACGATCACCGACGATTCCTGTGTCAGATTCTTGGAAAGGGCAAAGACTTCCGGCGGAACCGCTTTCTTGAACACCACGGCCTGAATCAGGCCCGTGCCGTCGCGCACCTGCAAGAATTGCAGGCGGCCCTTGTCCGTCCGGTGATACAGCCATCCCCTGATGACAATCTCCTCCCCCTCGTACTGGGAGACATTCTCAATGGTTGTAATCGTTGTCATTTTACCACCTTTTCGTGGTATCTTCCCAATAACTCGGGGGGAGCAGAATGTCGCGCCCCCCTACCCCCCCAACTTTGGGGGGAATGTGCTCCCCCAGAATTGGGGGCCGGGG
>JAADHH010000084.1 GCA_013151955.1 Chloroflexota bacterium
CGTCTGGTCAGGAGCAGCGGGAACGATGACTGACAAGTCCCTCGATTTTGGCAACTTTATCCAACAGGTTATTGCCGCATTGGAAGCTGCCGGCGTGAAGTACATGATCGGCGGCGCAGTCGCTGTTTGGGCCTGGGGCGAACCTCGTACCACACGTGACCTCGACTTGGTGATCGAACTTCCCATCGAATCCATCTTCGACCTTTCCCGTGAATTGAAGAAGCAGGAAATGCTCGTACCACCTGAGGTCATCCTTGACTTGCTGATCGAACAGAGGGGAGATCTGCCTATTAATGCCATCCATCTCGGTAGTGGATACAAAGCCGAATTCTTTTTACTGCGGCCTGGAGACAATTTGCGACTGGCCGGTTTACAACGTCGACGTCTTGTTGATTTAGGCCCGCCGCTCGGCCAGGTTTATGTGCATTCGCCCGAAGACCTGATCCTCAACAAATTGCGTTACTTCGCACTCAGCCACCAACCGAAGCATGTTCGAGACATTGCCAGCATCCTTCTCAATTGTGGAGAAGACCTGGAGTACGGTTACATCGAGCACTGGGTCAGGCAATTGGAACTCGATGCAACCTGGAAAGAAGTGCTTGACAAAACTGCTGCCCTTGGTGGCGGCCAACAAGATTGACTTCAGCGGCCTGGAGGACTGGGGGAGTGCGACGAGGGCGGTGAAGGTGGTGATGCGCTAGCCTACGTGATCTGGTTGCCATATTCGGCCAGCAGCCAACAGACAGTTGATGGTTTCGTGTCAGGGGTACACCGCCGAACGTCACTGTAACGCCATCGGGTATCCAGCCGTCGCGCCTCAGCATCCAACAGGAAGGAGTCACATAAAAATTTGAGCAAACGAGTAATTTTTAGTTACAATAGCACCAGATATCTTGATTCGAGCTGCCTCGCGCTCAGGTAGAAGCAATGGGACTACAATTTTATCTTTTTTCCGAACTACGCATTGTCTACAATGCGGCCACACTGCCACCCGCCCTGCCCTATCGCCTGCAGAATTTGTTGGCTCTGCTGCTGCTGCGTCCTCGGTTGCGCAGGCGAGAGCAGCTCGTGGCGGTGTTGTTCCCCGCGGCTTCTCTCAGCCAGGGTCGCCGCCGGTTGAGCGATCAGCTTTACCAGTTGCGCAAGGCACTTCCTACGGCTCTCTTTGTGGTGGATCGGAAACATGCTTATCTCGATGTGGCCACACGCTGGTTGGATGTGGAGGTGTTTCGGGCCTGCGCCAGGGCGACCGAAGTCTCCCGTTGGCTGGAAGGCGTCAAACTGTGTCGGGGGGATCTCTTGCCCAGCAACTACGAGGACTGGCTGGTTGAAGAACGGGAGGCGTTACGTATGCGCTTTGTGAGCTTGGCGCATCGCCTGACCGCGCATCTGGTGGCAGAACAAGCTTTTGCCAGGGCGTTGCCGGTAGCCGAGCAGCTCGTGCGGGTTGAGCCGTACGACGAAACGGCGCTGCGGCAATTGATGCGCATCTATCAGGCGTTGGGCCGGCGGGGGCAGGCTCTGCATATCTATGAACGCTACCAGACCCTGGCCACCGATGAATTGGGATTGGCGCCGGAAGCGAGTACGCAGGTGCTGGCGCAGGCTATTCGCGACGCCTGTTCTCTCTCTCCCCCCCACCTCTCTCCTCAACATACGCAGTCGGCCGGCTCCCAGGTTCTGCTGACAGATGCCCGCCAGGCCCTCAACCTGGGCCAACGGGCGCGGGCGGAAGCCTTGCTAAAACAAACCCAATGGCAGCAGTCGACCGCCGACGCCGACACCAGACGCTGGTTGGAAAGCGATCTGGCATTGCGCTTCGATGAGCTGGAGCGGGCGCAGCGCTTGCTGGCGCAATGCGACCCCCAGCATCCCCAGACCGTGCGGCGTAAGGCCGAGTTGGCCCTGGCCCGCCGGCAATGGCACCAGGCCATCTCGTTGGCAGAAGAAACTCTCTTGCTGGCCAATCTCGCAGATAATCCTGTGTGTGAAGGACGGGCGCTGTGGATCATCGCCGGTGCTAAAGTGCGGATAGGCCAGCGCTCTGAGGCGTATCGACTGGCAGACAGGGCTTTGGCGCAGGCCAGACAACATGGTACCCCCGAATACGCCATCGATTGCCTGATAACCTTGGGGCGCATGGCTGTGTGGGAGGGACGTTTGCAACTGGCCCGGAATTACGCAGCCGAAGCCATTGCTCTGGCGCAACAGCACAGCTTTGCCCTGCACTACAGCCGGGCCTTGCGCTTATCGGGGTGGGCGCAGAGCCGGGCAGGGCATCTAGAGGCAGCTCTGGCTACATATGAAACAGCGCTGACAAGTTGCCGCAACGTGGGCCTGCCCCGCCTGGAAGCTCGCTTGCTCAATGAATCGGCCGAGTGCTGTGATCTCCTGGGAATGTCACGGCGCAGCCTGAGCCTGTTGCAAGAGGCCGAGGCGCTCCTGCGGCAACGGCACGATCCCATCCCCCGAGCCATCAATCAGTACAACCAGGTATTCACCTATCTCTATCTGGGAGACGACCAGGCCGGACCGGCTATCGCCAGAGCGCAAGCGGCTTTGGCTGTATTTCGCCGACAGGGGCAAACCCATTGGGTGGCGCTGGGGCTCGTCGCTTTGGGCTTTGCGCAATGGGTGGGGGGCTATCATCAACAGGCTTTGTCTGCCCTGGCCGAAAGCTATCGACTCCACGAGCAACTACGCGAACCGGAAAAACTCTGTGAAATTCTGGCGCTGCAAGCACAGGTGTATCTGGAATTGGGGCAAGCGGAAGAGGCCCTGACCTGCTCGAGACAGGCTGTACTGGCCCTTACACAAGGCTCCCGGGCCACAGATATGGCGACAGAAGTGTATTTTGCCCGGGCGATGGCGTTGTTGGCGGTAGGAGATTCCGGACAGGCCATAGAGTATCTGCGCCGGGCATACACCGTGCTCATCGACATCGCCTCCGCGCTCGAAGACGAGTCTGCACGCCTGGCCTTCTTTCGTCGTGATCCCATCACACGGCGTTTGATGCAGGAAGTCGTTGCCCATGGCCTGACCCAACCCGCTACGGCGGGGCAACAGACGCAGTGGCTCACATCCAGGCAGGATGGCTATACCGCGCAAGTGCAATGGACGGTGGATGCTGGCCCGGCCGATGTGGCGCTGAAGCAAGCCAAAGGCGCCATTGCTGTACGCCGGGCTCGTCTTTCCCGTTTGATTCGAGAGGTAAGGCAGCAGGGAATCCATCCCCGCGAAGCTGATCTGGCCGCGGCTCTGGGCGTGAGCGTCCGCACGATCCAGCGCGACCTGGCGTATCTACGGAAAAAGACAGGGGAGTAGGTGCTTGCAGCGCCAACGGGGTGATGAAGTCATCAGGGATGCGGTGAAGAGGGAAAAACAGTCATTTTGCGCCTTGGCGAGAGATAATCCGCCATGTGGGCGAGAGTGGGACGAGAGTCGGGTGCTACAGTGGGGTAAAGTCAGATGTCACGTGGGAAATGTGACAAGCAAAAACCAAGGAGGCCACAAAATGGTTCGCAAACTATGGCAGGTGACTCTTGTCATCCTGATAGGACTGTTTCTGACCGGCATCAATGTTGCTGCCTTCGTACCCGGTGACAGCACCATCACCGTGAACAGTACCGCCGATGACTATCACGACGGCAAGAGTAAGAAATGCTCGGCGTATCCCACCGAACCGTGTACTCTACGCCGGGCCATCAACCAGGCGTACAGCCTGTCGAGCAGCAATCGACCCGTCACCATCCAGTTCGACATTCCGACCACGGATTCCGGCTATGATTCCGGGCTGGGCGTATGGAAGATCCGGCTCACCGGCTCAACGCTCTACGATCTCCGGGAGCTGTACGGCAAGACGATCATCGACGGCAGCACGCAGCCCGGCGGTCGTAGCAATGGCCCCAAGATCATCATCGACGGCCAGGGCAACAAGAACAACGGGTTCATTCTGCGGCAGGGCAACAACGTGGTGCGGGGTCTGGCCATGCAGGATTTCAAGAACAGCCACATCACGATCAGCAGCGACGACAACACCATCGAGAATTGCTGGTTTGGGCTCTCTGATGACGGCACAACGCTCAGCTCTGGTAGCGACACTGATCCCGAGGGCGGCAGCGGCGTGGTGCTATCCGCAGGTTCCGACCGGAATACAGTGCGGGATAACGTGTTCGCCGGTTTTTTCGAGACGGCGGCGGCGATCCGCGGGGACGACAACATCTTTGCGGGCAACCGCATCGGCATGAGAGCAGATGGTACGGTGCCCATCCCGCATCGGTTCGCCAAGCATCCCTGCCTGTCCGGCGCCTGGACAGGCGGCAGCGGCATCACGGTGGCCGACAGCAACAATCAGATCGGCGGTGCCACGGCGGCCGATGGCAACATCTTTGCCGGCCTGTTCCTGGATGTCGGGCCTACGACCACCCAGTGCCCCGCCATGGATGTCAGCGGCGACGAGCACGTGATCCAGAACAACATCATCGGCCTGGACATTAACGACAAAGTGGTGGGCGTCTGTGGCCGCGGCCTGGATCTGGGCAGTGAGCCATCTGATATGCAGGTGCTGGACAACGTGATCGTGGAGCCAAGTCTCAGCGCCATACTGATGAACGGTGTGATGCTCAACGGCAACACGCTGCGCGGAAATGCCATCAGGCGGGAGACTGCCTGGCCCGGCAAGCTAGGGCACAACAAGTTCGCTGAGGGCGCCATCGTCTACGGCCCGGTGGTGCCAGCCGCGCTTAAGAACTTCGTGCCGGCCAAGATCACGATGATGAGCGGCACATCGGTGAGTGGCACAAGCGGCAACGGCAGCCCATGCCCGTTTTGTACGATCGAGATCTTCCTTGACGATGCGGATGGGATCACGGAAGCCCTGCGATCGTTGGTCACCGCGACCGCCAATGGGTCAGGAGGATGGCAGGCGACCCTTCCCGCACCGTTGGCGAGTGGACAGGGTCTGCGCACCATGAGCACAGTGCCCGACAACTTCACCATCAACGGTCTGCACACCGGCACGACGTCCAATCTCTCGCTGCTTCAGGGCATCGTCAGGCAAAATTTCTTGCCCCTGGTCCAGCAATAGATGACTGGACACTGGCGTTTTTTACTTCTGCCACGGATTACCCGGATTTTCACGGAAAAAATCAGAAAGATCAAATGAAAAATCTGTGGGAATCCGTGCAATCTGTGGCCGAAAATGCCGTCTTATGCGGCCAACATGGTTTTCGCCAGACACCAGTAGATTAATTGGCCATGACAAAACCAGGCGCCCGACAATTCCACCTTCAGAACGACAGACCGGTTCTGCAGAGTTGCTATGTGCTGCGCCTATGGTGGGCACAAAGTGGCGAACTTTACGGTTACGTGCTGGATGTACGATCAGGCATCCGACACCCCTTATCGCGGCTGGCCGAATTACCGGCGCTAATCCGTTCTCTTGTCGCCAAATCTGATGCCAACGAGGAGTAATCCCAAAATGCAAACGAAACAGACATCTCAGCTCATTTCTCTTCTCAGTATTCTGGCCGGTGCCCTGCTGCTGCTATTTTTCCTCACTCCAACCCTGGCCGCAACCCCGGCAAGGGCCCCGTCCCTCGCTCTCGCCGACGTGACCATCTATCCGGCCTCCGACACCACCATCGACGCTGCCCACTCCAGAACCAACTACGGCACGACAAGTGACTTGCTGGTGGGCCGGGTGGCCGCTAAGGACCGCCGGATTCTCGTCCGCTTCGATCTGAGCGCCATCCCCGCCGGCAGCACGATTACATCCGCCTATCTGGATTTGCAGCGTGTTTTCAACCAAGTCTCTGCCGCCTCGATCACTGCCCGAAACTACTACGTCTGGCCGGATATTGTGTTATCAAGCTGGGGGGAAAAGACTGTCACCTGGGACAACCAACCCGCCACCAAATACCTGAGCGATCCCGCCAGTGATACGAATGCAGGGGGCGCCTCGACGCGTTGGAATGTGACCAACATCGTTCGCAATTGGGTAGAAGATGGGCATGTGAATTACGGCATCCTGCTGCGGGGCGACGGCGATACGGAAGACTCCTATGCCTACTATTCCCGCCAAACCAACTTCAAACCAAGCCTGGTGGTGACTTATACCGAGCCCACCACCACTCCGACAGCCACACGCAGCGCCTCGCATACGCCTACCTACACACCAACCCGCACACCGCGTGCCACGCAAACGCCCACTGTGACCCCAACACCGCGTTTCACGGCCACTCCCACCCGGCGCCCTACCCACACCCCGATAGCCACTCCCACAACTGCTCCCACTTCCACGCCGCGTCCCACCACCACCCCCACGGCCACCAATGTGCCTACCACCACCTATACCACGACCGTGGCTGCCCTGGCCGGCGGCACAGAATCGCTGATTCGGGTGATTGCCAATGACGGCGTGCGCACGGCCAGCGACACCTCCGACGCCCCCTTCAAAGTACCCCAGCAGCCGCCGCTGGTCACCATCAGCACGGCCGATGGCGTCACATTCCCGGTCGATCAGCCGGTTGTTTTACAGGGGGATGCCGTAGACAACGAGGATGGCCACATGACGAGCGGCGCTCTGCGCTGGACGGTTTTCGGACTGGCGAACAACAAGCGAGGCGACACGCTGACGCTGTTCAACGTGCCAGCAGGAAGCTACGAAGCCACCCTGACCGCAACAGATAGCGACGGCATGGCCGCCATGGCAACGATTCACTTCACGGTGGGAAGTATACTTTATCTTCCCGTCATCGCACGTTAAACGCCAACGTAGCCTCACTACGGCTACCTTCTGCGCAGTACTCGCCGTCGGGCCAAAGTGGACCGTACGGGATGGTGCTGGCCGGCAACTATGGCGATTGGGCCAAGTTCTCGCCGTTATCGAGCTGCTGCGTCCTTCGGAAGCGAACGGCTGTGCCAGGTAGCCGGCAGGGGTATTCTACTACCATTTCATGGGCCCCACTCCGTGGTAAAAACAGGGCTTGTCAAAATACGTAGAAAACGATATGATGAGCTATGGAGGTACATGAGATGATGAATCAACAACTTCTGGAACGCATCATTGTTGATCCCACAATCATGACCGGTAAGCCAGTAATCAAAGGCACCCGTCTGACAGTGGAATATATTTTGAATCTATTGGCACACGGTGCTCTGCCAGAAGAAATCATGATAG
>JAADHH010000106.1 GCA_013151955.1 Chloroflexota bacterium
TCTTCTCAATATTCCGGGGCGAAGAAGTTCGACTTTTACCAAAAGTCGAACTTCTGGGTCGCCCCACCCCGTTTTATTGAGAAGATACGTGAATCGCGCCTAAGACGCCCCCGCGGAGGGGAGCTGAGAGCGAGCAGTCGAGCAATTTTTGTGGAGTCTACCCATGCAATCCAATACTGACAAAGATTTCCCCGAACGCCATTTGCTGGCCAACACAGCTTGGTTAGCGGAGCATTTGAACGCCCCCGACGTACGGATTCTTGACGTGGGCGTACTGATGTCGGGACTTCCCGTAGGCTATCCATACGGCCACATTCCTGGCGCTGTCTATCTGGATGTACGCAAACTCTTCACCGCTGTTCGTGGTGTCCCCGGGTCTTTGCGTCCCGTTTCCGAGCTGGCCGAGGTCATGGGACAATTGGGAATCAGCCAAGAGACGACGGTCGTGATCTACGATGAGGGGTTGGGACCAATTGCCACGCAAACCTTTTGGGCCCTGGAGTACCTGGGGCATACCGATGTACACATCCTGGATGGCGGACTGGCGGCATGGAAAGAAGAAGGCCGGCCCCTGGAGACCACGGTCAATACGCCGGAGCCACTTACGTTTGTGCCCAAGATTCGCAGCGACCGCGGAACGACAGCGGAATGGATCCTGGAAAATCTGGACAACCCCGATATCGTGTTGCTGGACACCCGCTACCCTCAGGAACACCAGGAGGGACGTATTCCTGGGGCCGTCAATCGCTCTTGGGATGACAATCTTTTGCATGGCACCGTCCCGCGGTTGCGTTGTTTCTCTGAACTGGAGGCCGCGTACAAGTCCTTGGGCGTGACCCCGGACAAAGCCATCATTTGCTATTGCGAGACCGGAGCGCGCTCCAGCCACACCTACTTTGTTTTGCGACTCATGGGCTATCCTCGGGTGGGGGATTACGATGGCTCCTGGACAGAGTGGGGGCGGGTGCGACAATTGCCGTCGGAACGCGGATAACGGAGCGACTTTTATGCGCGTCCACATTGACCGTGAACTTTGTATCGGGGCCGGCGAATGCGTCTTGGAAGCCCCGGCCATCTTTGCTCTGGATGATGAGGGAAAGTCTACGATAATTGCCACGCAGGATACGCGTGAAGAGTTGCTCTGGGCAGCGGCTGAAGCTTGCCCGGCCCTGGCCGTCATTCTGGAGACAGCCGAGGGTGATCAAGTATACCCCCAATGATTGGTGCTCATGAACAAACGTCAAAGACTTCAGGCCACGGTGTTAGGCGAACCGGTAGATCAGGTGCCGGTAGCATTTTGGCGACACTTCCCTGGCGACGATCAAGACCCGGTTAGCCTGGCCCGGGCGACGCTCGACTTCCAAAAGAAATTCGATTTTGACCTGGTCAAAGTGACGCCGGCCAGCTCATTTTGCGTAGAAGACTGGGGTGTGCAAACGGTCTTGCGCGGAAATGAAGAAGGCACGCGGGATTACGTGCGCCGGCGGATCTCCTCCCCGGCAGACTGGCCGGCCTTGGAACACCTGAACGTGACCGAAGGGGCCTTGGGCCGGCAGCTACAATGCCTGCGCCTTACAGCCGAGGGACTCGGTTCCGGCACCCCCTTTATCCAAACGATCTTCAGCCCCCTGACCGTCGCCCGCTATCTGCGAGGGGACGACTTCATTGTTCATCTCCGACGTTATCCCCAGGAATTTCTGACCGGAATGCAGATCATTGCCGACGTTGTGGCGCGGTTTACGGAGGCAGCCATACAGACCAATGCCGCCGGGATTTTCCTTGCCGTACAGCCGGCCAGCTATCGTCTGTTGAGTGAAGAGGAGTACCGTTGTTTTGGAGAACCGTTCGACCGCCAGGTTTTGGATGCGGCGGGCAACGGCTGGTTCAACGTGTTGCATCTCCATGGCAGTGAAGTCATGTTTGATATCCTCGCCGGTTACCCCGTCCAGGCCATCAACTGGCACGATCGCACCACTCCGCCTACGCTCGGCGAGGCCCGGGCACTCTTTGGCCGGACGTTGATCGGCGGTATCCGTCAGTGGGAAACTCTTTTGCGTGGCACGCCCGAAGCCGTCAGCGCCGAAGTTCGTGACGCTCTCGACCAGACAGGGGGACGGGGGTACATGGTCGGTGCCGGATGCGTCATTCCCGTGGCAACCCCGGCGCGCAACATCCGCGCAGCGCAGCATGTAGCGGCTCACTGGCGCGACGAACATACCCGCTGAAGCAAAGCCCGCCGGGGGTGTGCATCATACTTATTGCGTTTGGGACAGGGCGACTCACGAGAAGCAAGCAATGAATTGCTCGCCTATAATTGCCAAACCTGTTGAAACGGGTTGCTGCCGTGCTGGAATAGGAATAGTGCGTCTTGACGCACTTCGCAGTCGCTTGGTGGCTCGACCCCTCTACCTCACGGCGCGATGACCGTCGCGCGGATGTCCACCTTGACCTCCGGTGTCAGCGGATCGTCCGTGGTAATGTAGACCACACGCCAGATGGGGCCTTCGTCCGGGTGCAATCCTGAATTGTACCAGGCGGTCAACGTCCCTTCACCCTGTGGTGGAATCACGTCCGGCTCAACTTTGGCCGAGGTGCAGCCACACGACGTGGCTACCGTCTTGATGTGCAGGTCGGCTGTGCCCACGTTGCGTACCGGCAGCGTCACGGTGACCACATTGCCCTGTGGAACTTCCCCAAAGTCATGCTTGGTCTGCGGCAATTCGATCTTTGGTCCAGATACAAGGGTGTAGCCGGCGGCCTTCCAGCCGTTCATCCCCCCGTCCAGGTTCCAGACGTTGGTGTAGCCCAGCTTCACCAGCGCGCGCGCGGAAATTGCGCTCATCCCGCCGCTGCGGCAGTAGACCACGAGTTTCGCGCTCTTGTCCGGTGGTAATTTGTCCAGGTTCTCTTCTATTTTATCAAAGGGGATGAAGAGGTCCGTGCCTTCGATTCCGCCGGCGTAGGGGATGTGTACGTTGACCAGGAGGAAATCTTTGTTCTTCAGCATGGCAGCCAGCCCGGTCGCGTCGACGTCGGTGTAGCTGCCGCCACCTTCCACCGGTACCTTTTGCGTTTGCAGGGGCTGTTCTTGTTTCTGGGGCGGCGTTGTCGTGCCCCCCGTTGCGCAAGCGGCCAGAACGAGGGCCGTGGCCACGAAGAGTAACATAGAAACGAATCGTATTCGTGGTTTTGTCATGATGGTTCCTTTCCCTTAAACTTCGCCCTCTGGCTCTTCGGCACGGTGCACTTGTCGCTCGGCCTGCTCCCGTATGTCGGTGAACCCTTCGTCGAGGTACGGGTAAGCCAGGCCCACCGTCGCCAGCCCAAAGAGCGCGCCGGTGACGGTGCGCAGCAGCCAGTTCAGACTGCCGATGGCTGTGCCGACGTAGAAGTTTTGCGGAAACGCGCCTCGGGTCAGCCAGACGGCCCAGGCGTTGTACGTGCGCCAGCCCCAGGGCGTGACGTCATTGATCATTTGCGTCACGCCGTCGAAGAACATCGGCGCGATCAGCAGCAGGTAGACATAGGCGGGGAGCGGTTTGGGCCGGCCTCGCCGTCGCACGAGGGCAAAGAGCAAGCCTCCCAGGAACAGCGACCAATAGATCGCGGTCAGCCGGTGGGCGTTGCCCAGTTTGAAGCCCATCGCCGGCGTACCGACGAAGGCGCGCAGGTTGTTGATGTCGGCTCCGGCTGCCAACACCTGGTCCAGGTTGTAGCTGGAAAGAAAGCCTTGCGGCCCGAAGAGGTAATACGACCGCTGGGGTAGCTGGTGGCAGGTGAAGCTGTATAGCGTATACAGGATGCGCCCCGGCCCTTCCACGCCGGCGGCCATCAGCGTGGGGGCCAGTGCTGCCCCGCCCACATAGAGACCGATGAACAGATTCATGGTCAACAGCCAGTGCCGGCCCAGCCATGCTACAAGCCGGTCGAGCAAGATGACGATCTGGCGGGTCCGACCGGTCACTACTGCGCGTTCTTGTGTGGTCATGATATGCGTTCCGATTTTGGATTTTGGATTTGCGATTTTGGATTGGCGTGTTGCGTGTTATGTTGGAACGTTAGCACGTCTCACGTCCTCTCATTGACCATTGACAATTGGTAACTACTCAGTCTTTAGGTGCCAGGCACTTGTGAAGGCCCTCTCGCTTGAACGTGACAAGGCATGTAGACGAATGTTGGCTTTGAGATTTGCCTCATGGGGCTGAGTAGTTACGACAATTGCTTACTCCACCGGTGCTGTGTCGGTCGGTGCGCCGTACTTGCTATAGGTACTGTCAATGTATGCCCGAATCTCCTTGGCCGATTTGCCCTCTTGAGTCATGCGCATCACGTCACGCGTGATGTCTACGCAAATCCCTCAGAAGAAGGCATGCGTTTCGAAGTCAATCGAGCCGTCCGGCTTGACCTGGCGGATGTAGCAATCGGCGTTGCTTTTGTGGCCCATCCCGCCGCATCCGCAATAGCACGGGAACTGCGCCAGGTAATCCGGGTTGGCAATCGCAAACCGGTATGCTTCGACAACCTTCGGAGCGCCCTGTTGGATATCTTTAGGGAGCGCGGATAGCGGAGCCAATTTCAGCTCCACTTTGCCGTCCGACTGGTTATTGCTCGAGCAAGCGCTTACCAGTAGCGCCAAGCCCACGGTGGCCAGGAGTAACGTAATCAGGCGGCGGTTCAGTCTTCCCGTCATGCTTCGCGGTCTCCTCTTGCCTTGTCTGCTTCTGCTTTCTGCTTCAAGCGGAGGTGCGCACCGAGCACCTGCTTCTTGGTGATCCCCCGCACGATAAGCCGGTCTGCGATGCGCCCCAGGATGCCGTATCGCAGTCTGTACACCACCTTCTCCTGTGATAGGACGCCGCTGCCACTTGCTGTGAACGTGTGCTCGTAGCGCAATCGTTCAAAAAAGCGATCACCCCCGACCATCTCTCCGACCATCCGCCGATTTGGTTCGAGGACTTCTACGGAGTAAGGAACCCACTGGCGCTGCCCCTTCTGGCGTGAATAATACAAAGTATTGGGTTCGAGTGTTCCCGTTCCGTCCCGACGGAATTCGTAGTCAGGCCAAAATGCGGATAGGTTCTCAATGTCTGTCACCAGGTCGTACAATTTATCTGGTGCCGCATGGATGAGAACTGACACCGATACGCAGCCGCTAAATCCGTCCGGCGGAAGACAGTCCTCGACGATTGGTTTGTCCATCTCTCACCAAAGCCATAGAGAAAGTATAGTGTTGTCGCCCCCGCCTGTCAAATCTGGTGTAAGGGGAGGGCATTCGTCTGCCCCGCCCCCGATTCCTTACGCTTCACCCCGAACTGGGGCGGTTTGGGGAAGCCGATGTGATTGGCACGCAAAGAGCCCTGCCGATCCACGCAATCCGTGCCGGTGAATCTGCTGATCCAGTATACCAAAACACGGCCCAGGTGAACAGCGCCGTTTGGCGGGTTTTCTACCCCGCCAAATGGCCTGTTCTGATCCTGACCGGCGATTTCGCCGGCCCAACAAAAAAAGCAAGGCTCGATGCCTTGCTTTGCGTCACTACCAGAAGGGAGAGTGTGTGGCAACCAGAGTCACCCTACACACCGGGCAAGCGGTTGCCGGCAGGGTGTTACTCCTGATGAATGTTTTCTAGCGGTCTTGCCAAAGCTAATGAAGCGTAGCGATGATCGCGCTCGACAAACTGGCCAACCCGGCACACATGCCCAGGTAGGCCAGAATGGTCACCGTCGTCGCTGTGCCGAGCACGACCCGCTTCACAGGCGGAGGCCAGGCGGATGGTGCAATCAACGAGAATACCCTCCTTGTTTACCACTATATGCGCTACGTGTCGGTCTATAATTCGATACGTCTGGCTACCAGTCTACCCGATCATCCCCTGCCCGTCAATAGGATATGGGTACGGGACACGACGACGAAAAAACTTGTAGTTCAAACGAGAATACTGTATAATACATTGCCCTTTCGTCGTTGCTTTGATGAAGAACGAATTGCCAGAGGGTATAGGCGAGGTAGATGATCTACGCATTTTTTCAGGTCAACGAGTCTGTAGTCTTTTTTATCTATGGACTGGCTTTTTTCACGTTGGGCCTTTCTGTCGCCCTGCAAACGCGAAAGTACAGCCGTCTGGAGATGGCGCAGTACCTTCCCTGGTTGGCTGTCTTTGGAATTGCCCATGGCCTGACCGAGTGGGGCTATTTGTTTATCCCCATCCAGGCCCGCTATCTGAGTCCGGCAGTGATCCAGGGATTAGACCTGGTGCAACTGGGCCTCATGAGCTTCTCGTTTGCCGCCTTGTTTCAGTTCGGACTCAACTTGGTTGTCCCCAAACACTTCTCCAACCGCTGGCGGTGGGCACCAACGGTGGCCATGCTCTTGCTTTGGGGCGGCGTCCTCCTCGCCAACAACCTGCTGGAACCTTTCACATCCCCCCACCTGCGGATTACCGGTGAGATCTGGGTTCGCATCTTGCTCGGTTTCCCCGGCTCTTTGCTCAGTGCGCTGGGGTTCTTACGTCAATCACGCAAGATACGTGAAATGGGGCTGCCGCACATTGCCTCGTATATGTCCCGCCTTGCTTTTCTGTTCGTGGCCTATGGCCTTCTGTCCGGCCTGCTCACTCCTCCCCACGACATCTTGTGGACCCGTTGGTTCCATGATCGCATCCTCGATAACATCATGGGCATTCCCATCCCCTTCTTCCGCTCTCTCATCGGCATTGGCATGGCCTACTTCATCCGGCTGAGCCAGGAGGTATTCGTAGTCGAAACAGACCGCCGGTTGGAAGTGGCCGAGCGCCAAAAATATGAAGTGGCCGACCGCGACCGCAAGATTCTCAACGCCGTTGCACTTACCGTCACCCGCCCGTTAGAGTTGCCCGAGCTCTTGGAAGATGCACTGCGCTGCGTCTTGGTCGAGCTAAAGCTGCCCGCCGGCTGGATCAATATGCCCGCTCCGGACGGAAAATTGCAGACGTACTGCCAGCAAGGCCTGTCCGCGAATTTCGTCATCACAACTTGCGAAACGCCGCATGAAACCTGCCTTTGCCGGCACGTCATGGAGACCCGGCAAGCGAGCGTTCCTAAATTTGGCCACCAATGCTTGCGCGCGGTATCCATCGAAATGGGGGAAGAGCAACCGGTACACAGTGTGTCGATTCCTCTCGTCGCCAGGGACAACGCTCTGGGGGTTCTCAACTTGATGAGCGCTGACGAATTGCAGTTGCTTCCCGAAGAATCGGGCTTGCTGACAGCCATTGGACGCCAGATCGGCGTTGCCGTAGAGAATGCGCGCCTCTACACGGAGGTACGGCGCAAGGATGCGCTGCGTGGCCAGTTGCTGGACAAAGTGATCACGGCACAAGAAGAGGAGCGGCGTCGCATTGCCCGTGAACTTCACGATCAACTGGGACAAGACCTCAGCGGGTTGAGTATGAATATCGGCGCGGCGACCGCAGCGCTGCCGGCCAGTCCCGAACGGGCAGCAAGCATCCTGCGCGATACCTCCGAGATCGTTTCTGATATGCTCGGAACGCTGAGGTCGCTCATCCTTGATTTGCGTCCGGCAGCGTTGGATGATTTGGGGCTGGCCCAGGCCCTACGCCGCTACGGAGGCTACGTCTCTCTGCGGTCGGAGATGCGGATTTCAGTCGTTTGCGACAACCAACATAGTCGCTTGCACCCGCAAGTCGAAACAACGGCTTTCCGCATCACCCAAGAGGCGCTGATCAATGCGGCCTTGCACTCCGAAGGCACAGAAGCTATCGTTCACATCAACCACATCAATTCTCATTTGCGGATTGTCGTGTCGGATAACGGGAAAGGTTTTGCGCCGGATACGGTGTTGCCTCCTGACGAAAATGGACGTGGCTGGGGGTTGTTGGGCATGCAAGAGCGAGCGGCTTTATTCGGCGGGACGGTCGAGGTTGAATCCGCGCAAGGGAAGGGAACCCGCATCATCGTGGACATCCCCCTGGAAAACCAAGAAGGTTCATCATGAAAAAGACTCGTGTACTCATCGCTGACGACCATGCCGTGGTGCGTGCCGGCATTCGCCTCCTGCTGGATGCGCAAGCCGATATCGAAGTGGTAGGAGAAGCGCACACCGGAGCCAGCATCTTGCCCAAGGTTCAAGAAATCAATCCGGACATCGTCCTCATGGACCTCGGTATGCCGGGCATGAACGGTCTGGAGGCCACACGGCAGGTCATGGCCATCAAACGCCCGGTCAAGGTTGTGATACTGACCATGCACGAAGACGAAGACTACTTTTTCCAAGCGCTGAGTGCCGGAGCATCCGGTTATGTCCTAAAAGAAGCTGCTCCGGAGGAATTGCTATCTGCGATTCGCGTGGTGGCTGCCGGCGGCGTATTTCTTTACCCTTCTGTAGCGCACTTGTTGCTGGATGACTACGTACGCCGGGCCCAGTCGGGCGAGGAAGGCGACCGCCTTGCCCATCTGACGGACCGCGAACGGAGTGTGCTCCGTCTCATTGCCCAGGGCGAAACCTACCGGAAAATCGGCTCGGAACTGCACATTAGCCCCCGCACCGTAGAAAAATATCGAGACATCTTGCTGGAGAAACTCAACCTGCGCGACCGGGCAGAACTGATTCGTTATGCTGTGCGTAAGGGGTTGCTCGATATCGCCTAGCAGCTTGCCGGAGAAAGAATCATGGGACACAGATTTTCCCCGGCCGAGCCAGAACCAAAAAGGATTCCCGCCATGAATTGCACGAATGAACACGAAAAAAGAAAAGAGAAATTCGTGGCAGAGGTTTTCTGGCCCAGAAAACAACAATCTCGTTGACAAGGCCCCCCACGCCCGCATCTGAACCCAAAGATGGGGGATATCCCCACCCCAAGAATAGGGGATTTTACCACTAGGCAGTCGCCACAATTTGTTTTATACTAAGGGGAGCAACGGGCAAGCGCATGTCAACGCGCCTTGAGAAGGAGGGAGGTGAAGATACGCAGGTAAGCATTTTCGAATGTACAAAAAAAAGATAACTAAGACTACAATCTCGTCTTCAAATCTGGTTAGCGTAACTACCACGGCCCCGAGTTCCAGTCACCAATATTTGCGCTTTGGCCTATACGTGAAGGTGAATACAGGCAAATCCTGGTTGTGAAGCGTTGGCAAAAGTGTCCGGCACCTGATTTGCCTCTGATGTCGGCGTAGTTACGCATACGAAAAAGTACGTAAAAGGAGGAAACACTGTGAAGTTGAGGAGACAATGGGTAATTTTGCCCATTCTATTACTTGCAATTGCACTTCTTGCAGCCACAGTAGTCGGCTGTGGAGCCACACCAACCCCGGCACCGCAACCGACAAAGGCCCCGGCAGCACCGGCAACCAAGGTCCCCCCGACCAAGGTCCCCCCCACCAAGGTCCCCCCGACCGCAGTTCCACCGACTGAAGCGCCGGCAGCAGAAGGCGTGACGGCAGCACAGGTACAGGCGCTGCTCCAAGACAAGTTCAACACTGTTGATCGAGACCTCACACTCTGGAACATCCAGCCCGGTTTGGGCACGGTAATGATGGAATATGGTCGCCGCTTTGCGATGGCCAAATACGCCGTGGATGCCGGAGATTGGGGCATGGCTCAGTACCAGCTCAAAGAGCAGACCGAAATCCAGGAAGTGGGCGAAGCAACACGCCCCGGCAAAGCAGACTTGCTCAAGAATTTTGAACACTCTGCCCTGGCTGCGGTCATCACTGCCGTAGACAATAAGGACAAGGCCGCTTTTGACAAGGCCTACGACGCTGCTGTGGAAGGGTGCAACGCTTGTCACGCCGGTACGGGTCACCCGTACATCAAGTATGTGACGCCGGCCAACAGCCCGCAGGACTTCTTGAACCTGGCCGCAAGCGACCCGGCCGCTGCTGAAGAAGAAGGTGCAGCCGCACCCAAGCCGACAGCCGCCCCGGACACGGCCCTCACCTGGCCGGAACTGGGTGACATGGTAGACAGCTACTTCAATAACGTAGATCGCCAACTCTCCTTGTGGGGCATCCAGCCCGGCCTGGGCACGGTGATGATCGAATACGGTCGCCGCTTCGCACTGGCCAAGCACGCTGTAGACGCCGGCGATTGGGGCATGGCCCAGTACCAGATCAACGAACAAATCGAAATCCAGGAAGTGGGCGAGACCACCCGCGCCGGCAAAGCCGAACTGCTCGCGGGCTTCGAGCACGCCTATCTGGACCCGATTTCCGAGGCCATTGTGGCCCAGGATGCGGACGCTTTCAACAAGGCGTACGAAGCCGCTATCGGTGGCTGTAACGGCTGCCACGGCATGACCGGCCATCCCTACGTCCGCTACCAGATGCCGCCTACCTCGCCGGAACCTTTCCTCAAGTTCGCGGAAAGCAAGTCAGGACCGGCCAAGGAAGAGACACATCCGGAAGCAGCTACACCTTCTTACCCGTCCGGCAATCCGACGCTGGATGACGCCAAGAAGATGATCGACGACCGCTTCAACAATGCCGACCGCGCCCTGGCCCTGTGGAACATCCAGCCGGGTCTTGGCACAATCATGCAAGAGTACGGTTATCGCTTCGGCAACGTCTGGTTTGCGGGAGAAGCTGGCAACTGGGGTCTGGCAGCCTACGAGCTGAAGGAACAGACCGAAATCCAGGAAGTGGGCGAGATCACCCGCCCCGGCAAGGCCGAACTGCTCAAGAATTTCGAGCACACCTACCTGGAAGCCATCTCCAACGCGATTGACGCGAAGGACAAGGCTGCCTTTGAGAAGGCATACGACGCCGCCGTCGAAGGCTGCAATGCCTGTCACGCTGGCACCGGCCACGGCTACGTCCGCTACGTAACTCCCGATGTACCACCGGCGGAGTTCTTGAGTATGAGCGGCAAGTAACCAAATCTAGGGGAAAGTAGCATTTCCCACCTCAACACAAGACCTGTTGCCCCACACATCGTGGGGCAACAGGTCTTTTTTTAAGGTTACCACTCAGGTAGGCCCCCCTACCCCTCGCAGGGGGCATACAATTACTCACATCTTCATGCCCCTGGGGACTGGGGATGGCCGTGTAGCC
>JAADHH010000017.1 GCA_013151955.1 Chloroflexota bacterium
GGCCCCAACATCAATGCCGCCGCTGCGAGGAGCAGAACCAGCGGCTGCCAACGCACCGTGCGAGCCATGCCAAGCCCCCCTCAGGTCACCCAGACATTGGAGAAGAAATACAAAGCCAAAGGCCCCTGGAGCATCAGGAAGACAAAGAGCAGCGCGTAGTGCCAGTAGCGGTGGCGGCCAAGATAGGCCAAAACCATGAACGCGGGTACGATGGACATCAGGTATCGGGCCACGGAGGCCGTGGGCAGGCCCTTGGTGGGGTCGAGGGCCGTGGAGGTGGAGACGAAGAAGACGAGTAGCCCGTAAATCCAGTACATGGCCGGCAGCCGTCGCCAGACCAGGATGAGCAGGAGCAACGTACCGATGACCGTGAAGACATCCACGATGGCGATGGCCGTGATGTAGCGCGTCAGGGGTTGGGTAGTGAGCAATTGCCAGCCGATGCGCAACATGCCCCACGGATAGACGAACTGCCGGTCCCACGAGCGCTGTACGGCGATGAAGGCCAGCGGCGTGCCGGTCAGGGACCAGAGGTAGGCCATGTAGCTCGCTGTGCCGAGGGGGATAATGGCCAGGGCAGCCGCCTCGCGGTCCAGCCGGCCCTCTTTCTGTCGCCAATATTCGTAGGCCAGGGCCGGAAGCAGCGCGAGGCCGGCAGAGCGGGTCAGCGTGGCCAGGGTTGCCAAGGCGATGGCCGGACGCCAGCGTTCGGTACGCGCGTAGAAGAGCGCGGCCACGACCAGAGCGATGAAGAGGGATTCGCTGTAGAGGCAAGAGAAGATGAAAGCCAGCGGAAACGCCGCCAGGTAGAGTACGGCCCGCGCAGCAGTCCCCGAATCGAATTCATGCTCTGTCAAGCGATAGAGATAATACAGGGCAAAGGCAAAGGCCACGTTGGAGACCAAAAAGAGCGCCAGTTGGACGTTGCCCAGCACGAAGAAGCTGGTGACTTTTCCCAGCAACGGGTAAAGGGGGAAGAAAGCCACATTCGACTGCGTGGCCAGCCCCTTCCATTGGTAGCCGTCGCGCGCGATGCTGACGTACCAGCCCCCGTCCCAACGGGTGAAGGCATTCAAGAAAGAGGGTTTCTGATCGGCAGCGACCGGAAACAGGCCGGTGAAGAAGGCGACAAAGAGGAACAGGGCCATCCGCGAGCCAAAGAAAAGGGCCAGCGGGGTACGCAACGGCTCGTTTGTCAGTCGCTCGCGCCACGCCCGCAGCACTGCCCGCAGATCGCCACTTTCCACCGGACCGGTGGGCCGCTTGCCTGCGCCCTGTTTAGCAGAAGGCCGGCGTTTGCGTTGGCGCGGCGGCCGGCGCCGGGTCGCCGCAAATTCGTGATGAGCTTGCATGAGAATCCCTCGCGATGCAGGAGCCGGAAATAGGGACTCCGGCGCTACAGTCCCGGCCCGTCGAACGTTCTGGCAGTCTAGCCGGCGCTGGGCGATCCCGTTTTGGTTCGCCCCAGCGGCAGGCCCCGGCGAGCAAGCGAGGCTACATTTGCCAGGCCGGCACCATCTCTAATCGCCATTGGAGCGCAGCAGTTCACGAACCCGCCTCTCGATGAACGTTTTGCTCATCGGCCCGCCAACCACGATGTCCAGAATCGTGCCATCTTTGCGCACAAAGACGGTCGTGGGCAGCGCTCGTACCCGGTAGGCATCGGCAGCGACGCTTTCCCCATCCAACAGCACGGGAAAGGTCAGGCCATGATCCAACACGAAGGGCTGCACCACGCGAGCCGGCTCCATCTGATCCACGGCCAGCACGACGAGGCCCTCCGCCTGATATTTTTCGTAGGCATCCTGGATCGCCGGCATCTCGGCGCGGCAAGGGGGACACCAGGTCGCCCAGAAGTTGATCATCACCGGCCGGTTGCCACGATACCCCTTCAAGGAGATCGTGCGCGCGTTCGATCCCAAAACCTGTAACGAAAAATCGGGGGCCATGAAGCCTTTGCGCGGTGCGGTTTGTGCCGCCGCAGATGACGCCCGAGAGTCAACAAACGATTTGGCTACGAAGGCGAGCAAGATGCAGGCCACGCAGAAAAAAAGGGCCAGTGCGATAGCGACGAACCATTTGCTGCGGGACGACATGTGTCACTCCTGCTCCAGATCATCCGGTCCGGCCCAGGGCAATACCCGCTGTGCAACCCCTCGCGCGCGAGAAAGATAGAGCGCCGAAAGAACGATCGTAGACAGGAACCCTTCCGCCCCCATCCAGGATACCGGCATTTGCGGCAGCACACGCGGGTGGTAACCCAGACCGTAATCAACCCAATCGTTCAACAGGAACCAGCCGCCGATCAGTAGAGCGCCGGCTACATCCAGGCCGGCATAGCTGAGCAAGAAGAGTCCCTCGCCGGCCATGCCCAGGTGGGTGATGGTCATGGCGATACTCTCTATCGTCGGCCCTCCTCCATGAGTCCAGAATACAATCCAGGCCCATACCGTCCACAAGCCATACTTGATCAGGCCAAACGCTGCGAAGGCAAAGAAGCGCGGGTAGCGCCGGCCGGCCATGATCAACAGAAGACTGATGGGGAAGAAGAGGGTAGAGAGGGGCGAATCGGGCACGAAAGGCACAAAAAGCAGCGGGGTAGCGCGTATCTGCACACCGTACCAATAGACAAACCCCAACACAGTGCCAACCAGGTTGATGAAGATAAGCGTCCAGGCGATGGGACGAAATAGGATCAGGTTGTGAGCCCAACGATAGAGTGTCTTGATGGCAGTCAAATTCGTCCTCTTCCCGAGATCACGTGGCGGTACCATGTTCTCCGCCCTGTCTCATGTTTTGCTTTTGAATGCGCACCCTACGCGCTTCCTGAAGCGCGCATGCCCGATATTATACCCGTTATCGCGCCGAAGGGCAAAAAACAAAAGCGCGAAGGGCACGGTATGTGCGTAGAAGTGCGCAGAAGTGCGTAGAAGTTCGACTTCTGGCAGAAGTCGAACTTCTGTTTCCAGGGCGCCGCGGCTTTGACGGACACCTCCGTTTGTGGTAGAATCACGGTGTTAGCCCCTTGGCGTTTGAGAAGGAGTCGGGTTGTTGAGATCAGAGCATTTGACGGATGAGGAACTGGAACGGTTGCTTAGCTTTGTTGGATATGGACGGGGCGAAGCCGATGTTTGGTTCCTAGGGATGGAAGAGGCGGGTGGAGGAGAAGACAACCTACGCGCGCGTTTGCAATTTGAGCCGATCGAAGACTTGGCAAGGGCCCACCGCATTCTCGGGGTTACCAAGCACCATACAGGACAGAGAGTGATTCAGCCAACATGGCGAGGTATGTGCTATATTATGTTGGCACTTGAGGGACGTCCCACAGATAGGGAGAGCATTCGGCGGTATCAGACGGAATGGTTGGGGCGGTTCCAAGGTAATACGCTGTTGTGTGAATTGATGCCAATACCTAAGCCGAGGATTGGAGATTGGGGATACGAAAGTTTCATTCCCCAGTTTCGCTCAGCAGAGGAATATTATGGTGTGGTAAAACCTTGGCGGGTCCAACTATTGGGCCGTCTTATTCGAAAGTATCAGCCTAAAGTGGTGATTGGGTATGGAAAAGGGCATTGGGATGCGTATCAGGCCTTGTTTCCCGAGATAGACTTTGAGAGAGAGGATATCTTTTTGATAGGGACGGGGCAAGAGTCGTTAGCAGTGCTGACGCCTCACTTGACGGCGCGTGAGATGAACAGGAGACTGGGCGCTGTTGTTTTGCTAATTCATCGCTATTTGGGAGAGACAATCGTGGGCTAACCCAGCGTTCAGCGGACACGGCTACGCCGTGGGGCGACGGTGGTGATTTTCGGGCAGAGTAGGTTCGCCAACAATGTTGAAGGACGAACACACCGTGCCGCTGACGCCATCGTTATTTGGAGTACGTTGAGAGATTCCGAAATGAATGCTCAACGGAGTGAAGCGTGAAGACGTGAAACGTGATGCGTTGCGTTTCACGTCTTCACGCAACACGCATGACACACGCACCTTCTGACGGCTGACACCTGACGACTGGCATCTGACCTATGATTCTCTGGCTAGACCAGATTGACCAAAACGATATAGCACTCACCGGTGGCAAAGCCGCCAACCTCGGTGCCATGGCCCAGGCTGGGTTTCCAACCCCGGCCGGATTTTGCCTGACGACGAGGGCCTGGCGAGAATTTGTGGAGCAAAACCAACTGGAAGAACCGTTCCGGCAGGTGCCCGGTTCCCCCGAAACGTTGGCAGACCTGCGCGCCCAGATCACGCAAGCCCCAATTCCAGAATCGATCGTAGCGCTTGTCCGGCAGGCTTACCGCGAGCTGCCGGCCCGACTGCCAGACCGGGCCGGTCACGTGGGCACCGCATTGCCGGTCGCCGTGCGCTCCTCGGCCACCGCCGAGGACTTGCCCAGCGCCTCTTTCGCCGGCCAACAAGATACTTTCTTGAACGTGACCGGCCTGGACGACATCTTGCAACACATTCAGGCCTGTTGGGCTTCGGCCTGGAGCGATCGCGCCGTGCAGTATCGCCAGACGCAAAGCCTGGCAGACGTCAGCGTGGCCGTGGTCGTACAAGCGATGGTCCCTTGTCGAGCAGCGGGGGTGGCATTTTCGTTGGACCCGCTGAACGGAGCGGAATCGGTGACCATCGAGGCCGTCGAAGGACTGGGGGACCGGCTCATGAGCGGCAGCGCCGAGCCGGTCCGCTATCGCGTATCGCGGCAGGGGACGACGACCGCTGAACCGCGCGAAAGCACAATCCTTTCGCCCCGGCAGGTGCAACACCTGGCCAAGACGGTACGCCAATTGGAGGCACACTTCGGCCAGCCACAAGACGTGGAATGGGGCTACGTGGACGACACGCTTTACCTTTTTCAATCCCGCCCCATCACGGTACAGGAAGAATCGTTCTTCAACCAGAGTTTTCCCGACGAGAACCGCCTGTGGGCCGCCGGATTCCTGAACGAGCGCTTTCCGCAACCGGTCACGCCTCTCGGCTGGTCGTTGATCCGTTCGCTGCTGGAACCGCTGGCTTTTCGGGACCCCCTGCACTACCTGGGCATACACGACTTGGACGATCAGCCACTCACGCGACTCTATCGTGGGCACCCCTACACCGATGCCGGCGTCTTTTGGCGTATCTACAAACTCTTTCCCGATGCACTGCTACCCGAAGATGCCGTCCGCTACTTCCCCGGCAACGATGTCTCCCTGCGCAAGCGTATGCCCACGCCACGTTGGGGGCCTCGCTTGCTGTGGAACGTGCTGCGCGCAGCGCTGGCAGATTGGCAAAACTGGTCCTCCCTACACAATTGGCGGGCATGGCAGCGGTTCGTCCCCCAACACCACGCGGCACTGCAAACCCTGGATGCCCAGGCCGATCGGGCGATGGCGGCGCTGGCACAATCGCCGGCAGCAGCCGGGAATCAGCAAGAGGTGTGGAAGCTGATAATGCGGGCGCAAGACCTCAACAAACGGCTGCTGGCCGTTCACCGCTGGAGCCTGGTACACGCGGACCTGACGTACACCCTGCTGCGGCGTCTCTGTTTACGCTTGCTTGGCCCGGAAAAGGGGGCAGAGGTGGCGGCGGCACAGGTCACGCAGCCCCCCACGCGCTCCTTTCGCCTGGATGAAGCCCTGCAGAATCTGGCCGGGCAGGCTCGCACATACCCATCCCTTGGCCACGCTGTGCGGACGGCTTCGTGGCCCGAGCTGCTCGCCCAACTCCCTTCAATTCCCCAGGGACCAGCCTTTCGAGCAGCCTTGGAACAGTTTCTGGCGCAGTATGGCCATCGCGCTTATTCGCTGGACATCTACCAACCAACTTTTCAGGATGATCCGGAACAGGTGCTGACCCTGATTCGAGATTTGGCCCAGAACGAAGGCCGGCCTAGGCCACAACGGGCCCAGGTCAAACCAGAAAACGGACAGCCCTGGCAGATAGCCCCCCTGCGGCCCCTGACCGCACTGGCGCAACGCTATGTTTTGCTCCGTGAAGAGCAAAGATTCTTTTGGCAACAAATCCTGGCCCGGCAACGGCGGCTGGTCGTTGCTTTGGGCACGGCTTGGGCCGGTGCCAACCTTCTGGATCGGGCAGATGACATCTTCTTTTTGACCCTCGATGAGATAGGGCAAGCGCTGGCGACCGGTCGCCGCGATGGGGCCGAGGTCGCTGGCCGGCGCAGAATCGCGCACGAAAAGCTGTGCCGGGACGAGGCCCTGCTCCCCGACCGGAGCTATCCTGACTACTTGCGCGGCGACACCCCCGTCCGCCTCCCGGCGCTGGCCGGAAATGGGACGTTGCGGGGCCAGCCGGTCAGTCCCGGCGTGGCCCGTGGCCCGGTACGGGTCATACGCACACCCGGCGATTTCGACAAACTCCATCCCGGCGACATCTTGGTGACCACCAGTCCAGACCCCGGGTGGACGCCGGTATTCGGCATCCTGGCCGGCCTGATCATGGAACGCGGAGGACAACTTTCGCACGGCGCGGTTGTAGCCCGCGAATATGGCTTGCCGGCCATAACCAGCCTCCCCGGCGTGACCGGCAAACTTCGCGACGACGAATGGGTACTGGTGGATGGACGTGCGGGAATCGTACAACGAATTGACAACGCGTAACAAACAACGAAGTATTCTACTGGACTCTGGCGCTTTTTTGTTTTTGCCACGGATTATACAGATTTTCAGTATCATCTCAATAACCTGGGGAACGCCCCCCGGCCCCCAATTCTGGGGGAGCACATTCCCCCCAAAGTTGGGGGGTTAGGGGGGCATGACGTTCTGCTCACCCCGAAGACGTTCTGCTCACCCCGAATTATTGAGAAGATACGATTTTCACGGAAAAAACCTGAAAATCCGTGGCTGAAAATGCCGCTGTTATACGGTCAAAATGACTTTCGCCAGACTTCAGTATTCTATTGACCATGTCGAGATGACACAGCTCGGCAAAACATAAGGAGGAACTACATGACAGCAAGAGTGGAAGGCGGAGACCTGATTCAAATCTATAGTGTGGCCGGCATTCTCACGGCCGAAGTATTAAAGGGAAAACTAGAATCGGTGGGCATCCCCGTTTTGTTGAGTTATGAGAGCCTGGGACCGGTGATGGGACTCACCGTGAACGGTTTGGGTGAAGTCCGTATCCTGGTGCCGGCAAATTTTGTAGAAGATGCACGTCAAGTAATCTTCGATCTGGAAGAGAACTACGTACCAGACGAGGAATGGAGCTAACAAATTTGCGAGTAGGCGAATGAGCCGATGAACAAACGACGAACGGCGACAAGAGCCCGCAAGCACCTTGCCTAGAATCATGAAATCGCACCCGCAAAAACCGGACCTTCAAATCGTGGAGGGGGCCGGCCTCGGCGACCTCGATGCGGCCCTGCTGGACGACTATCGCCAGCGCCTGGCCGAACGCCGGCCCGGCAGTGGCCTGGAGACTTTGCCTCTGGAGATGCTCCTTCTGCGGGTAGGTGCCGCAAACCGTCAGGGGAAGCGCATTCGCCCAACGGTAGCCGGCATCCTTTTCTTTGCCGCTGATCCGCAGCGGTTCTTCCCCTCCCTGACGACCACGTTCCTCCATTTCCCCGGCACCACAATTTCCCGGCAGGATGACGAAGCCCCGCTCTATCTGGACAACCGTGAATTGACCGGCCCGGTGCCGGAGATGATCGAGGACGCCCGCGCAGCGATCTACCAGGCCACGCGCAAAGAAGCCGTGGTCGAGGGGTTTGTACGGCACGATGTGACCGAATACCCGGAATTCGCCGTACGCGAGGCGGTGGTGAACGCCGTAGCCCATCGCGATTACCGGCGTACCGGCAGCTTCATCCAGATTCGCCTCTTCTCCGACCGCCTGGAGGTGCAAAACCCCGGCGGCCTGACCGGCGGCGTGACCGTGGACAACATCGTCTACGAGCAGTTTACCCGCAACCCCTACATCGTTCGCTTTCTGGAAGATTACGGCTACGTGGAACGGCGCGGCCTGGGCATTGACGAGATGATCGCTTCCATGGAACGGGCCGGCCTGGCTCCACCCCGCTTCGACGACCGCCAGACCTCCTTCTGGGTTACGCTGTACAATCGCGCGACCAGCTTTGATCCTGCATCCCTGGGCCTGAACGAACGGCAACTCCGCGCTCTGGACTACCTCCGCAAGCGGGGCCGCATCAGCAATCGTGAATACCAAGCCCTCAACGAAGTCGCCGAGCGCACCGCCCTCTACGACTTGCAGGAGCTGGTGAAGAAAGACCTCCTGCTGCCCATGAGCAGCGGGCGCGGGCGCTATTACATCCTGAAATCCGCGAACCGGCGGCAGACGAATGAGGAACGCCAACGTATTGGAAATTCAACTTCTCGGAGAAGTTGAACTTCTTGGGCGAAAATGATGTCGTGAGAAACCAAGGTCAACAAGAGTTACAGGTAGTTGGTGGCGGGCTGGCCGGCAGCGAAGCGGCCTGGCAGGCCGCGGAACAGGGTGTACAGGTGACGCTCTACGAGATGCGCCCCCACAAATCGACGCCCGCGCACACCACCGGCCAACTCGCCGAACTCGTTTGCAGCAACTCCCTCGGCTCCGTGCTGGTGGATCGCGCCCCCGGCCTGCTGAAAGAGGAGCTGAAGCGACTCGGCTCGTTGATTCTGTCGTGCGCAGAGGAATCGGCGGTGCCGGCCGGCGGCGCTCTGGCCGTAGATCGGGACCGCTTCGCCCAAACGGTCACTGCGCGGATCGCTGCACACCCCCGGATCACGCTCATTCGCCGCGAGGTGATCGACGTGCCGGACGGCCCCACGGTCATGGCCACCGGCCCGCTCACGTCCGAGGCGCTGTCGGCCAGCATCGCCCGCCTGACCGGCGAAGAGTCCCTCTATTTTTATGACGCCATGGCCCCCATCGTGGCCGCAGAGACGATTGACCGCGCCATCGCCTTCCGCGCCTCGCGCTATGGACGGGGCACGGACGACACCGGTGACTACCTGAACTGCCCCCTCAACCGTCTGGAGTATGAGCGATTCGTGGATGCGCTGCTCGCGGCCGAGACCATTCCCCTGCGCGACTTCGAGCGCGAGGATGCGCACTTCTTCGAAGGGTGCCTCCCGGTCGAGGTGCTGGCCGGACGCGGGCGCGATGCGCTGGCCTACGGCCCGCTGCGCCCGGTCGGCCTGATCGATCCGCGCAGCGGGCGGCGGCCGCACGCCGTCGTGCAACTGCGCCAGGACAACCTGGCAGCCACGCTCTTCAACCTGGTCGGCTTCCAGACCAACTTGCGCTGGAGCGAACAGGATCGCGTGTGCCGCCTGATCCCCGGCCTGGAGCAGGCCGAGTTCGTGCGCTATGGCCAAATGCACCGCAACACGTTCATCAACAGCCCGCGCCTACTGGACGAAACGATGCAGTTCCGCAACCGCCCCGGCCTCTTCTTCGCCGGACAGATCGTCGGTGCGGAAGGGTACATCGGCAACGCCGGCACAGGCTGGCTGGCCGGCGCGAATGCCGCACGTTGGGTACAGGGGCGCGACTTGCTGGCCCTCCCCCGCGAAACGATGCTCGGTGCGCTTTGTCATTACGTTTCCCATGCCACGCCGTCTGAATTCCAGCCGATGAAGGCGAACTTCGGGTTGCTGCCCCCGCTGGCAAAGCCGGTGCGGAAGAAGCGGGACCGCTACCGGGCCTACGCAGACCGGGCGTTGGCGGCATTGCAGAGTGTGATGTGAGGGAGAGTGCGCCGGAATGGGGATTCCGGCGCTACAGCCGGACGTAGATGTAGCCCTGGAATCCCCATTCCAGGGCTATGGCGGTAGACTGTCGTCCACCACGAGCAAGAACATGGATGAATGCGTGGAATTGCGCCGACGGGGGTCTTGTGGTACAATCGGGTTCTAGGTTCTGAGTTTGGGGTTCGAGTTCCAGGATGATGCCATTACATTTCACACCTTATGCAACACACAGGGCCCGGTATGCCATGCGCTCCAGGCTCCACGCCTCGCGTCTCCTGCTTCTTTTCCTGGCCGGGTTTCTCCTGCTTCTCGCCGGGTGTACGCCGGCGACGAAAACGCCACCACCCCAGTTCGACGGGCAACGCGCCATGAAAGACGCGCAGACGCAATGCGACTTTGGCCCGCGCACACTGGGCAGCGAGGCACACGCCAAAACCCGTGCCTACATCCGCGACACGCTGAAGCAGGCCGGTTGGCAGGTGGGCGTGCAAGAATTCACCTACCGGGGCGAAACGATTCGCAACATCACCGGTGCGCGCGGTGACCAAGCCGCCGGCCCGGTCCTTATCGGCGCGCATTACGATACCCGCCCCGTATCCGACCGCGACCCGCAGGTGCGCAACGAGCCGATCATCGGCGGCAACGACGGTGCCAGCGGCGTGGCCGTGCTGCTCGAACTGGCGCGGGTGCTGCCGCCGGACCTGGCGACGCCGGTCCAGTTGGCCTTCTTCGACGCCGAAGACCTGGGCGACCTGGCCGGCTGGCCCTTCTCCATCGGTGCCACCCACCTGGCCCAATCGTTGACGGTGACTCCCACCGCCGTCATCGTCCTGGACATGATCGGCGACGCCGATTTGCAAATCTATCACGAAGGGAACTCCGACCCGCAGCTCACCCGGCAGATTTGGGATGTGGCGGCCAAATTGGGCTATGGCGACGCCTTCATCCCCCGCCGCAAGTGGACGATGATTGACGACCACATCCCCTTTCGGCAACGAGGCTTCGCCGCCCTCGATTTGATCGACTTCGATTACCCGTACTGGCATACCCGCCAGGACACCTGCGACAAGATCAGCGCAGACAGCATGGAGAAGGTGGGGCGGGTGATCCAGGAGTGGCTGGTCAATGATCGATGATCCATTGTCAATCGTCAATGGGCAAATGGTGAATGGCGTGAAACGTAATGCGTGAAGACTTCACGACGAACGGCCTACGCAGCACGCGATGTAGCAATCCAAAATCCGAAATCTAAAATCCAAAATCGCAACAGGAGGTTAAACCATGATTCGCATTGCCAAACGTATGGACAACATTCCCCCGTACATCTTCGCAGCCGTATCCAAGAAGATCGCCGTCAAGCGCGCAGAAGGGATGGACGTGATCAACCTGGGCATCGGCAGCCCCGACCTGACGCCCCCGCAATTCATTGTGGATGCGCTGAAGGGTGCCGCAGACGAGGCCATCAGCCATCGCTACCCCAGCTATTTCGGCCTGCCGGAACTGCGCCAGGCCGTGGCCGATTGGTACGCCGGCCGTTTCGACGTGACGCTCGATCCGGCCCGCGAGGTCTTGCCCCTGATCGGCTCCAAAGAGGGCATTGCCCACATGGCCCAGGTACTCATTGACCCCGGAGACGTGGCCCTGGTTCCCGATCCGGGTTACCCCACCTACAGCAAAGGGACGCTTCTGGCCAATGGCGAAGTCTACTACATGCCGCTGCAAAAAGAGAACGGCTTCATGCCTGATCTGGACGCCATTCCCGAAGATGTGCGCCGGCGTGCACGCTGCATTTGGGTGAATTATCCCAACAACCCGACCGGAGCAATTGCCCCCCTCTCCTTCTTCGAGGAGCTGATCGTCTTTGCCCAGGAGAACGACATCGCCGTGATGGCCGACAACCCCTATTCCGACGTGACCTATGACGGCTACGTCGCCCCCAGCTTCTTGCAGGTGGAAGGGGCGCGGGAAGTGGGCGTCGAATTCCATTCGCTCTCCAAGACCTACAACATGGCCGGCTGGCGCGTGGGCATGGTCGTCGGCAACGAGACGATCATCGAAGCCCTGACGCGCGTCAAGAGCAACGTGGATACCGGCATTTTCCGGCCCGTACAGATCGGAGCGATTGCGGCGCTGACCGGGGACCAGTCCTGGCTGGTCGAACGGAACGCAACGTACCAGGAACGTCGAGACGTGGTGATGGCCGGCCTGGAAGCGGCCGGCATTTCTGCGACGTCACCCAAGGCAACCTTGTACGTCTGGCCGGAGACCCCGGCAGGCTACACCTCCGAGGAATTTTCCATGAAGGTGCTGAACGAAGCCGGCGTGTGGATCACCCCGGGCAACGCCTTTGGCCCCTCTGGTGAAGGCTTCCTGCGCATTTCGCTCTGCACCACAGCCGACCGGCTGCGCGAGGCAATGGAGCGCATCAACAACTTGGATTGGAAGTAAGGAGTTGGAAGTCGGGAGCGTGGAGCGCAAGGCGTGCAAACGCAATACGACAATCCAAAATCTGAACACGCGACACGCGTTACGTCAGCAATTCTCGCGCGATCTCTTCGATTAAGAAAGGGAGGTTGGGACGGGTAAAGCTCAGGTCGGGCGCGGGGACACGATGGTGTTTGATGTCCGGAGGGATGTGCTTATGGTGGGTACACCATGCTGGGTCAGTGTCTTGGTTACAAGGCTGCGGTACTT
>JAADHH010000023.1:0-42166 GCA_013151955.1 Chloroflexota bacterium
GCTACCCACCTGCTCGACCAGGTCGTTGGCTTCGGCACGCCGCCGGCTGTTGAAGTAGGGCCGGCCGGCCTGGTTCTCCAAAATCCAGTCGCGGGCATAGGTCCCGTCCTGAATGTCCTGCAAAATTTTGTGCATGTTGGCGCGGGTCTGCTCGGTGACGATCTTGGGGCCGGCGGTGTAATCGCCGTGCTCTGCCGTGTCGCTGATCGAATAACGCATGTAATTGAAGCCTCCTTCGTAGATCAGGTCTACGATCAGCTTCATTTCGTGGACACACTCGAAGTAGGCGATCTCCGGCTGGTAGCCGGCATCCACCAGCGTCTGGAAGCCGGTCTTCATCAGCGCGCTGACGCCTCCGCAAAGGACGGCCTGCTCGCCAAAGAGATCGGTTTCCGTTTCCTCGGAGAAAGTCGTCTCGATGACGCCGGCGCGGGTGCAGCCCATGCCCCGGGCATACGCCAGGGCGCGGGCTTTGGCCTTGCCGGTCGCGTCCTGGGCGACGGCGACGAGGGCCGGCGTACCCTGTCCCTCCTCGAACAGTTCGCGCACGCGGTGACCGGGGGCCTTCGGGGCGATCATGGTCACGTCCACGTCTGTGGGGGGTACGATCTGGTCGTAGCGGATGTTGAAGCCATGGGCAAACATGAGCATGTTGCCCGCTTCCAGACCGGGTTCGATAGCTTCGGCGTAGGTTTGGGGCTGGGTGGGATCGGGGGTCAGGATCATGATGATGTCCGCTTCGGCGGCCGCATCGGCCACCGACTTGACAGTCAGGCCGGCCGCTTCCGCCTTGGGCCAGGACTTGCTCCCCTCGTACAGGCCGATACGCACATCGAAGCCGCTATCCTGCAGATTCAGCGCATGCGCGTGTCCCTGGCTGCCGTAGCCGATCACAGCGATCTTCTGTCCCTCCAGCAAACCGAGGTCTGCGTCCTTGTCGTAATAAACGTTAGCCATGAGAATATCCTCCTTCAGAGTTTTATAGGTTTTCTGAAAACAATGAGATCCTTCTGCAGATAGAGGGGGAGAGACAGAGATAGAGACAGAGACAGAGATAGGAGAACGGTGGGCTCGTACACCGATCGGCTCTCTATCTCTATCTCCTCCCTCTATCTCCCTTTCACTTCCCGTTCGACAGTGTCCACTGGTTGGTGCCCGGTCGCCAGCCGGGGCTGACCTCGCCGGTGTGGGTCACACTGCCCACGCCACGAGTCATAGCAATGCGGCCGGTACGCACCATCTCCGTAATGCCGAAGTTCGACATCAGGTTGATAAACGAGTTGATGCGGCTTTCGGGGCCGGTAATCTCCACGACCAAGCTATCCAGAGCCACATCCACGATACGAGCGCGATAGATATCGGTCAGTTGGACGACTTCCGAACGTTCCGAACCGGCAGCCGAGACGCGGATCAGGGCCAGCTCGCGGATCACGGCCGGCCGCGCGGTAAAATTCTCCACGCGCGTGATGTTGACCAGCTTATCCAATTGCTTGACCGCTTGATCCACCATGTGTTCATCGCCATCCACGACGAAAGTCATGCGACTGATGCCGGGGGTTTCGCTGTGACCAACGGTGAGACTCTCGATGTTGAAGTTACGCCGGCGGAAGAGACTGGAAACCCTGTTGAGTACGCCGGGTTTGTCTTCCATCCAGGCTACGACCGTATGTTTCATCATTTTTGTTCACTCCTTTCTGTGTAGTCTGGCCTACCAGCTAGGCTGCGTGCCGCGACGACCTTGAACGACGCGCGGCTCGGGGCGGCGGATCATTTGGTCTACCGCGGCACCGGGGGCTACCATCGGATAGACGTTCACCTCTTCCTTCACTTTGAATTCGATCAGGAAGGGGCCATCCGCACTATTTGCTTCGGTAAAGGCGTCGGAGACATCCGAACGCTCGCTGACAGAAATTGCCGGAATGCCATAGGCACTGGCCAGCTTCACGTAGTCCGGACTCATGATCGGAGTGCCGACATATCGCTTGTCGAAGAAGAGTTGTTGCCACTGACGCACCATGCCCAGAAAACCATTGTTGACGATGGCAATCTTGACCGGCACACGCTCCTGCATAATCGTGCCCAGCTCTTCCATTGTCATCTGGAACCCGCCGTCACCGACCACAGCCCAGACCAGCGCGTCGGGGTTGCCCACCTTCGCACCGATGGCCGCGGGCACGCCGTATCCCATCGTCCCCAACCCGCCCGAAGTGATCAATTGGCGCGGGCGTTGGTGCGGGAAATATTGCGCCTCCCACATCTGGTGCTGGCCGACATCGGAAACGACGAAGCAGTTCCCCTCTGTCGTTTCGTACAACTGCTGCATGACATAGGGAGGAATGAGATCTTCGAATTCCAGCTCGGTGATTTCGCGCTTCGCCGTCTCGGCTTGCCACGCACGGATTGTGTCCATCCATTGGGGGCGACGTTGTTCCTCGACGTACGGCAGGATCGCCGCCAGCGTATCCTTGCAATCGCCAATTACCGGTACATCCACCGGTACGTTCTTGCCGATCTCCGCTTCATCCAGTTCAAAGTGGATCACGCGCGCAGTCGGTGCGAACTCGTCCAACCGGCCGGTGATGCGGTCGTCGAAACGCATGCCGATACCGATGAGTACGTCGCACTCCTGGATGGCCTGGTTGGTGCAGAATTCACCGTGCATGCCCCCCATGCCCAGGCACAAGGGGTGTTGGTGCGGGATACAGCCCAAGCCGAGCAGCGTATTGACGACCGGGATTTCGGCCTTCTCGATGAGGGCCAGCAATTCTTGCGAAGCGTTGCCCAAGACGACTCCATGGCCGGCCAGGATCAGTGGCCGCTCCGCCTCGTTGATCAGCTCTGCCGCTGCGGCCAGCGCATCAGAATCCGGAACAGGGGACAGATGGAGACCGGGCAAGCGCACATCTTCCGGGTATTCAAACGTAGTTTCGGAGAGTTGGACATCTTTGCAAAGGTCTATCAATACCGGGCCGGGCCGGCCGGACCGGGCAATGTAGAACGCTTCGGCAATGGTCTGGGCCAGGTCCTTGACATCGGTGACCAGGTAGTTGTGCTTGGTCACCGGCAGGGTGACGCCAGTCACATCGGTTTCCTGGAAGGCATCGTTTCCGAGCAAGGTCGTGGGCACCTGGCCGGTGAAGGAGACGATGGGAGACGAATCCATCATCGCCGTGGCCAGGCCGGTGACCAGATTGGTCGCGCCAGGCCCGGACGTGGAGATCGTCACGCCCACCTTGCCGGTAGAACGCGCGTAGCCGTCAGCGGCATGGGCTGCATTCTGCTCGTGGCGTACCAGGTAATGCCGGATTTCCGGATACTGGAGCAGGGCATCGTGCGTGGGCATGATTGCACCACCCGGAAACCCAAAAATCACATCCACCCCCTCTTTTCTCAGACACTCCCAAACAATTTGTGCACCGGTCAGTTTCATGAATTCTCCCTCCTGTTCTGAAAATAGTCGCCAGATGTCAGTCGTCATATTTTCGTTCTTGGTGCCGTGCAGCCGCTCATGGGCACTGTTTTGAAAATAACGTGTCAGGTGTCAAGTAAAACGTGATGCGTGATGCGTAAGACGCAATACGCAATACGTTTCACGTCTTCACGTTTCAGCCCCACCATTTTCATGATTGGTGGTGCGCGCAGGGCGGGCATGGGCACTGCTTTGAAAATAACCTTGAGACCTGACAGGTTTCATGGACGGCTTTACAAGGCCAAGACACTACGGGTAAGGTCGAGACTCGTTCCGGCACAGATAACGAAGGAAACCTGTCAGGTCTGGCGCGTAATCCGATGCTCCACGCTCACCGCTCCTACTTCCTACTCCCGACTCCCTAATTCATCGTTCATCATTTCGCCGTCTTCCGCATCCAGATATAAAACAAGACACCTCCGCAAACTCTCTCCGGGAGTCACCGAGGCGTCTGTGCCTTCTGATTATTGAATCAATGCGGGGAGCGCAGTCCCTATCTAACAAAAAAGCCCCCCTATGGGAGGCTTTGTGAACAGCGTCGTTGTTGCCTATTCCCCCCCAAACGCAAGTAGCTCCTCAATAACAAGGAGCTCAATAAGAGAGAGAACAATAACGGCACTCGATGTTTGAATACTCAAGAAAATAGCCTTTCTCTGGCAACAAGGTACTCCATCTTCACTGTACCTATCATACCACACTCCGCTGAATTTGTCAAACACGATTCATTGGGTGGGGTGTCCGTCAAAGTCTTACGTTTTGGGTTGGTCGAGAGCCAGCCTGGACGCGACGGAATGGGGATTCCGTCGCTACGGTCAGACGTAGCCCTGGAATCCCCGTGGGCGGTGGAACGTAGGAGCGACCCCTTGCGGTCGCCCTGGCGGGTGCAAAACCCGCCTCTACCGGTGCCCCAACACAAAAAAATGACGGACACCCCACCAAAAGTGGTTGGTTGACAGGAAAAGAGAAAACCCTTACAATACGGCTATGAATAGACCTGACCCTTTGGCGCGTACGGCAGCATTGCTCGCAGACCCGCATACGGGAGCAGAAATTTCCCCCGACGAGGTCGTGAACCAGGCTGACCGCCTGATCCCCTTCCTCCGTCACCAGAAAGTGCCGCTGCTTGGCCTGAGCGAGGATAGCAGTGCGGCCCATCGCGCCTTGATGGCAACTCCGGCGTTCCAGGCCGCTTACGCAGAGGAGCAGACCACGCACAGCCGCTTGCGCGAAGAATTCGCACTGGTTGCCACAGCCTGGGCCGGCGAGGGCATCGGCAACCTGCAAGTGAAATCCGTGGGCATGACGCCCTCCTTTCCGTATCGCAGCGACAACCTGGATGTCCTGGTGCAGTTGGCACACGGTCCCCGTGCCGCAGAAGTCCTTTTGGACCTGGGGTACGTCGAGCTCAAAAACGTGGAGGAACCACACAAATTCCTCTTCCGCAAATTTCACCTGGGACGTGAAATCTCGGCCATTCACCTGCACGAGTGCGTCGGCTGGGGTACTTCGTTCTTGGACGAATCGCTGGTGTGGGAGTATGCGCGCATGGCGCAAGATGATCCCCTCGTTGTCTGCCCATCGCCGGAGGATGGGTTGCTCATCACCTTAGCCCATGCTTTTTACGAAAACAAGATCGTTTCGCTCTCCGATGTGCAAAAAGCGCGCCATTGCCTGCGCCACGCAAACCTGGACTGGGACCGCCTGATTCGGGTGAGCGAACGGAAGGGGTGGCGGGACGGGCTGGCTGCCTGCCTGCTCATTTGGTCGCACATAGAGCAATCGTTGTACGGCCACTCCCTTTTGCCGGCCCCGATCCGCCACCAGGCCGACCGCTGGCTGAACATCGGCCAGCGTCAGCAGATCGGCCGCCTGGTGGGCCGGCAGAGCTTTCCATTCCGCATCCCCTTTCTCGTCAGCAAGCAATTCTACTACCGCAAGGTTTGGCGCGACCGGACGATTGGCCCACGCCGCAAGGTATGGGACGCGTTGTTGCACACCACTGCCGGCATCCGGCGGAACATCGGTGTCGATAGCCACCCGGCCATGCTGGTGACCCTGAGCGGCCTGGATGGCGCCGGCAAGTCGGCCCATGCGGAGACGCTCTCCGCAGCTTTCTCCGGCTGCCACATCGAGAACGGCGTAGTCTGGTCACGGGGCGGGTCATCGCCCCTTACGGATGCCGCCTTGCACCTGGTACGGCAAGGCCATAGCACGAGCAACGAAGCCCCTCCTGCGCAAGAAGATCCGGCCAAAAAAGTGGCCCGCCGGCAAGCAGCGCTGCGTTCCCCGATCGCCAGGCAGGGATGGCTCGCCCTCGTGGGGGCAGACCTGTTGAGGATGTATGCCGTACACATTTGGTGGCCCATGCGCCGGGGGGGCCGCGTGATCATTTGCGATCGCTATCTCTACGATGCGCTGGTCGAGATCGCCGCTTATGCGAACGATCCAGACTTGTTGCACGGCTGGCTCGCGCGATTGCTGGTGACGCTGGCCCCCAAACCACAAATACGCTACCTGCTCGACGTTTCTGCGGAGACTGCGGCCCGGCGCTCCGCCACCCCCGAAGACCGTGCGTTTCTCGCCACCCAAAAGCGCTTGTACCGGAATGCAGCCAGCCTCTGGAATCTGCAGGTCGTTTCGAATGAGGGCGAGTTCACGGCCATCACCGATGAGCTGGTACGGACCACGCTGCGTCGTTACTACCGGGACTATTGGACGCTGCTCAACGCGATCTTTTTGTTCAATCCGCGTCGGGAAAAACTGGCCCAACACCGGCAAGAGGTTCTGTCGCAGCAGGGAGCAACGAGTCCCTCTAAACCTTGAGGTGGTGAATCAGTGCGCGTGCTTGTCGTGACCAACATGTACCCCACCGAGGAAGAGCCGGCCTTCGGCACCTTTGTGGAAGAACAGGTGGCCGCCCTGCGCCGGCGAGGTGTGGACATAGATGTTCTCTTCTTCAACGGCCGGCGTAGCAAATGGAACTATCTCCGGGGGCTGTTCCGGCTGTGGAAACGGCTGCTCACCCGCCGGTACGATTTGCTGCACGCCCACTACGTCTTTTCCGGCGTCATCGCGCGCTGCCAGTGGTCGTGTCCGGTCGTCGTCAGTTTTCATGGCGCGGGGGAGATGGTCGGTTGGCAGGGATGGTTGTGCCAGCGACTGGCCCCTCTGGTAGACGGCGTGACCGTCACCTCCCCCTTGCACTACGAAGAGTTGGGCTTTGCCCCGGCACGTGTGGTCCCCTGTGGCGTAGACTTGGGCCTCTTCCAGCCCATGCCCAAACAGGAGGCACGGCAACGTTTGGGCCTGCCAGGCCCGGCCCGGCTGCCCCTCTTCGTCGGCGACCCCAGACCGGAAAAACGATTGCCGCTCATAGAGGAGGCGGTAGGACAGGTGGCACAAAACGACCCCCGCGTCCAGCTCGTCAAAGCCATCGGCGTGCCGCACGAAGACGTGCCCCTTTATATGAACGCCTGCGACGTGTTGGTCCTGGCCTCCGACTACGAGGGATCACCGGTGGTCATCAAAGAAGCGATGGCCTGCAACTTGCCCATCGTCTCTGTGGATGTGGGTGATGTGGCGAAGGTCATAGCCGGCCTCCCGGGATGCTATCTGGCCGAGCAGACCGTTGACGACCTGGCCGGCAAAATCGCCGGCGCGCTGGACTTTGGACAGCGCACGAGAGGCCGGGAGGCCATCGCCCGTCTGTCACTGGACGGTACAGCCGATGGAATTATCACGCTGTATGACGACGTGTTGCGCGGGTAAGGCCGGTAGATGAAAATTGTGTGGAGCGGAGAGCGTCGAGCGACGGAATACGCAACACGCATCACGTTTTACGGATTACGTGACACATGACACCCGACACATGACACTTATTTTCAAAACAACTCATACCGGAAGAAGGCACGAATGGCCCGTTTATTGCTAGTGATGGGCGAAGGTGGACATACCAAGGAAATGGTGAAACTGGCCGATCTTTTGGGGCCGGACCATGCGTATCACTATCTCCTGGTCAAGGAGGATCGAGTGAGTGAAGAGAAAATCTCGCGGCCCGGTCCGGTCTACCGTGTGATTCGTCCGCGATACCAGCCCGGAAAGCAACACAACTTGCTGCAAGACACGGCACGCACCGCACTTTGTGCCTGGCAATCGCTGGGTGTACTGGCGCGCGTGCGTCCCCAGGCGATTCTCAGCACAGGCCCTTGGGTCGCTGTACCGGTGATGTTGTTGGGCAAACTCTTCGGTGCCCGGATTATTTTCATCGAGACCGGATCACGGGTGCGAGAGTTATCCGCAACGGGGAAGGTGATGATTCGCCTGGCGAACCTCTTTTTCGTGCAATGGCCCGGCCTGCAGAGCCGCTACCCGCACACACTTTACGCCGGACGGTTGTGGTAGCCCCATGATCTTCGTCACCGTCGGAACCACCGATTTCGATGCATTGATCTCTTGCATGGACCGTCTGGCTCCCCATCTGGACCGGCCCGTCGTGATGCAGATTGGCACCGGCGGCTACGTCCCGCGCAACGCTGCCGAACACTTCCGTTTTGCACCTTCGCTGGAGCCTTACTACGAACGGGCCAGTCTGGTGATCAGCCACGGCGGCCTGGGTACCCTGGTCGAGGCCATGCGCCGGGGCAAGCCCCTGGTTGGGGTCAGCAATCCGCAGCGCTATGATCGCCACCAAGAAGACCTGTTGAGTTACCTGGAAGAACAAGGCCACCTGTTGTGGTGCCGCGACCTCGACCTGTTAGGGGATGACCTGCAAAGGGCCACACAAATGTCGTTTCGTGCCTATCCAGACCCCCCCTGTGAGATTCACAACGTGATCAATGCCTACCTGAACCAGCACAGGTAGGGGTATACCCCTATGTACACCCCTACCTTGTGCTTGCCTGCTACGTCTTACTTACTGCCCGGCGCGGCGCTCGTCTATGTCTCCGGGGTAAGTGAGCGCCTTGCGTCCCCGTTCACCGGTGCGTATGCGGATCGTATCGTCCACCGGGTAAATGAAGATGACCCCGTCTCCGGTGTTTCCGGTCTGGGCAGCCTCCCGAATGGTCTCTACGGTCTTTTCCACGTTGTGGTCACTGAGCACGATGTTCACCTGAATCTTGGGCAAGAGGTCCACCCGATATGTGCCGGTACGTCCGGTCAGTTCAACGCCCCCCTGCCGGCCTTGACCACGAATTTCATGGATGTTCATGCCCAGAATGCCGATTTCACGTAGGGCATTCTTTACGTCGTTCAGTTTCTCTTCGCGAATGATGGCTTCGATTTTCTTGGTCATTGAGATTCATCCTCCTGGCTTATACGTAAGCTCGCTCTCCGTGCATGCTGATGTCCAAACCGACCGCTTCCTCTTTCTCCGAAACGCGCAGGCCCATGACGGCATCCAGCACTTTGGCGAGGACGAACGTCACGCCAAAGGCGAAGGCAATAGAGGCCACGACCGAGACGATCTGGATTCCAAACTGCCCGGGGTTGCCGTAGAAGAGGCCATTTGCTCCGCTGCTGTTGACGGCGACGGTGGCGAACAAACCTGTGGCCAGCGCGCCCCAGGTGCCGGCCATGCCGTGGCAGGCCCACACGTCGAGCGATTCATCCAGGCCGACCTTCTCGCGCAACTGGATGGCGTAATAGCTGATCGGTGCGGCCACCGCGCCGATGACGATGGCGGCCAACGGGGTCACAAAACCGGAAGCCGGCGTGATGGCGACCAATCCGACCACCGCGCCGGTGACGATGCCCAGCACACTCGGCTTATTGTCCCGCCAGCTCAAGAGCATCCAGACCAGAGTCGCGGCAGCAGCGGATGTGTTCGTGGTCATCAGCGCGTTGACGGCTATGCCGTTCGCGGCCAGGGCGCTGCCGGCGTTGAAGCCGAACCAGCCGACCCATAGCAAACCAGCACCCAGCACAGTGTAGGGGATATTGTGCGCCTCCATCGGCGATTTGCCGAACCCTTTTCGCGGCCCAATGGCCAGGGCAAAAGCCAGCGCAGAGAAGCCGGCCGTGATGTGTACGACCGTGCCCCCCGCAAAGTCAAGTGTGCCGAGCTGTCGCAATATCCCGCCGACGCCCCACACCCAGTGGGCGACCGGATCGTAGACCAGGGTGGCCCACAGCAAAGTGAAGACCAGGAACGTCTTGAAGCGCACGCGCTCCACAAGTGCGCCGGTGATCAGGGCCGGCGTGATGATAGCAAACATCATTTGAAAGGTGGCAAAGGCCAGATGGGGAATGGTGGCGGCATAGTCAGGGTTGGGGGCGGCTCCCACACCGACCAAACCGAGAAAACCCAATCCTCCGATCAGTCCGTGGAAATCGGAAGCAAAGGCCAGGCTATAGCCAAACAGCACCCACTGCACACTGATCAGCCCCATGATGATGAAGCTCAGATTCAGGGTGGACAGCGCGTTTTTCCGACGCACCATGCCTCCGTAGAAAAAGGCCAGGGCCGGAGTCATCATCAGCACCAGTGCGGAGCAGATAAGCACCCAAGCCGTATCTCCAGGATTGATTGCATTCATGTTATTCTCCTCTCTACATAGCATTCAACTTGTTCATTCAAAACAAATGCCCCCTCACGACTAGCGTCGTAAAGGGGGCAACTCTGCCAAACTACAGACAATCCACAGTCCTGCAAAAAACTATATCACAGAATACGCGGATTGTCTATGGGCATAGTGCATAAAAGTTTGGGGGCCAAGAAGTTCAACGTCTCGGAGAAGTTGAACTTCTACGCTTATTTTCAAAGCAGTGCCCATGGGCGGTTGCGCGCCACCAAGGGATGAAAATGGCGGGGCGTGAAACGTGAAGACGCGAAACGTATTGCGTATTGCGTATTGCGTCTTACGCATCACGTTTTACGTTTTACGTTTTACCTGACACGTTATCTTCAGAGCAGGTAAGAGAGCCGCAGCGCAATTTGCAGGGCGAGACGAGTCTCCGCTTCGTCCAAATCCATACCGGATATCTCGCCAACGCGTTTCAGTCGATAGATCAACGTGTTGCGATGGACGTGCAGCGCTTTGGCCGCTTGGCTGATATTTCCGTGGTACCGAAGATAGGTTTCGAGGGAGGGAAGCAGTTCCGTGCCATGTTTCTGATCGTACTGCGCCAGCGGCCCCAGCGTTGCACGATAGAATCCGTATGCTTCTTGCGAGCCGCGCAAGTCGTACAACAGTCGATACATGGCCACATCGTTCGCGGTCAGGACTCCACCGGCCGAGGAGAACAATCGCCGGCCCCAGTCAAGCGACTCCTCGGCCTGACGGAGCGCACTGTAGAGACCCTCCACCCCGACCTGGCTGCGACCGATGCCGCAGAACAGGGGCGTGGTCATGTGATGAGTCGCGGTGTTTCGTGTCTCTTCGGCCAACTGCCGGATCGCCGTGACACCGGGAGCCTCCGGCGAATGGCCCAGAAGAATCAGGCGGTTGCTCACACACCCAGACAGCATGTTCCACCCCTTCTCCTCTGCACAACGCAGGGCGATTTGTTCCACAGACTGCCATTGCGGGCCGGTGGAGTGGTCACTCACCGTGGTGGCAAAAACGATTGCCCATTGCTCCTCTTCCAAGGCGTAGTCCAGCAAACGAGCCAACCGGAAGATGGTTCCTTGTGCGTTGCGGGATCGTGCCGCCAGTTGGCGGATGAATTCTTCCCGAACGTTCGAGCGGGCCAGCACCGCGGAACGCTCTTCCTCCAACCGCTGGGACCAGGCCAGAGCGGCCTGACTGACTGCGAGTTGCGAGAATTCATCCAATGCGGGACGCTTGTCGGCCAGAGCGATAGCCGTTACAATGTGGTGACCGACAGTCACGGGCGCTTGCCAACCGGCCCAGTCCTTTATGCCGGCAATCTGGCTGTGGACTGGTTCAAGAGAGTGGGCAGCCTTCAACGAGGCGATGCCATCAGCCGCCCAGCGCCGGATTCTTCTCTCTGGGTACCGCGCACGGCCCTCCGGCGGCGAAATGCAGACCTTCTTGTGTTGATCTTGGAGGATCGCTGCATGACCGGTCAGTTGGGTGAGGGCAGCAAGGAACGCTTCCGGTCCCGGGCACGTTTCACAGACCGCTGAAAGGTGTTGGGCCAACTCCTGAGCCCGCACCGACTGTTGGGAACCCGTCTGAGTAATCAGCCGCTGTATGGCCTGGGCGGCCTGCGCGTCATTCGACCCGTCAGGCAATTGCAGCAGAGGTAAATGAGACTTCGTAGCAAGCGCGACAGCTTCTTCGCCGGCTGTGCCCTCATAGGCGATGCCGGCAATGCCCAGGCCAACCATATCGGCGATCATGCGGCCAAATGTGAACTCGTTGTCCAGGCGTTGGATCGTCTGCAGGGAGAGGATGACCAGTTCCCCTCCGTGAAGGGATCCGAAGAAGGGAGGGGTAGACGCCATTGCCTGGGCCCACGACACCCTCTTTTCCAACTGACCTTGCCCGACGATCACCTTGGTGCCGAGCGGAAGAGCCAGGCGCAACGCCTGTCTGACGGTTGTTTGCCACACAAAAAATGACCTCCACGGCTCATAGTGCTGGGTGGCCAATTATACCATCATGACTCAAAAGGGGCAACCCTTGTGGGCTGCCCCTTTTCGCAGATACCAGGTTGCCGGTTTTCCGGCAGTTGGTTCAGTTATTCGGTGCGCCGGCTGCTACCCAATCTTCGATTGTGGCGATCTGCTCGTCGGATAGGAAGGGGGGACCATCGAAAGGCATCCGCGGAGTGGCAATGCCCTTGATGCGCCGGATCAGGGGACTCTCGTCCGCATTCCCCGCCAGGACGACCGGCCGGTATGTGCCGCCGGCCATAACATCCTCGTACCTATCGAGCCGCAGCCCGCGCGGAGGATTGTCACCACTGTGACACTTGATACAACGGGCCGCAAAGATGGGCTGTACGTCTGCCTCAAAGCTGGGCGTGCCCGCCTGTGGTTCCATGTCCCCGGTTGCCGGTGGGGGCTGCGTCGGTGCTACGGTCGGGCTGGCCGCCGGCATCGGCGTGATCGTCGGGGGCACCGGCGTGGCCGTCGCCGGCAGTGCGAGCGTAGGCTCGATCACCGCCGGCGTAGCAGCACGCACTTGAGCCGGTTGCGTAGGTTCGGCACGTGCGTTGGATGGGCTGCCGGAGGCTCCGCATCCGGCCAGAGCCAGGGAGAGTCCGGCCAGCAACCCACCCATCCACAAGAGCCGTGTCCGTGGCGCGTTCTGTGCGCCGGAGAAACGTTGGCTCATGTTGTAGTTACCTCACAACCGTTTGCCGGCGGAGGGCGATCCCCGCACCAAGCAACATCAGCCCGGCGATTACGGCCAGCAGGGCAATGCTCGGTAAGTTGCTTTCGCCACCGGTGGTGGGCAACATACCCGGCGCCGGCGCTGCGCTGGCTGCCGCAGATACCTCTGGGAAGCCGTTCACTTCGTCGTTGTGGAACCAGATAAACTCGTTCGAAGCGTGCATCGCCCCGGCGGAGTCGAAGTTGCCATTTGTCACGCTCCACTGGCTGCCATCCCACTTTACCTCGGTGGCGAAGACCGGCGCAATGCCGAAGTCTCCACCGGCCATGGGCGGCTTGGGTTTGCCGGGATAGCCGTAGAAGACGACCGGCTCGTCCTGCTCAAACGTCCCTTTGGCGACCGGAATAGGCGGCACGGACTGCTGCAGGCCACTCTTGTTTACGGCACTCTCGAAGAAATCGCGGAAGAGGTCCTCCGCCTTCGCCTGATCGATGGCGTCGCCGGCGAAGAGCCGGGCGCTGTTGATCGCGCCCATGATGACGGCCACGTTGTCGATGGTGTAGGTGTTCTGGCTGGAGAATGTGCCACTGGCGGCGTCGAATTCGCCGGCCAGGCTGTTGAATGCACGCACGGCGGCGTCGAGATACTTGCTGTCGCCGCTGACGCGATAGGCCTCGATGAGACCGCGAACGGCGAAAGCCTTGTTCGTGGCCGTGTCTTGGCTGGCATTGATGAGCATGTCGGCATGGCTCTTGATCAGGCCAATGGCCTGGGCCTGGTTGTCGGCGTTGGTCGTATTTGCCGCGTACCAGGTCAGGCTCTGGATGGCCAGCGAGAATTCCTCGGTGTCGGCCGGCTTGCGTGAGGCTATGGCCCCAAAGAGCATGTCCGCCGCGCCCAGGAACATCCCCGAAGCGGCCGGATCGGTGTAGCGATTGGTCGTGCTATGCGGCACCGCCGAAGCACCCAGCAGTCCGCCCAAGTCGCTGAACGCCGTCAGCATGACCCACTGGCCGGCCCAATCCACCGTGCCGTCGCTGTTGGCGATGAGGCCCTGGTCGTTCTTGAGCATTTGCAGCGCGTATTGCGCTTGCATCTTGGATTCGGCATTGAGAGCAAGGCCCACAAAACGCCACTGCGCGCCGAAATTGTCTGTGACTTTGCCGAAGTGACCGTCCACGTGGAACTGTTTGGCCCACTCCGACTCCTTGATGATTGTCCAACCCAAAGCCCGGCTGGTTACGGTCTTGTCGAAGCTGGCCGGGTCCCAGCGCTGCGTGCCAAAGTCGTTCACGTCAATCATCTGGGTGTAGTGCGGGTCGCCGCTGGCGTAGACCGACTTGAGCAAGGCCGCGTTTGTGGGCGGCATGGCCGTGTCGCCATCGGTGGGGTCCGCATCGGCCATCTTGACCATCTGCTGCATCATGCTCATCTCGGGCATGAACGTGTCCCCCAGACCCGAGCGAAAAACGAGGTTGCCCAGGTTGTAGCGAGAGTACCAATATCCTTCTTCTTCCGCGGCAGTGGCATCGAACTTCGGTCCTTGCGCAGCCGCAAGGGGCGTAAGAACCATGCTCAGGACGACGAGCATACTAAACAAGTAACCAAATCTACGTAACATTTGTTTCCTCTCCTTACTTTGTAAGTTCACGTCTCTACTCGATAAGTGTTTTGCCTTCAATGGCAGGAGTTACGCGGTCAAGGTGACCGGCACTTCAGAATCGTGTCTGGAGCACTTGTTTTGGCTGTAAAGCCGGCATCGCTGGTCTCTCAACGGTATTGAGGAAGTGCCGGTCACCTGGTTCTGCTCTCACTGCGTAAGTCCTGTCAGTAAACAACTTGTCCTGCGTTGCACTTTTCGCATCACCTCCCCTTTGTATGTGTGCGGTAATTAGCCGAGCGACTTGAGGTAATCGCGGATCATTAGCGCGGTGGTGGCACCTTCGCCGGCAGCGGACGCGGCCTGCTTGGTGCTCCCCGCGCGTACGTCACCGGCGGCGAAAACGCCGGGCACGGTCGTCATCAACGTTTTGTCGGTAAGCAAGAACCCGTAGCGGTCGCGGTCGAACGTATCGGGCAGAAAAGCGGTGTTCGGCGACATGCCGATGAAGACGAATAGGCCGTCGGGGTGCCACTCGTGGGTCTGACCCGTGGCGCGGTCTTCCACGACTACGCCGGCCAGTTTGCCATTTTCCACCTTGCACTCCCGCACGGCGTGATTGGTGATCACTTCCATGTCGTCCCGGCCGGCAACCTTTTCCTGCAAAATTGCACTGGCCCGTACCTCCGGCAAGAACTCGACAATCGTCACCTTTTTGGCAAAGCGGGTGAGGAACAAACCCTCTTCGAACCCGCTGTTTCCCCCTCCGACGACCAGGACTTCTTTGTCCTTGTAGAACGCGCCATCACACGTGGCGCAGAAGTGGATGTTCGTGCCGATCAGTTCGTCTTCCCCCGGGATGCCCAGCCGCCGGTAGCGGCTGCCGGTGGCGAGTAGGACCGTTTTTGCGCCGTATTCCGCGCCGCCGGCCGTTTTCACGCAGAGGTATTGGCCCTCGCGAGTGATGTCGACGACGTCCTGCGCCTGCAACAGTTCTACGCCGAATCGCCGTGCTTGATTGCTCAGCCGGCGGGCGAAGTCCGCGCCGCTGATGCCCTCGTCGAAGCCAGGGAAATTATCGAGCACCTGGGTCACGGCAGCCTGCCCGCCCAACGCCGACCGTTCGATCACCAGTGTGTCGAGCGATTCGCGGCTGGTGTAGATCGCGGCGGTCAGGCCGGCCGGCCCGCCACCGACGATGATCACGTCATAGAAACTGCGAGTCGCCTTGGTGTGCAGTCCGAGCTTGTCGGCCAGCTCGGCGTTCGAGGGTTCGACCAGAAGGCCTCCGTCGGGAAACACGATCGTGGGCACGATGCGCTTGCCCTGATTAATCTCCTCGACGTAGGCCATCGCTTCAGAGTCCTGTTCGATGTCCACCCAATTGTACTGCAAGCGATGCTCGCCCAGGAACTGTTTGGCACGTTTGCAATCAGGGCACCATGAGGTACCGTAAACAACAATGGGGCCGTTCTTGTCTGGCATGGTTCTCCTCTCCTACCATTTTGGTTACTGCTCAGGCAGCCAGCGAGAATAGCCTCAGCAGTGATCGGTGGCCCCCAGCCCCCCAATCTTGGGGGGAACAGATCGATTTTCCCCCAAAATTGGGGGGTAGGGGGGCCTGCCTGAGCAGTAACCCATTTTGTATTGAGGTTGTAACTGGGGTAGGGCTATAGCTGCCCTACAGCATCATAGATGATCTTGTGCGAGGGTTTCTTACCCGTTATGAAAATGACGTGTCAGGTGTCAGGTAAAACGTAAAACGTGATGCGTAAGACGCAATACGTTTCACGTCCCGCCATTTTCATCCTTGGTGGCGCGCAATCGCTCATGGGCACTGCTTTGAAAATAGTCGCCAGTCGTCAGATACCGGCCACACGATGCTTAGAAGTTCAACTTCTCGGAGAAGTTGAACTTCTCGGCCCAATGCGTGTTTCGTCGCCCACCGCTCGACGCTCGACGCTCCACGCTCCGCCATTTTCATCCTTGGTGGCGCGTGCAACCGCGCTCGTGGGCGCGACCCGCTCAGCTCTTCGAGGTCTTGTCAATCGGGAATAATGCAATCAGGAGAATCGTGGCGTGGGTTGTTGACCAGGGTAGACACGGGGTGCGCGATCATCTGCTCCGGGGGGTACGGTGCGAGCAAATCGTGCAAATGGTCGGGCGTTTGTTCCGTCGGGTCCAACCACAGATCGTACGCTTCAGGCGGAAGTATCACCGGCATACGGTTGTGGATCGGTTCGAGCAGTGTATTGGGTGTGGTTGTGATAATGGTACAGGAGTAGATTGCGCTTTCGTTTGTGGGGGACCACACTTCCCATAAGCCGGCAAAGGCAAACGGTTCTTTGGACTTCAGCCGGACGTACATGGGCGTTTTTGTGCGGCCATCGCTTTGCCATTCGTAGAAGCCATCGGCCAGGATCAGGCAACGGCGTTTTCGGTATGCCGTGCGGAAGGAGGGTTTCTCTGCCAGGGTCTCGGCCCGCGCATTGATCATGCGGTAGCCGACTTTCTCGTCTTTGGCCCAGAAGGGAATCAGGCCCCAGCGGAAGAAGCGCACCCGATTTTGGGCGTCGTTCGCGATGGCGGCGATGTCTTGAGACGGAGCAATATTGTAACGCGGGCGCAGTTCGCCAGTGGGTGGCAGCGCAAAACCGGGGAATGCTTCTTGCAATGTCGCCGGATCGGAGGCCAATGTGAATCGTCCGCACATATCGTTTCTCCCTCCGCACTAGTTACGCGAGCGCTTCGAAGGTGGGACAGGTTTCAAACCTGCCTCTATCTTACAGTATAGCGCAACAAGAGGGCCGTGTCAAAGACTCCTGAGTCATGAAGTGCGCGACGCGACGCGGAGGTTGCCGACCAGCTCGATCAGCTTGGCCTTTGTCAACAGGCCGGTCCACGTTTGGACGATCTGCCCCTGTGGGGTGATGAAGATTGTCGTAGGCATACCTCGCACGCGGTAGGAACGAATTATGCTCCCATCGAACGTTGTGCCGGTGGAGTATGTGACGTTGAGTTCGCGGAGCAAGGCGCGCCCATCCTCGCGCGACCCCAGGCCGGTGAATGGGCCTACGTCCAGGCCAAACAGCAGCACGTCGTCTTTGAACTCTTCGTTGGCCGCTTGCAGGTCTGGCATTTCCAGGCGGCAAGGTGGACAACGACCGGCAAACATGTTGAGCACGACCGGTTTTCCTTGGGCAAGCAAGTCAGACAGTTTCACTTTTTGTCCGGGTTGGAATCCTTCGCCCTGGTAAACCGTGATCTGAAAATCGGGTGCTACTTGGAATCCATTGTTGTTCGGCGGTGCCGGCGGGGAGGCCGGTTTCTGTTGCGTTGCCGATGTCGTGCAAGCGGCGAGTACCAGAACTGTGGCGACCACTGCACCAGTCAGGGCGAAAACCCGCAATCCCGTTCGTTCACGTTTCATCTGTCACCTCCCCGGTAGAATACAATTTGTCAGACGGTTATTGTTAGAGGGGGCGAAACGGGGGTATCTTACCCCAACAAAAAACGGGGAGACGCGAATCTCCCCGTAAGAAAGGCAACAGGTATGAGCCTGAATTTCTCAGGCCATCGCACGCAGGGCAGACAGAAGCACTTCGAATTCTTCGTGACAATCGGTACACCGGTTCAGGTGATCCTGGACCAGGGGCATCGCTTCAGCCGCGCTCTTTCCAGACAGTACCATCTCGGTAAAGCGGTCCAGTTCATCGAAGCACTCATCGCAACTGATTTCATGAGGTTGGGTTGAGAGAATCCCTTTTATAATATTTTTCAGCATAGTTACATCCAATTCTCGGGCCGTATTCTGGGATACAGACGCAACTGTTGGCACTTTCCTTACCTCACTGCGCTTGGAAAGCAGACAGAAAGTCTTCCGAAGACATTCCATCGGCTACCATTCGTTTTTTCAGTCGCTGGCGCGCATCGTGCAAGAGCTTGTAGAGCGCATTACGGTTTGTGTCCATACGGCGAGCCACTTCCTCCAAGGGCATTCCGTGGATTCGCACAGCGATCATGGCCTGGCGCTGACGTTCGGTCAATTCTTCGTTGATCAAGCGGCCAAGGCTGCTCATCAACATTTGTTGTATGACCTGTTGTTCCGGGCCGGTGGCCGGGTCGGCCAATGTGTCGGGGACGAAATCCGAGTCGGGAAAGCCGGTCAATTTATCCAACGAGACATCGCGCCAGCGCCGGCGGCGTAGTTCGGTGAGCGCAACACGGACGGCGATCTTCTGGGCCCAGGTTGTAAGCATACTTTCCCCACGAAAGGTGTCGAGGGCGGCGAGTATCTTCAAGAGGGCGTCTTGGGCAAAGTCTTCCAGGTCGGAGTCGCGGACGTTTGAATAGGAGGCCAGGGCGTATCCCAACCCCCGCACGAGCACGGCCCGTAGGTCGGACAGCGCTTCGTCGGGGTCGGGCCCGCGCAGCGCATCCAGCCATTCCTGATTGCTCCGTCGCACGGTAGAAGCGGTTTTCACGAAATTCGCACCTTATCCTCTGCGCGACGGCTTAGACGGTTTCGATGGCTTGGACGGGCTGGATGGTCTGGAAGGCGCAGAGGGGCCGGAGGGCACGGAAGGCATTCCGGCGGGTCGAGCACCCAGGGATTTCTCAAATTTGCCCAGACCGGCTTTGGCCTGTGGCACTTGACCACGGGCCAACTGCCCGGTGAGGTTGTTGATTGAGCCAGCGAACTTTTGCAGTTTCAGGTCTCCGTGACTTTGAAAGCCGGCGACCGTATTGGCACCGAGCTGGGCGATGTTCATCAGTTCTGTTTTCGTAATCTTGTTGTCGCCCAAGGCTCCATGTATCGCATCCACGTAGCTGAAGGCGCTGGCCAGAGCGGATTGCGCGTCGGCAGGGATGTTGTTCGGTTTCACCGATAAAGCCTGTGCCGCTCGATTTTCAATCTCGGATTGGTGGTCCTTTGCCCAGCCTTGCACTTGCTGTTGCGCTTGTTGCGCGCTGTCCTGGGCGGCCTGGGCGGCACTTTCCAGTTGATTGATGGTGTCTTCGGCCAGCGTGAGGCCGGCTTCCAGCGTGGTGTTGATCTCTTGCAGGCTATCGTTGATCGCTGCTGTGTTTTGAGACATGACGGCGAGGTCTTGTTCGATTGCCTGGAGGGTGGCAAGGCTTTCGGTCGCCAATTCGCCGTACAAGTCGTTGTAGGCATTGATGACCTCGTCGGCATAGGCGATTGCTTCATCGGCGTTGGCCAAATAGACTTCCACCGTTTGCACTTCGTCCTGGGTGACGGTGTCGTCGGCCGTGGCCTGGGTCGCCGCTGTAGAGCATTCTTGTGTGCTGGTGCTGGCTTCAGCCACGGCTTGGTCAATGAGGGCCGCGAGTTCTTCCTCGCTCATGGTTACGTATTCGGCCGAGGGAGTCGGTGTGGGTGCAGCGACCGTGGTGGCCTGAACCGCTGTGTCCACGGTTGCTTGCACGTTGGCTTGAGCCTGGGCTGTGGCCGAGACGGCGGCATTCACTGTGGCCTGGACATCTGGTGTGGGGGTGACCTGGGCTGTGGCGGCCACGGCGGCATCAATTGTGGCTTGGACGTCTGGCGTAGGTGTGGCCTGGGCGCGGGCCGTCATAGCCGCTTGTACGGTCGCTTCGATATTCGGTGTGGATCGAGGTGCCGCAGGCGGCGCGGAGTTTCTCCCGCAGGCCACGGTGGCGAAAAGGAACAAAGCAAATACCATCGGGAGAAGGGCCATCTTCTTCATCTACATGTTTCCTTGTCTGAATAGTTGCCGGTATTTCGTGAGGGGAGCACCGTGCCACAGCGCTCCCCTCTATGCCAATTGCGATTCTGTTAGTAGCTTTCCGGAGCGGCGGCGGCAGACAGAGCGGGCTGTGCCGCGCGGGCTACCTGGCCCAACAGGTGTGCTTGCACCATGTACCCCCAGAAGGTGGTGAAGAGAATGCCAACACCGCAGAGGATGAAACCAAAACTGGCTACAAGGCTGGCTACCCATCCCAACACAATGGCGATGATGTAATTGCCCAGATTGTTGCGAATGAATGACCAGAGCTTGCCAACGCGAAAGGTGCTCATCAACTCTCCTGTTTCGGCAAAGCTGACCATTGCTGCCGGGAGGAATACAGCCATGACCAGGCCCCAAAGAAAAATGATGCAGTTCAGACAGAAAGCAATCAGTCCCGCACCACCTCCGCCACCTTGACTGCTGTTCCCCACTGCTGCCCCCATCAACCCGGCGAGACAGCCTACCACGATAATAGGCAACGCATAAACGATGACTACTGCCGTGAGTTTAATGCCGTCTGAAAAGTATCCTCCCAAGTCGGACCAGTCTGGCAATGGCTGGGGGTCTCCGGATTGGGCTCGCCGGATCACCTCCAGGGCATAGCCAATCAAGAACGGAATACCAATAAGAATGAAGCTGAGAAGAACGAACAACCCCCCGACAAGTACCTTGGTCATCCAATTTTCGTCTTCAAAGACAAATGTAAACGACTTACCAATATCCATGCCTTCCACAATAAGCCTCCTCTTAATTGAACACGCGCGTCACTGATGGATCGTCATAAATGCATTACGTACAATCGGCTCCCGGGTTTCGTACTTACGCACGTAACCGGTAGAGGAAAACGCGAAAAGGCCACATCATCTCTTAGAAGTTCAACTTTTCTGAGAAGTTGGACTTCTAACCTCTCAAAAAATGGGCGGGTAACTTTAACAATCTCATTTTACCACAAAGGATAGGCACCGTCAAGTAGTACATAGGTCAGGGGTTTCGAGAATGATTGACAATTTCTTCCTTATGTGGTAGTATTACCCTCTTGGTTTGGTGGGGTGCGCAACGAAGGGAGATACCGGTTATGATTGCCGCAGGAATTATCACTTTCAGGGAGGGGTTAGAAGCCGCTCTGATCGTGGGCATCGTATTGGGTTACTTAAAGAAGGCCGGGGATGCAAAATCGCGCCGCCTGGCCTGGCTGGGAGTAATCCTGGCTGTAGCAAGCAGTATCGCCTTGGCTGCGCTGTTGCAAGCCATTGGCGCAGAGCTCCAGGGCCGGTTAGAGCAAATCTTCGAAGGGACCACCATGCTCTTGGCTGCTTTGATCCTCACCTGGATGATATTTTGGATGCGCAACCAGGCGTATCATATTCGTGAAGGTCTGGAGCAAGGCCTGCGCCAGGCCATAGCTTCCAATGCCAGTTGGGGAATTCTGGGTCTGACCTTTCTGGCGGTGTTCCGCGAAGGGGTGGAGACGGCGCTTTTTCTCTCGGCAGCCGCTTTCTCCAACACAGGTTCCGGTCTGTTGGAAGGGTCTGTGCTGGGATTGATCCTGGCTGCCGGCGTGGGATGGGGATTTTATCGCGCAGCGGCCCGTATGGATTTGGGGAAATTCTTCGACGTAACCAGCGTCCTCCTGCTACTCTTTGCGGCCGGATTGGTTGCCCACGGAATCCATGAATTCCAGGAGGCAGCGCTATTTCCGACCCTCGTAGCACACGTTTGGGACACGAATGCCATCCTGGATGAGAATTCTTTCGTGGGTTTGATGCTAAAGTCGCTGTTCGGTTACAACGGAAACCCCTCTCTCCTGGAAGTCATAGCCTACGTTGGATACTACGCCATAATCTTGAGCAGCATTCGCTGGTGGACGACACGGCTGGCCCTCAGCGTTGTCAAGGAATAAGGGATCGCACAGAACGATGGGGTCGAACCTACGCCCAAAGGTGCTGGAAGTCCACCGCCTGCTGGTTGATTCCTACGGGGAACAGCCAGACCACCCACGACTGGAGCCCGTAGCCGAACTGGTCTGCACCATCTTAAGTCAGAATACAAACGATGTCAACCGGGATGTCGCCTTCGACCGGCTTCGCAGACGCTTTCCCACCTGGGACGAGGTGCGAGACGCGCCCGTGGAGGAGATCGAAGCGGCAATCCGGCCGGCAGGGTTGGGGCGACAGAAAGCGCCGGCGATCCAGCGAGCCTTGCAGAGAATTACCGAAGAGCGCGGCGAGATCAGTCTCGACTTTCTGGGGGGGATGCCGCTTGAGGATGCCCGCAAGTGGCTGACGCAAATGAAAGGGGTGGGGCCCAAGACTGCGGCGATTGTGTTGCTGTTTGCCTTTGGCCGGCCTGCGTTTCCTGTGGATACCCATGTCCATCGTCTTAGCAAACGTTTGGGTCTGATCGGACCCAAAGTTTCACGCGAGAAAGCACACGTTCTCCTCGAAGAGACCGTACCCCCGGATCTGTACTACACGTTACACCTCAACTTGATTACCCACGGCAGGCAAATCTGCCTGGCACGCAATCCACGGTGCGCCCAGTGTACTTTGGCCGACCTATGTGATTATTACCGGTCTCACCGGTGAGCAAGCGAGTGTTTGCGCTGAGCCGCACGATCCCGTGGCCGTTTGGCCCAATGTTCCGGGCCGAAGGCCGGGCTGCTGAAAGGCGTGAGATGTTGCCGGCCATGGGGCCACAAGTGGTCGGCTGCCAGCAAGTCACACGGGACAATGCTCTTGTTTCGGGTTTCCAAGAGCCGGCCACTTCTCGCTGCTTTTCGCGAATCTAACAGAATCATAATCTTTCCTCCCCGTAGTGTGCCTTCGACGCCCCCCAATTTTTGGTGGGGCACGGCCTTGTGCCCGCCCACGTCGGGCGACCGCTAGCAGTTTGTCGGAGAAAGAACAAATGGGACACAGATTTGCAGGATAAACACAGATTTTCCGCTGATTTGGCCTGAAAATCTGTGTCTCTCTGTGAGATCCGTGTTCTAAAAAGAAAAAACTGTTCTCTCCGACAGCCTGCTAGGGCACGCCCCTACTTTTTGAAAAGATACACAAGAACAGAGTCGTATACCGTTCGTCTCAATCGCGTCCGGGAACGCGGTGGCAATAGCGACAACGCGGCTGGTAGAGATGCGCGCCGGGCAAGATCACCGGATCGTCGTAAGGAGCAAGGCGTCCGTGCCGCAAACGCTGGCTACGGCCGGCCGGATTGCCGCATACCGTGCAAACCGCCCGCAGTTTTCGTACTCGATCGGCGATGCTCATGAGCAGCGGGACCGGGCCAAAAGGTTCACCGCGAAAGCTCATGTCCAGCCCAGAGGCAATAACCCATACACCATGGTCCGCAAGGTGTTGACAAACATCCACGACGCCCCAATCCAGGAATTGCAATTCATCGATGGCCACAATGTCTGTAGTGGAGGATAACATCGGCAGAATCTGATCAGACCGGCTGATGTACATGGCTTGAATCTCGCTGCCATCGTGTGACAGGAGCGTATTGTTTTGCGGCACTACCAGGGGGACAGAAGTTGCCCGAAAGATCTGCACGTTATGGCCTGACCAATAGCCGCGTTGCACCTGACGAATCACTTCTTCGGTTTTCCCACTAAACATGCTCCCGCAAATGAGCTCTATTCCCCCATTCAGTCTGGGTGCTGCCATGATGATCTCCTTGTCAAGCCTCGTTAAAAGCCAACTGAAGTTGGTACAAACCTTGCGTATTGCTCAAATTGCACTGGCTCAACTGTGGACGCACGACCGCCAGAATCTCGTCGGTCACGTCGTCCAGTCCCTTGCCTTCACAATCAATAACAGCCCAGTGGTGTTTGGGAGACGATCTCGTCGAAGCAAGTTCCAGGTACGCTTGGCGGGCCCGCTGATGATAATCGAAAAGGCGATGTTGGAATATTTCGCGCGGAGCCTGACCAAACCAGGAATTCACCTTTCGCCCTAACGCTTCCTCCACCGGTAGATCAAGGAGTATCGTCAAGTCCGGAGAGATGCCCCCCGTAACGTAGTCGTTGACTTTGCTGATGAGTTTTTCGCCCAGATGATCACAGGAGTGCTGGTACACATAGGTGGAAGCCTCGAATCGGTCGGTGATTACAATCTTTCCGGCATTCAGGCTCGGGCGGATCACTTGGGTCATGTGCGATGCGCGAGCAGCCATGACCAGAAAAAGCATCGCCTTGCGATTGGCCATTTTCGTGGCTTCGCCCTGCATCTGGATGAGCCCCCGAATACGCTCCGCCAGAGCCGTCCCCCCCACTTCACGAGTAACCGTCACATCATACCCGTGTTCCCGCAACCAGCACGCAATGGTTTTTGCCTGCGTAGATTTTCCCGCACCATGGATTCCCTCCATGGCAATGAATAGACCCTTTTTTCGTGGAATTGTTGCAAAGGCTTCGGCATATCGCTTTTTTGATGTTTTCATGACCACCCCTTCATCAAAGGAGCAACAATGATAGAAAAAACCGTTTTCAATTAACTATTATACCACAAACTTCAAACTTTTGCAATACCCTATTTTGACGGAAGTATGCGTCAAAGTTTCGCGTTTTGGGTTGGTCAAGGGCCGGCCTGGACGCGACGGAATGAGGATTCCGTCGCTACGGTCAGACGTAGCCCTGGAATCCCCATTCCAGGGCGATGGAACGTAGGGGCGATCCCTTGCGGTCGCCCTGGGCGGGTCTTGCACACGCCCCCCTACCGCTACCCCAACGCAAAAAAATGACGCACACCCGGCAGGATTGCTCTGTTGGACAAATCTTGAGCAACCGGTTATAATAGGGACACTCATTCTCGTATCTTGTCAGGAGAGTTAAACACAGCGAATGCGAATAGGCATTGATGCCAGGATCGTCTTCTATCGCCAAGCAGGGATCGCGAATTATGTGGTCCATCTCATCGAAGCCCTGGCTCAAATCAATCGTCAAGATGAATTTGTCCTCCTGCAAAGTCGCAAAGATCGCCTAAACATCACCGACCAACCCAACTTTGTTCGGCGTTCCTTATGGACACCCAGCCACCACCGCTTCGAACAGCGGACTCTGCCCCTTGAGGTCTGGCCGCTGCGTCTTGACGTGCTTCACTCACCCGATTTCATTCCCCCCATGCGCAGTCCAGTTCCCAAGTTGATCACAGTACACGATTTGGCCTTCATTCGCTTTCCCCGATTTCTTACGGAGGATAGCGCTCGCTATTATGGCCAAATTGATGACGCCGTGACCTATGCAGACCACATCGTGGCCGTCTCGGAAAGCACCAAGAAAGACATCGTGGAACTGCTGGGCGTGCCGGCCGGCAAGATCACCGTGATCTACGAAGCGGCACATCCAATTTACAGGCCAATCAAAGACCCGCAAGCGCTGGTCCCCATGCGCAAGAAATACGAGCTGCCCGAAAACTACATACTGTTCGTCAGTACGATTGAACCTCGGAAGAACCTTTCCACCTTGTTGCACGCCTTTCGACAATTGATAGATGAATACGCCGATGACAACCCGATGTTGGTGGTGGTCGGGGCAAAGGGGTGGCTATTCGAGGATACCTTCCAGGTGATAGACAATCTCGGCCTGCAAAACAACGTGCGCTTCTTGGGACGTGTCCCTTTGCACGATTTGCCCTACCTGTACAATGGAGCCTCCGTACACGTACACCCTTCTTTCTACGAAGGCTTTGGCCTGACACCCTTGGAAGCGATGGCTTGCGGCACACCGACCATCGTCTCGAATGTATCCTCGCTGCCAGAGGTGGTCGGGGATGCCGGTCTCATCGTCGCCCCCACAGACGTGGAAGGGTGGGTGATGGCGATGTGGAAAGTTATCTCGCGCCCAGCTTTTCGCAGTGAACTGCGCACCAAGGGATTGAAACGCGCCACTTTGTTCTCGTGGCAAAAGGCCGCACAATATCACCTGGAACTGTATGATCGCTTGAGCCGCAACGCAAAAAACGTCCCGTGAAAGTACTTTTTCTCACGCCGCAATACCCTTTCCCTCCGCACCAAGGCACGACCATTCGCAATCTCCACCTCCTCCGCTACCTGGCCGCGCATCACGACGTGCATCTGTTGACCTTTGCTTCCCCTTTGGCCGGCCCACCCCAGACCGCTGATGACCCCCTGCCCGATCTTTGCCGTGACATCACTCGCCTGCCACACCCACGCCCCCGCGCCTTGACCCACCGCGCACTGGCGACATTTTCCTCCCCCTTGCCCGATATGGCGCTGCGGCTGGAGTCGGCCATCATGCACAGGCAAGTGGCGCACCTCGTCCGTGCCGGAGACTTCGATGTTGTGCAGATCGAGGGAATCGAAATGGCCCCTTTTGGCCTGGACGTGGCCCGGCAGAGGTCAACACGCCGGCCCCTCCTGGTCTTCGACGATCACAACGCCGAATATGTGCTGCAACGCTCGGCATACCAGACGGACCGCCGCAAACCGCGACGCTGGGTGGGGGCAGCATACTCCTGGATACAATGGAAAAAATTGCAACGGTACGAGGCTCGTTGTTGCCAGACATTCGACCGGACCGTGGCCGTATCCGATGCAGACGCGACGGCCCTCCGCGCACTCCTTCCGGAGTTGCCGGTAACTGTACTCCCCAACGGGGTGGATACCGAAACCTTTTGTCCTCTTCCCTCGCCGGAGCGCCCTGAACCATTGCTGGTCTTTACCGGCAAGATGGATTTTCGCCCGAACGTCGATGCCATGCTCTGGTTCAGGAACCAGATTCTGCCGCGCATTCTGCACCAGGTTCCAGAAGCGCGTTTGAACATTGTGGGGCAGTCTCCGCACAAGCAGCTCCGGCACCTTGCGGATGATCCCCGGCTGGCCATCACCGGCTACGTACCCGATGTGCGGCCCTACATTGCGGCAGCCGCAATCTTCGTTGTGCCGCTGCGTATGGGGGGAGGGACGCGCCTGAAGGTACTGGAAGCGATGGCCATGGGCAAAGCCATTGTGAGCACGCCGCTGGGATGCGAAGGACTGGAGGTAACCCCCGGGAAGCACGTACTGCTCGCCGAGGCGCCGGCCGATTTCGCCGACCAGATCATTGCGCTGCTCAACGACCCCGCCCGCGCGCGGTCGTTGGGGCAGCAGGCCCGTGATCTGGCCGAGTCGCGCTATTCGTGGAGGCATCTCACGCCGGCCCTCGAAGAGGTGATACATGGTGCGTGAGCGGCTGGTCTGCGTTGCGGGTTAGGGGGGCCTGGCTGAAATCCTTGACACCCCAAATTCGCATCTTCTCAATAACCTGGGGAACGCCCCCCGGCCCCCAATTCTGGGGGAGCACATTCCCCCCAAAGTTGGGGGGTTAGGGGGGCGCGACATATTCTGCTCACCCCGAATTATTGAGAAGATACAAAATCTGTGTCCTACAAAAACAAACATAAGAACTTTGAAAAGCCTACCCCGGCCTGCCGCCCCTTGACAAGTTCGCCATTGCCAAGTAGAATGGTCCGTGTGCCGATAACCGCATCGGCACGATGATCGCTGGCTCTGCCATCCGGGGCAAGCCAACCGAACTAGCAGGAGATTCCGAATTATGAAAATTGATCGCGTTGAACTACGCAAAATCCGCATGGAGCTTGTTCATCCCTTTGAGACAAGTTTCGCCCGCGAGGTCGCTCGTGATGCTATGATCGTGACCGTATTCGCCGAAGGGCTGACCGGCTGGGGCGAAACGGCCGCTATGGCCGCCCCGCTTTTCTCTTACGAAACCGTGGAAACCTGCTGGCACATCCTCCACGACTTTCTGGCCCCGGCCATCGTCGGGCAACGCATTCCCGATGCCGGGAGCCTTGCCCGTCACACCGATTTTGTGCGCGGTCACCCGATGGCCAAGGCCGGGTTAGAGGCCGCCTTGTGGGATGTGTGGGCCCAGGCTGCCGGCCGCTCGCTTGCCGATATGTTGGGTGGCGTTCGCGAGCGTATTGACGTTGGCGTAAGCATTGGCATCCAGGCTTCGGTGGACGATCTTTTGCTCAGGATCAATATGTTCCTCGAAGAGGGATACCGGCGCATCAAGATCAAAATCAAGCCAGGGTGGGACGTGGATGTGGTGCGCACCGTTCGGGCCCACTTCCCCGACATCCGGCTGCAAGTGGATGCCAACTCGGCATACTCATTGGACGACATCGCCATTTTCCAGGCACTCGATTCCTTCGACCTCTTGCTGATTGAGCAACCGTTGGCGTTCGACGACTTTGTGGACCATGCCGAATTGCAACGGCACGTGCAAACACCCATCTGCCTGGACGAGACCATTGCCGGCGTGGCCGATGCACGGGCCGCGCTCGCCCTGGAAAGCTGCCGGGTGATCAACATCAAGCCCGGACGGGTAGGCGGACTGCGAGCAACACGCCAGATTCACGATTTGTGCCAGACGGCCGGCGTACCGGTATGGTGCGGCGGTATGCTGGAAACCGGCATTGGTCGCGCCGCCAACGTGGCCGTCGCCTCCCTGCCGAATTTCACACTTCCCGGGGACCTTTCGGCCAGCGCCCGCTACTACCACGAAGACTTGGTCGCGCCCCCCTTTGCCCTCAACGATGACGGAACCATGACGGTGCCGACCGGCCCAGGCTTGGGAGTCACGGTACGCCAGGACCTGCTCGAAGCTGTCACAGTTCACAAGGAAATCATCACCGGGGATGTCGCTTGATTTGACCAGCCTTTCGTCTTGTGGTATACTATATTTCCCCCCTCCCAGGGGGGTGGGGGTAGATGAGAACGTATTGAGGAAGTCGCATGGATGCCCATCAAAAGAAAGAAATGATTACGCGACTAAAGAGTGTCGAGGGGCATGTTCGCGGAGTCCAACGAATGATGGACGAAGACGCCTATTGCATCGATGTCATCAAACAGGTCATGGCCGTCCAGCGTGCGCTCGACAAGGTCAACTCGCTGATTTTGGACAACCATCTGAACACTTGCGTGACCACGGCAATTCGCGGGGATGATCCGAACGACCGCCAACGGGTCATTGGCGAACTTTTGGGGATTTTTGAAACTTCGAGAAAAATATAGAAAAGGAATGATTCACATGACGACAAAAACATTTGTTGCTCCGGATATTTCTTGCAACCACTGTGTGATGGCCATTCAGCGAGAGCTGGGTGAGCTGGACGGAATACAATCTGTGAACGCGGAAGCAGACACCAAAAAGGTGACGATCACATTCGAGGCACCGGCCAACCTGGAAAAAATCAGTGCATTGATGAAAGAGATCGGCTACCCTATTTCCAACAACTGATCCACAGTGGCTTGAACAATTCTGGCAGGTTCAATTTGGCCACTGCTCCCAAGCTTGCCGGCAGGTGCAATAAGAAAGCAGTGCCCATGAGCGGTGGCGCACCACCGCCAAGGACGAAAATTGTGGAGCGTCGAGTGTGAAGACGTGAAACGTGTTACGTGTTACGTGTTACGCATTACGTTTCACGATTGACATCTGACGACTGGCTACTGACGACTGGCTACTGACTTCTGACGACTGACGACTGACGACTGACGACTGGCTTCTGACCCAGACCGTGGGGCGAACAACCATGTTCGCCCCACTTTCTTTGTTTGCGGAGAGGTACGCTGCGAAGCGAGATGCCCGGAAGGGGGACACATTCGTCTTTTTTCCGCTTCCATGCTAAAATGTAGGGCAATGTTTCGCCAAGTACACAGACTATGTCCAAAACCTTTTGTCATGCAGCAAGGTCTGCACTCTTGTCAGGTTCCGAAGTTATGAGCGAAGACTACCAACTCGACGATGTTGTACGCTTGCGCAAACCACATCCCTGCGGAGGGTATGAATGGCGTATCGTCCGTTTGGGCGCAGATATCGGGATTCGCTGCTCGCGGTGTGGACGGCGAATCCTGCTGCCTCGTCGCGAATTGCGCAAGCGCACCAAATCTGTCATTCATAGCGCAGGAGCAGACCAGGAGGAATCTCTCCTTTGAGCATGACCGATCAACCTGATCCGCCCGGAACCACGAGCGATCGTGGTCGCTTCTCGGAGGTTTTGAAGAACCGGCCATTCCTTTACCTTTGGATCGCCCAAGTCCTGGCCCAAACAGCGCAGAACGGTATCCACTTCGTCCAACTCGTTCTCATCGAAAGGCTGACTCACTCCAGCCAGCATATTGGTCTCATGATCCTGGCATTCAGCTTACCGGCTGTGGCCTTTAGCAGCATAGCGGGCTTGGTAGTGGACCGAGTTTCGAAGAAGCGCACCCTCGTTATCATCAACGCCTTGCGGGTACTGACCGCCTTGAGCTACCTGCTCGCCCTGAATGCCCTGAGTGGCGTGTCCCTGCTGATCTTCATCTACCTGATCACCTTTCTGGCATCTGCTTTCGGCCAATTCTTCGCACCCGCTGAAGTGGCAACCATTCCGATCCTCGTGGACCGCGAGGACCTGTTGCCCGCCAATTCCCTTTTCAACCTTACCCTCACCGCCTCCCAGGTCGTTGGGCTGATCGTTCTTTTCCCACTGGTCGTTAAACTGGGGGATTTTGCCTGGGGCGACGGCATGGGAATCCACATCTCGTTCGCTGTTGTGGCAATTATGTATGTGGCAGCCACCATAATGGTCTCGCGACTGCCGGCCGATGTGCCACCACTCAAGAAGCCGGACAGCGGGCAAGCACTAAAACAGGCCTGGTCCGAATTGAAAGAGGGATGGAGATTTGTAAGGACGCGGGCTACAATCTACGTACCCATGATCCACCTGACGTTGGTCGCCACGCTGGCCATGATCATGGCCATGCTCGCTCCCGGATTTGCCACCCGCGTATTGCACGTCAGTACAGAGGACGCGATTTACATTTTTACGCCTGTCGGACTGGGCATGTTTGTGGGGACTTTCTTGATTGGTCGCTACGGGGCCCCCTACCGGCGAGAAGTCCTTTCGAATATTGGGGCCCTGGCGCAGGCTTTCACCCTGGCTGCTTTAGGCTTGGTGGGCTGGATCGGGAGTGGGCGCCTACAATTGATCCCGATCGTCATGGTCATATCCACGTTCATCGGGTTTGAGTTTGCCCTCCTCGGCATCCCTGCACAGACCGTTTTGCAAGAGCGCACACCAGAGAAATTGCGCGGACGAGTCTTTGCGCTGCAATTCTTGCTGACCAATCTTCTGGCCATCCCTCCGATGCTTTTCGTTGGCACGCTCGCCGACTGGATCAGTATTCCCCCCGTGGTGATTCTCGTTGGTGGTGGAACGCTGTTGGTCGGTCTGTGGTGTGTGTACTATACCTATCGCGTGCCACGTTCCGGTTCCGAAGCGCACGCATCCGCACACCCGATTCCAGCGGAAATCGCGGCGGCCACGCCGAACCCATTTGGGTTACAAGATGCGCCCGCCAACCCCGGACATCCATCTCGTGAAGCAGGAGATTCATCTCATGGCTGACCGGGTGCCACGGATGCTGTTCTTGATGTCCGATACCGGCGGCGGGCATCGTGCAGCGGCTGAAGCGATTTGTCTGGCATTGCCCGATTCTTTCCAAAGCCAAGCGATGCTGATTGACTTTCTGGCTGAGGGCAGTCGCCCCCCATTCGATCAGATCGGCCGGCTCTATCGCCCCACGGTTGACTATGCTCCCCTCCTTTGGGCAGCTCTCTTTCGGTTCACCTCTTCGGCGATGGGGCTGCGCGCGTCGCTGGCCCTTCTGGAGCGTGTTTCCGGGCCGGGCATTGCCCGAATCTTGCGTAATCATCGAGCCGATCTCGTCATCTCGGTTCACCCCCTGACCAACCACATCCCGGCGCAAATCCTCCACCGGATCGTGCCGGAAGTGCCCCTCGTAACCGTCGTAACGGACCTGGCAACGGCACACCCCCTCTGGTTCTGTCCGGACGTGGACCATTGCCTCGTCCCCTCCATCGAAGCGCAACGCCGGGCATTGCGGGCCGGCATTCCGGCGGCAAAAGTCAGGGTGGCCGGCTTGCCCATCAGCCCGGCGTTCACCGGTCTGGCGAAAAAACGGGATCACCTACGACAGGCGCTGGGACTGTCGCCCGACCGCTACGCCATCCTGATCGTCGGGGGAGGAGAAGGGATGGGGCATCTCGACCGCTTTGCCGCGGCGCTCGACAACTGCGGGTTGCCCATCCAACTTGTGATCGTGGCCGGAAGAAATGAGCGATTGCAGGCCCGGCTGACCAAGCAGACATGGAACGTCCCCACAATCGTATATGGATTCGTGCACAACATGCCGGAGCTGATGACGGCGTGTGACGCCATTATCACCAAAGCGGGACCAGGCACCGTCAGTGAGGCGCTGGCAGCGGGTCTGCCGATCCTGTTCAGCGGCTATATCCCCGGGCAAGAGGAAGGCAATGTGGCCTATGTCATCGAAGGAGAGGCCGGAGCGATGGCCCCCACTCCCGAACTGGCCGTAGCGCGACTGCGTGCGTGGCTGGCGGAATCTCCCCAAACGTTGCTAACCCTGTCTGAGAACGCCCGGCGGCTCGCCCACCCCAGAGCGGCCAAAGAAATCGCACAGATACTGCTCAACATTCAGAATAGAACTGGCGCACCCCCGCAAGGCTTCACAGCCAGAAGGCTTTTTCCGAAGGGATCATGAGACGAGGGCAACATCCACAGCCTTGGCCACGGAGTCCAGCCGGATCAATTCAAGGCCAACCCCAGTGTCGATCCGCGATCCTTTGGGGACGATGCAGCGTGAGAACCCCAGCTTGGCAGCTTCCCGCAACCGCGCGCTGGTCTGGCTGACCGAGCGCAATTCTCCTCCCAGGCCGATCTCCCCGACAATGGCCAGGTCCGGTTGTACGGGCGCATCCCGAAAGCTGGAGCAGATTGCCAGTGCCACGGCCAGGTCGGCGGCCGGTTCGTTGATACGCAGGCCACCGATCACGTTGACAAAGACGTCCTGATTGAACAGGCGGAGTCCCACACGCTTGTTGAGTACGGCGACCAGCAACAACAGGCGATTCAGATCGATGCCATTTGCTGTGCGACGGGGAAGATTGAAGCTCGTGGTGCTCGTAAGGGCCTGCACCTCCACGAGCAGGGGTCGTGTGCCCTCCATGGTTACCGCCACAGTGCTTCCGGTGGCCCCGCGCCGGTGCTCGGCCAGGAAGACTTGCGAAGGGTTCAGCACCTCGACCATGCCCTGCGAGGCCATCTCGAACACGCCCACTTCGTGCGTAGATCCAAAGCGATTCTTCGCGCTGCGCAGTAGCCGATAGGCGTGGAAACGGTCCCCTTCCAGGTAGAGCACGGTATCTACGATATGCTCCAAAACGCGAGGGCCGGCAATCGTTCCTGCTTTGGTGACATGTCCGACCAGAAAAATGGGGATGTTTTCCGCTTTGGCCATTTGCAGCAAGCGTGTCGTACACTCCCGCACCTGACTCACACTGCCTGCTGAGGAAGTGATTTCGCCAAGATACACGGTCTGGATAGAATCGACGATCAAGACACTGGGGCCGAGCTGGTCCGTGTGTTGGATGATCATGTCCAGATTGGTTTCAGACAGGAGGTACAGGCTGTCGCTTTCGATTCCCAGGCGTTTCGCCCGCATCTTGATCTGGTGGACAGATTCTTCTCCCGAGACATACAGCACCTTATTGCCCTGTTGGGAAAGGAGTCCGGCGACTTGCAGCAGCAGGGTGGATTTGCCAATGCCCGGGTCGCCTCCGACCAAGACCAGGGAACCAGGAACAATGCCCCCGCCCAGCACACGCCCAAATTCAGGCAAAGGCAAAGTGAGGCGCTGTAGATTATCGGCCTGTACATCGGAGAGTTTTTGGGGTACAGAAGCCGGACGCGAGGTGTGCGTCCTTCGGGGTGCGGTATCGAGGACGGTTTCCTTCAGGGTATTCCACTCACCACACGACGTGCAACGTCCAGCCCACCGCAGCGAATCTGCACCACAAGACTGGCACACGTATACTCTTTTTACCTTTGTTTTCGCCCTTGCCATCTGGGTATCCGTCGCTCGCAGTCAGCCTTCTTTCAGTCGCTGGCCGCGAAGATGCCCCCGTCTTCCTGTTCCCCCTCCGAGAAGAGTTGCGCAAAGAAGACATCGTCTTCCGTCGACTCGTCCTGCTCATCGGTCACGCGGTCTGCGCGCGCGATTGGCGAAAGAACGATTTCTCGCGAACCGTTCTCGCCTCCAAGTTCGGCCCTTACCGCGCCGCCGTCTGCAAATGTTCCGGCAAGCAGGCCCTCGCTCAGGGGATCAATAATCAGCCGCTGGATGACACGCCGGAGAGGACGCGCGCCGAGGTTGGGATCGAAGCCCTCTTCGGCCAGAAAAGCTTTTGCATCATCGGATACTTCAAGAGATAGGTCGTGTTCATTCAACAAAGAGCGAAAACTCTGGAGCATGATGTCTACGATCTTGCTGGTCTCTTCTTTACTCAGTGCCCGGAAGACAATGACATCGTCCAGCCGGTTGAGAAACTCTGGGCGGAAAGTACGTTCGAGTTGGCTGAGTACCTTCTCTTTCATCTTCTCATAGTCGGCATCGGCTTTTTTCTGCTCATCCCGCGGAACATTGAAGCCCAACGCGGCCTGGCGGGTAAGCATTTCTGCCCCGACGTTAGAGGTCATGAGAATGACTGTGTTGCGAAAGTCCACACGGCGGCCCTTGGCATCGGACAGGCTACCGTCTTCCAGGATTTGCAAAAGCATGTTGAAGACTTCCGGGTGTGCTTTCTCGATCTCGTCGAGAAGGACAACGGAATAGGGCCTTCGCCGGATAGCCTCTGTGAGCTGGCCCCCTTCTTCATACCCCACATACCCTGGCGGCGAACCGACCAAGCGGGACACATTGTGGCGTTCCATGAATTCCGACATATCAAGTTTGAGCAGGGTTTCTTCACTGCCAAACATGAACTCGGCCAGGGCCTTGCTCAATTCAGTCTTGCCCACGCCGGTGGGCCCCAGGAACATGAAGGAGCCAATCGGTCGTTTGGGGTCTTTCAAGCCGGCACGAGCGCGCCGCACAGCCTTGGCAAGCGCGGTAATGGCCTCTTCCTGGCCGACGATACGTTTGTGCAGCGCCCCTTCCATTTGAAGGAGGCGTAGGCCCTCTTCCTCGGCAATGTGGGCCACGGGAATGCCCGTCCACATGGCCACCACCTCGGCCACGTCCTCGGGGAGTACGCGCAGGCTGGCCGTGTCCGATTGTGACGACCAATCCACGCGTAGCTGCTCTATTTGCTCCGTCAAGGCAAGTTCCTGATTGCGCAGGTTCGCTGCTTCTTGCAGGCGGTTGCTACCGAACGCGGCCTCCTTGCGCTGTCTGATTTCAGTGAGCGCCTGGAATGTCTCCTTCAGGTCGGTGGTTGGCGGAGACTTGTACATGCGAACGCGCGATGCGGCCTCATCAATCAAGTCTATGGCTTTGTCCGGCAAGTGCCGGTCAGAAACGTACCGGGCGGAAAGGTGTGCAGAGGCGACCAAAGATTCTTCTGTTATTTTCAGGTTGTGGTGTGCCTCATAGTGATCGACGATGCCTTTCAGAATCTCAACGGTTTCTTCGATGGTTGGCTCTTCGACCATCACCGGCTGGAAACGACGCTCCAGCGCTGCATCTCCTTCCACATATCGTCTGTACTCATTCATTGTGGTAGCGCCAATGCACTGCAACTCTCCACGCGCCAGGGCTGGCTTCAAGATATTCGCGGCATCTACGGCACTGCCTGCGGCACCTGCGCCCACCAACATGTGCATTTCGTCTATGAAGAGGATACTTTCGGTCTTTTTGATTTCGTCGATGACCCGTTTCAACCGCTCTTCGAATTGCCCGCGATAAACGGTCCCCGCGACAAGAGAACCAACATCCAAGGCCCACAAGCGCTTGTCGTGCAGATTACCCGGCACTTCGCCCCCCACAATCTGCTGTGCCAGACCCTCCACGATAGCCGTCTTTCCCACACCCGGTTCACCGATAAGGGCTGGGTTGTTCTTCGTTCTGCGCGACAGAATCTGCATGACTCGTTGAATCTCTTTCGTGCGCCCGATGACCGGGTCGAGTTTTTTCTCTTCTGCAAGCGCAGTCAGGTCTGTGCCCAGTTGATCCATGAGGGGAGTTGGGGAAGATTTCGGGGTAGCGTGCTGGGGAACGGGATGCTTTTTCATCACCTCGATGGTGTGCTTTTGAATCATTTCCAGGTTGACGCCCATGCTGGTCAACACATCGGCGGCGATCCCGTTGCCCTCCTGCGCCAACCCCAGGAGCAAATGTTCCGTGCCGATGTAATGGTGTCCCATTCGGCGCGCTTCGTCAACCGCCAATTCGATGACTCGCTTTGTGCGGGGCGTCAGACCGATGCGGCCAAGCGATGCCCGTTTTCCTCGTCCAACGATGTCTTCAACAGCCGTACGGACACGCGGCAGATCCACATTCATGTCACTGAGTACGTGCGCAGCAACTCCGGTCTTTTCTTTCACCAAACCCATCAATAGATGCTCGGTACCAATATATCCATGATTGAGAAGCCGCGCCTCTTCCTGTGCCAGAGCAAGGACACGTTTCGCCTTCTTGGTGAAACGGTCAAATTTATTTGTCATGATCGTATTCTCCTTAGAGATACTGAGAAGTCTTTGACCAAACCGCTATGTAGGATCCGGCCATGGAATAGAGATACATGCCCTTTTCAGCAGAGAGGCAAGAACGTCGGCTTCGCATCTCGAGAGGCCATGTTCGGGCACAAGGTGCCAGAAAGCAAATAGGACTCAATTTGTGTTAAGGTAACATTGTCGCAATACGCACTGAACCCACTTCGATCCCCAGTCAAGAACGATAAGCAATTACCTCAACTTCCACAAGCGCATTAAGAGGGAGCCTGGAAACCTCGACCGTGGCCCGCGCCGGCGGGTCGTCGGAAAAGAACTCGGCATACACCCGATTCACCGTGGAAAAGTCGTCCATGTTGGCGAGAAACAGCGTGGTCTTGACAACGTGAGCAAAATTGGTGCCGCCGGCCTCGAGAACGGCCTGAAGATTCCGCATGGCCTGGCGTGTCTGGCTCTCTACGCCACCTTCCACAAATTTCCCCGTAACCGGGTCCAGACCGAGCTGACCAGAAGCAAACACGAATGGTCCCGCGACTACGGCTTGCGAATAGGGACCAACTGCTGCTGGGGCACGATCTGTAGCAATAATCCGACGGGCCATGTCTCTCTCCTTACCTGCTTTGAAAATAATGTGTCAGGTGTCACGTAATCCGTAAAACGTGATGCGTAAGACGCAACACGCAATGCGTAAGACGCAATACGTTTCACGTCTTCACGTTCCACGTCCCGCGATTTTCATCCTTGGTGGTGCGCGCGCCGCTCATCATGGCTGTGTATGTAATTCTAGCCCGAAAACGGACAATTGTCAAGCCCCCTGTGCCCGACGAATGGCTGTCATTTTTTGTGCCCGGACACGCCGGATTGGAGATTCCGGCGCTACGTCCTTACCGCAGCAAAAGCCACCGGTAGGCGAACCCGGGCAGGGTCGCAGTCAGCACGCCTTTCGCCACCGGGAGCACCTCGCCACTCCACAGGTCCTTGGCGGCGAAAGCAGCCCGCACGCCGGCCGCAGCCAGGTCCAGCCGGACGTGCTGCTCCCTGGCCGAGAGGTTGTTCACAGCGAGCACCACCTCGTCACCGGACGGACGGACGTAGGCGAGGATTGCGGGGTTGCCGGTTTCGAGGAAGGTGCAAGGGGCCGTCGCCAGGTGCGGGTGGGCCTTGCGCAGGCGAATCATGCGGCGTAGGACGTGGTAGAGCGAAGCGGGGTCACTGCGCTGGCTTTCGACGTTCACGCTCCGGTAGCCAAAGGCCTCGTCGCCGATGACCGGCAGGTACAGCTTCTCCGGCGGGGCCGGCGAGAAGCCGGCATTCGTCCCCGCCGACCACTGCATGGGCGTGCGCACACCACCGCGGTCCGGCAGCCGGATGTTGTCGCCCATGCCGATCTCGTCGCCATAGTACAGCGTGGGTGCGCCCGGCAGCGTGAATATGATCGCGTGGGCCAGCTCGATCTTGCGCCGGTCGTTGCCCAGCAACGGTGCCAGCCGGCGACGAATACCCAGGTTCAGTCTCATGCGCGGCTCCGGCGCGTAGACATTCCACAGAAGTTCGCGCTCTTCCGGTGTGACCATCTCCAGGGTCAACTCGTCGTGGTTGCGCAGAAAGACGCACCACTGGCAGGTAGGCGGAATGTCCGGCGTGTCCTGCATGATCTCGATGATCGCGGAGCCGTCACCCGTGGCCAAGGCCTTGTAAATGCGCGGCATGAGCGGGAAGTGGAACGCGGCATGGAACTCATCGCCGTCGCCAAAGTACGGACGCAGGTCGCGCGGCCACTGATTCGATTCGGCCAGCAGAATGCGTCCGGGATAATGTTCATCCACAAAGGCCCGCAGCCGCTTGAGGAAAGCGTGCGTCTCCGGCAGATTCTCGCAGTTCGTCCCCTCCCGCTCGAAGAGATAGGGCACGGCGTCGGCGCGGAAGCCATCCAACCCCATATCCAACCAAAATCGGACGACCTTCAACATTTCCGCTTGCACCGCCGGATTGTCGTAGTTCAAATCGGGTTGGTGACGGTAGAAGCGGTGCCAGTAGTACGAGCCGGTCGCCGCGTCGTAGGCCCAATTCGACTCTTCGGTATCCAGGAAGATAATGCGGGCGTCCCGGTACGTCTGGTCCGTGTCGCTCCAGACGTAATAATCCCGTTTGGGCGAATCTTTGGAGCGGCGCGCTTCCTGGAACCAGGGGTGTTGGTCGGACGTATGGTTGAGCACAAGGTCGGTGATCACGCGCAGACCGCGCCGGTGTGCCTCGGTTATCAATCGCCGGAAGTCGTCCAGCGTGCCGTAGTCCGGGTGTATGCCGTAGTAATCGGCGATGTCATAGCCGTCGTCGGCCAACGGCGAGGGGTACATGGGCAGGAGCCAGAGGCAATCCACGCCCAGGTCGGCCAGATAATCGAGCTTGCCGATCAGCCCCGGCAAGTCACCGTGGCCATCCCCCCGGCTATCGGCGAAGGCGCGGATGTAGACTTCGTAGAAAATCGCCGTTTGATACCACAGCGGGTCTTGTCCCACTTGCTACCCCGCTACCCTTTTACGGAGCCGGCCAGCAGGCCGCGCACAAAGAACCGTTGCAGGCCCAGGAAAATCAGCATGGGCAGGAGCATGGAGATGAAGGCCGCAGCCGTCAGCAAGTGCCAGCCGGCACCCAGCGAGGTGACCATGTTGCTGATTTGGTAGGTGAGCACGGGGTTCTTGCCACCCAGGAAGACCAGGGCCACCAGCAGGTCGTTCCAGACCCACAGGAACTGGAAGATGGCCAGCGAGGCCAACGCGGGCAAGGAAAGGGGCAAAGCCAAACGGTAGAACACCGTCCAGTGCGACGCCCCGTCGAGATAGGCCGATTCGAAGACTTCGGTCGGCAGCGATCCCAGGAAATTGCGCATGAGGTAGATCGCGTATGGCAGGCCGAAGCCGGTATGGAAGAGCCACACCCCCAGGAAGGTGCCGTTCAATCCCAATTGCGCGTAGAGCCGGGAGATCGGCACCAACGTCATCTGCAAGGGCACGACTTGCAGGCCGACCAGCAGGGCAAAAAGGGCCATCCGTCCGCGGAAGTGCAGCCAGGAGAAGGCATACGCTGCAAAGGCGGCCAGGAGGAGGGGCAAGATCGTCGCCGGTATCGTGACCCCCAGGGTGTTGAGGAAGGCTCGTCCCATGCCGCGCGGGTTCAGCAGGTCGCCGGTGTTGCAGTGCAGGTCCAGCGGTTGCGTGCCGGCGGCGCAATCCTCGGTATAAGTCCGTTTGCCGCGATAGCCCACCAGCGCGTCCTGGTAGTTGCTGATCGTGAATCGCGGCGGGTTCTCGATGTTTGAAATGCGCTTCAGGTAGGTGGCGATGGCCGCCGCCGCCCGCACCTTGGGCACCGGAATGTCCCCCGTGTGCGGCCGGCCATTTACGTCCGTACGGAGCATGGCCATCAGTTGCAAGGAACGGGGGTATTGTTTCACCACTGCCGGATCGGTCAGGTCGGCGGCCGCAATCGCCCGGCCGTCTTTGCCGTGGCAGCTCGCGCACGAAGACTGGTACTCCGTGGCCCCTTTCGGCGGGGCCAGCACTGTCCACCAGCCACTGTCGTCGATGACTTGAAAAGGCCGAAAGGAAGCAACCAGCAGGCCAATTGCCGGCAAGAGCCACAGCACGCAAAAACCGATGACCACGATGTGTGTGGGAAGTTCGCTCAGGACGCGATTGATCTTCGCGGGGTTGAAGTTCATCGCATGGCCTCCTGCTCTTGAAACTGGCGGATGTTGTAGATCATCGCCGGCACGATGGCCAGAATCAGGACCACGGAGATCGCCGTCGCCCGGCCCGTGCGGAAGCTGTTGTACATCTCCAGGTACATGCGATTGGCAATCACCTCGGTCCCAAAATTACCACCGGTCATCACATAGACAATGTCAAATACCTTCAGCACATTGATCACCATGATGGTGACCACGACGGCAATCGTGGGCATGATCATCGGCACAATGATCTTCCAAAAGAGCGTCCACTCGCCGGCCCCATCCACGCGCGCGGCCTCCAGAATTTCGGAGGGTACCCCCTTCAGCGCAGCGGAGAGAATGGTCATGCTGAAGCCGGACCACATCCAGACTCCCACGACGATCAGGGCCAGGTTGTTGACCGCCGGTTCGGTCAGCCAGGAGACCGGTTCGAAGCCCAGGGCCTGCAACATCGCATTCAGCAGGCCGATCTGTACCGGACCGGAGCTGTAGTCGTAGACGTACTTCCAGATCACGCCGGCCCCGACGAAGGAAATGGCCATCGGCAGAAAAATGATCGCCTTGGCGTAGGGTTCGTAGGAAACCTTGTCGGTCAACACGGCCATCAGCAGGCCAATCACCACCGTGCCGCTGACCATCAGCAAAATCCACAACAGATTGTTGCGGAAGGCGGTGAGCATGATGTGCGAGGTGAGGGCGTAGCGGTAATTCTCGAAGATTCCCCAGCACGGCTCGCCGGCGATACAGTTCGCAGCCGCCGATTGGGTCGAATCCTGGTTGCGGAAGCTCAGGTACAGCGTGTTGATTGTCGGATAAATGATGAAGAAAACCATCACGAGCAGAGCCGGCGAGACATACAGCCAAGGGGCTATGCGGCCTTGCTTCATGATTTTGGGGACATCTCGGGCCATGTCTCCGTCCTCCTCAGCCATGAAACGTGTTGCGTGTTCTGTGCGTGGTGTCAATTTCCACGCCGCGTGGTGTGCTCTACTACTGTTTTGATAGACTCGGTCAGGGGTATGGCAACAACTGCAACTGGTGAATAAAGTGATAATCGCGCTGGTTCTTCGAGATGAGCGGTTGATTCAGCGCGATGGCCACTCCCGACAGCGCAAGTCGCGCACCCAAGCCGTACTATCCTGCATGTCTTCACGATGTCGCCACATGCCTACGAACGGCTCATCTGCCAATTGGGTGCGTTCGGCCTTCTTGATTACCTGTCGGGTTGGGTAGCGTGTTTTCAGAAAAGCCACAAAGTCTAGGATTTCCCTCTGTGCCTCTGGAGGCAGGGAGGCAAATTCCCGATCGATACTTGCTGTCTTCATTCTGAACCTCGCTTCCTCTTTCATTCTACCCATTCTGCTCCCAAAACGGAGACCCCGACTTGAGCAGAATGAAAACTTGCTTGTCACTGCTCAACCAAGGGAGCAGACCGCAAAGCGGTTTCCGTGATTATTATTGTACTACATGAGAGACATCTCTCCAAATCAGACATCTCGGGGGCCATGTCCCTACCCTTCTCAGCCATGAAACGTGCTGCGTACAGGGATATAGGACACAGATTCCCACAGGCTTCACACACGGATTTTTACTGAAGTTTTTTATCTGTGTTTTTCTGTGAGAATCTGTGTCCTGAAAACAGCGACAACTTGTTACTACTCAGGCCAGCCTCGGCGAGAGGCGAGAGCAATGAATTGCCCACCTGTTGTCGCGAAACCCGTTGAAACGGGTTGCCGTTGTCCTTGAAATAGTGCGTTTCAACGCACTTTACAGTATCAGGCGGCGAATTCAT
>JAADHH010000023.1:42181-45577 GCA_013151955.1 Chloroflexota bacterium
CTTAACGCCGTAAGCGGCTACTTCGTCGCCTCGGCCTGTACTTTGGCCGCTTCGGCCAGGGCCGCGTCCAGGTCGGCGCCGTTCACGTAGTCCACGAGCGCCTTCCATTCCGCCTTGCCGAACCCACCGGGAATCGTGTCCCCGATGTCCGGCGTGAACCCGGTCGCGTTCGCCAGAATCGCACCCTTCTTCACCAGCGCCGCGTCCTTATAATGCCCCGCAGACTTCGCGTTCGGCGACAGGTCGAACCCGACCTCCGCCCACTTCGCCCCACCGGCGTCACTGCTCAGGTAGGCTACCAATGCCTTCACCGCCGGCTTGCTCGAGAAGGCCATCATCCAGTCCGAGCCGCCTTGCACACCCTGCGCCCCAGGCACGCCGAAGAAGTCATAGTCCGTCCCATACTTCAGGTCCGGGAACTTCTTGGCCACCTCACCGCCCGCGAATCCGGACTGCTTCACCATCATCGCCTCCGGTGGATCGGAGAAGACCTTGTAGATCGCGTCCAGGAACCCGGTGCTCAGCGTCCCCTTCGCCCCGCCGACAGTGTACTTGGCGTCCTTGGCCCACTTGCCGTAAATCTGGTACGCCTCTTTCACGCCGGCATCGTTGTACGGAACCTTCCCGCTGATGATGTCGTTCACGTACTGCGGCCCCTGCTTCACCAGCAAGATGTCCTGGATGAAGTCCGAGCCGGTCCAGCCGGTCGCGTCGCCCGACTCCATGCCCATGGACCAGGGCACGTTGCCGTCCGCCACCATCTTCTCCACCAGCGCGTCCAGATCAGCCCACGTCTTCGGCACCGTGTAGCCCAGCGCCTTGAAGTTCGCCGGACTGTACCAGATGATCGTCTTGATGTCCGCCTTCACCGGCAGACCGAGCCACTTGCCGTCCACCGTGCCGATGTCCTTCCAGTAACCGGCGTAGTTGTCGGCATGAGCACCCAGCGCGTCCATCGGTTGCAGCTTGTCTTTGTACTGTGCCAGTTGCGTCGTCTGCCAGAAGGCGATGTCGGGCGGTGTGCCCGCCTTCACCCGCGTGTCGAGCAGCGACTGGTCGCGCGTCGACTCCGGCTCGATGACGATCCCGCAAGCGTCCACCAGCGGTTTGAGAATCTTGTTCAAGTTCTCTTCCTCATTGCCCGACCACTGGTAGATCATCGAAACCTTGTCACCCTTCTTCGCCCCCATGCAGTCAATGGCCGGCTTGGAAGCGGCGGGCTTCGTTGTGGGTGCCGTCGTCGCTTTTGCCGGCGCGGTCGTCGGCGGAGCCGGCTTGGCTGTCGGCTTTGGTGCGGGCGTTGCCGCCGGCGCGCAAGCCGCCACCACAAAACCGATCGCTAACAGAGCGATCAGCAAGACCCAGAATTTCCCATTTCGGAACATGGTATCTCCTCCTGTAATTCAGCTAGAGAAACAAACGACCTTGAAAGAGCAACTGCAAGTAATTCTGCTCGCCTCACCTCCCTCCGGCGTTCACAATCCCCGTACTTCTCCCATACCATCACATTTGACGGATCCATGAACCAATACCCGAGAAACATCCTACCCAGTCACCATACGTTGATCTACACTTTGGTGGCTATACCCCATTCCGCGGGCTCTACTTGCGTTTGGTAATGGATTGTGTTAGAATCTTTGTAAGTGTGTTGTCCCACTTTCATTGTTTCATATAGCCCAAAGCCAGATACCCATCCACCAACAAGAGCGCCATCTGTCGCTGTTGGAAAAGAACCAGAATGGCTCGATCACCCCGGAGGAACGTCAAGAACTCAGCCATCTCCGTCTGGCTGCCGACCGCCTGATGGTACGCAAAGCCTATGCCTGGTCTCTCTTGCGCTGGCGCGGCATCCCTATACCAGCACTCAACGAATGCCCCTGGAGTGAACCGTGCCTACCATTCCAAATTGCGTCACCCATTGACCATTGACATTTGACCATCGGTATTTGCTCCACGCTCCACGCCCGACGACTCCCGGACGATCAACTCGGTATCAAGCAGTGTCGTACCCTGTTCCACCTCCTCTCCGCGGATCAGACGCAGCAAAAGCTCGGCTGCCGTCTGGCCCAGTTTACGGGCCGGCAAGCGGATTGAGCTCAAAGGGGGTGTGACGTAAGCGGCCATGCGCACATCATCGAAGCCGACGATGGCCATTTCGTTTGGGACATGCACGCCATCTTCGCGCAAGGCGGTCAGTGCGCCGAAAGCGACTACGTCGCTGGCGACGAAGACGGCGGTGGGCCGTTCTGGCAGGGCAAGCAGCGATTGCATAGCTTCGTGGCCGCTGGCCCGGCTGAACGCACCGTAACGAACCAAAGATTCGTCGTAGTCCAGGCCGGCCGCGGTGAGGGCCGCCTGGTAGCCGCGCAAGCGATCACCGCTGGCCGTGTAGATGAGCGGGCCGTTGCTAATGAAGGCGATTCGCCGGTGGCCGAGCGACAGAAGATGCTCGACGGCAGAGCGTGCGCCCCCCACATTGTCCACATCCACTTGGGGCAGGTTACTACTGGGCAGTTGTCCCTCGAGCACAACAGGGAAGCCCTTTTTCTGAATTCTGGGCAAAAGCAAGTCGTCGGAGCGAGGGCCGGAGACGATCAGGCCATCAATTTGGTGCGATTGAACCAGTCCAAAGTAGGCGTCGGGTGCGGTGACATCTTCGATTGCTTCGAGGAGGATGTGGAACCCTTGGGGCCGGATGACACTGTGAATGCCGTGGAGCACTTCCATCAGGAAGACGTCGGCGAAGAGGCGGTCGGCACTTTGGCAGAGCACCACGCCGATGTTTCCGGAGCGGCGACGGGCCAGCGAACGGGCGGCGGCATGGGGGTAGTAATCGAGTTCGCGGGCTGCTTTCAACACACGCTGTCGCGTTGTTTCCGAGATGTGCGTGCCGGGGACATTGTTGAGCACCAGCGATACCGTAGTCCGGGATACGCCGGCCATGCGGGCTACGTCGGCACTGACGACCTTATTTTTCTTCGTCATGAGAAAAAGTCCCTGTGATCTGAGGGGTAACACGAGTTACTAACGCGCGTTACTATCATACCACAGAAATGCCGCATTGTCAAGAGGAAAATTGAAATTTTGAAATTTGGTGTTGACATCATGGATGCAGTGTAGTATACTATTATTGTCAGTCTCTTTGTCTTACCAAAACCAAGCATTCGTTCAACCTTGACCTACACATTCATGACATCACCGTTCACCCCCCTGCTCCGGCAATGTGGTCAAAGAGACAAAGCAGCAATCCGCAAAGATTATTGCTTCCATTGACGAGGGTTCCAAATGTCCAACAAAACGTCCAGAGCCAAGCACAGCGACCTTGAAAAGTGGTTTGTCGCAAAAGGCTTTGTCAAGGGCAATCCCTTTGCAACACTTGAGGCCGATCAGGAACGA
>JAADHH010000033.1 GCA_013151955.1 Chloroflexota bacterium
GGGGGGTCGGGGGGGATGAGGGGGGACAGTGCCATTTTCAAAACAGACGATATTCGGAGGTAATCATGACACGCGCACTGGCTAGACGACGTCTTGGGCTTGGGGGACTCCTACTTGTCCTGGCAATGGTTGTCCTCGGTTGCGGGGCACTTCCGGGGGGGACAAAACAGTCCTCGCAAGAGAGGAGCGTCTCGGTGCAGCCCCAGGCGACCGCCATGCCCGCAGCACCCATGGCCGAAGATTCTGCCGGTGGGGCTACGGGTAAGACGCTGGTTAGCACATCGGCAGACACTGCCACCCGCATGATCATTTACAACGGCTATTTGACGCTGCTCGTAACGAACACTGCGGACTCCGCAGAGAAAATCAAAGCCATAGCCGTGGAACAAGGGGGCTATGTGACCGGCGCCAATTTCCAAACGGTTGGTGACCAACTGCAAGGCTCCATTACCCTCCGCGTGCCGGCAGAATCCTTTGAGGCAACGATGCAGGAGATCAAGGCCCTGGCCGACACGGTCAAGAAGGATCGCACAACATCGCAAGACGTCACCGAGCAATACGTAGATCTGGATTCCCGCCTGAAGAACCTAGAAGCCACCGAACAGGAATTGCGCGAACTTCTGAAAACGGTCCGCGAGAATACCGGCTCGGCCGAAGACATTATGGCCGTGTATCGGGAATTGTCCACCGTGCGTGGCAATATCGAACAGATCAAAGGCAAAAAACAATATCTGGAAAGATTGTCCGCGCTGGCCACAATTCAAGTGCAACTAACTTCACGTCAAGCGTTGGTCCGGGCGAGTTGGAGTCCAGGGAGCACAGCCGGTGACGCGCTGCGTGCCCTCGTACAAGCATTCCAGGGACTGCTGGACGGTGCCATCTGGCTGCTTCTCTTTATCGTGCCGATCTTGGCCGTTTTGCTGACGCCCGTGCTGCTGATAATGTGGCTGATTCGGTGGTGGCTCAAAAGACGGCGCAAGGCAACCAGCTCGTAACTTTGGGAGTACTTGTGACGGAGCGGTGGCATGAAGTCCTCGACAGACGATGGTTGCTGGGCCTTACGCTGTTGGCCTTTGCCCTGCGCGTCTCTTCGCTGGGGCGGTGGGAACTTTGGTTCGACGAAACGGCCAGCTACGCCATTGCCATCAAAACTGTCCCCGACCTCCTGGTCTACACACGCAACGCCATCCAGGAACACCCCCCCGGCTATTATCTGCTTTTGCACTTCTGGATGCAAGTGGCCGGCAGCAGTGAATTTGCCTTGCGGTATGTCTCTGTCTTTGCCGGAGTGCTCTTTGTACCGCTGATCTTCCGCTTGGCAAGCCGCCTGTTCTCGCGGCGTGTAGGGGTGGCGGCCGCCTTCGTAGCAACGGTTTCTCCCTTTGCGGTATCCTACGCCCAGGAAGCGCGGATGTACACCCTGATCGCCCTCTTGGCGCTGCTGTCGTTGTATACTTTCTGGCTGATGATGCAGGAGGAGCGTTGGCGCTGGTGGATCGTCTGGGCCTCGATCTCGTTCGTGGGTGTGTTGACCCACTACCTGTTCGGGCTGTTGATCATCGCCCAAAATGCCTATGTTCTCCTGCAATGGCGAGACCTTGGACGGGAGCGGTGGCGCTGGCTCGCATTGCAGGCTGCGCTGGCAGCGGGGGCCGTGGCCTGGATACTGGTCGCGCCCGGCACCGTGCGCTCCCTCTTCTCCCTCGTAGGTGTCCCATCGCGCGACATCGGCCTCAAGATTGGCAAAGTGCTGCTCGATTTTGCCTTGGGCGAACTGCGGGGAGACCCTTCGCCGGTGGCAATGGGGCTGGCCGCCTCTCTCCCGTGGGCGCTGGCCGCCGGTGGCCTGGCGGTGGCTGCACGCCGGACCGCGCCGCCCCCCTTCCGCGCCGCTCTGGTACTGACTGCCGTCACGTTGTTCGTACCCTTTCTGGCCGGCGTTCCGGTCATTCCCGTCGTAATAGGCCGCTACTTTTTTGTAGCCTTTCCCGCTTTCTGCATAGCAATTGCCTTGGCCTTCACCAAGTTGGCGGATTGGCACTGGAGCGGCCTGGTTCTTGCCCTCGGCGGCTTGCTGATCGTCTCGGGCTACGGCCTCTTCTACCAATATACCGTGGAAAAAGGCGTATTTGGTGCGCCGATGACCCTGATCCAAAGTGAATATCAGCCGGATGAGGCCATGATCCTGGCCCACCCTCACCTGTGGCCACAAGCGACCTACTATGCACGGAACATTCGTATGCCGCGCTACTACGTTCCGGATAAACCCTACCCGGTCCCCGAGCCGGAAATTCGCGCGGCATTGCAAGATATTCTGGACCGGTACAACAGCGTGTGGTTCGGGCCGGTGCTGCCGGCGTACACAGACCCGGAGCTCGTCGAACGTGCGCTGAATCGGATGGCCTTCCAAAGCGAGAAGGTCTGGTTCCCAGACAGCACATTTGTGGCACACTACTTCCGTGCGCTGCCCGGCATGGAGGAAGATGATCCGGCGCTCAACTGGGAAGGGCGGATTGCGCTGGCGCGCTACGAACATTCTGACTTCACCCTGCCGGCTGGCGACGCCTTGCGCCTGCGCTTCTTCTGGCAGCGCCTGGCACCCTTGCAGCGCCGTTACCTCGTCAGCCTGACGCTCACCGGTCCGCAGGGGGCCGTGTGGGCCAAACGGGCCAGCGAACCGTGCGGCGCTTTGTGCCTGACCACGGCCTGGGGGACGGAGGAAGTGCAAGACCAACATGCCCTTTGGGTCCCCGCCGATACGCCGCCAGGAGCGTATGATTTGCGGATCACCTGGTACGAACAGGGCGGCGGCCGGCCGTTGGAAGCGACGGACGCGCAGGGAGCCGCGCTGGGCACGTCGGTGCGGCTGGCCACGGTGACCGTCACGGCCCCCCGTCTGCCCGGCACTTCGCCGCAGCCGGCCACACCCACGCAAGCTACGTTTGCCAACGGCCTGGTCCTGCGCGGCTTCAACCTGCCCAATCGAGAGGTCAGGCCGGGAGATGTTGTCCCACTGGAACTTTTCTGGGGGACGGCGCAACAGCCGGGTCGCAAAGCCGAACTGGTGCTCTCGTTGCTGACCCCATCGGGCCAGACCCTGGCAACGACGACGGCGGCCCTCGCGCCCTCCTATCCGGTCACCCGCTGGCCGGCCGGGCGAACGGTACGCAGCCATTTGCGGGTGGCGATACCGCCCACCGTCCGCAGCGGCCAACTGCGCTTGCAACTCCGCCTTCAGGAAACAAGTGGAAAGCCCGTGCCCGTTCATTGGCAACGGCCACTGCCCGTTCTTGGCGGCCTCTGGGGCGGGTCTCGTTCCTTCCACGGAGAGGCACTGCCTTTGGCAACCCTCCGGGTGCGCGATAGAGACCACGTCTTTGCGCTGCCGCCGATCTCGAACCCTTTGTCGGCTACGATGGGCAGTCAGGTCAAGCTGGCCGGCTTCGACTGGTCCTGCCCGGCGAGCAAGCCTTGCGTGCTGCACCCCGGCGAAGAGTTGCGGCTCACGCTCTTTTGGCAAGCACTCGGCCCAACCGAGCGCCGGTACAAGGTGTTTACCCACCTGGTAGGCCCGGATGGAAAATTGTGGGGACAACAAGACCGGGAACCGGCGGGAGGCATTGCGCCGACGACAACCTGGGTTGCCGGCGAGGTGCTCAGCGACACCTACGCGATTCCGCTCGATTCCAGCGCCCCGCCTGGAAATTATCGCCTGCTGGTGGGCATGTACGATGAGGCCGGCGGACAGCGCTTGCCTGCCTCCTTGAGCGGGGAGCGCGCCCCGAATGACGCCTTGCCCATCGCAGAACTGCGCGTGGGTCCCACCCCGCCGGAGAACGAGGGCCGGTGATCGACGGCATCCGGCACGCGGAAGGCGGTCCGTTCGCAGCCGCTCGCGCCAGACTGTGGGCCCCGCTATTGGCCCTGGCTCTGACGTTGCCGGCTACATTCCCCCTCCTGAAACCTGGCTATTTCGACAGCGACGACGGCTGGATCCATTTGTACCGGTTGGCGGCGTTGGACCGGGCCTTGCACAGCGGCGTTCTCTTCCCCCGGTGGTTTCCTGACTTCGCTTTTGGTTACGGCTACCCCGTCCTGAATTTCTATAGCCCGCTCGGCTACTATCTGGCTGAAGCCTGGCATTGGCTGGGCGCGGATACCGTCCTGGCCATGAAGTTGACTTTTGCCACCGGTTTCGTGCTGGCGGCCTGGGCCATGTATTGCTTTGCCGCCGAGGTGCTCGGGCCGACTGCCGGAGGGATTGCCGCCATCGCGTACACGTATGCCCCGTACCACCTGGCAGACGCCTACACGCGAGGCGCTCTGGCCGAACATCTGGCCTTTGTCTGGTTCCCCTTCCTCCTCTGGACACTGCACCGCCTGATTTGGGCCAGACGCCGGTCCTACATCATCTGGGCCGCGGCCGGCGGCGCCGGTCTGATCATCACGCACAACCTATCGGCCTTGATCTTTGCCCCGTTCGCTGCCGCCTATGGGTTGCTGCTGGTGGCCATGGGCACCCGGTCTGCTCGCGAACAAGTGCCGGCCCTCTCCGCCACTGCGGAACGGCCAGGCGCGAAGGCCACGGCTTCGACCGGAGTTGGCGCGTGGCCCGGAATCTTGGCTGCGCTGCTGCTTTCGTTGGCGCTCTCTGCCTTCTACTGGCTGCCGGCGCTGGCCGAAAGCAAATTTGTCCACCTGGCGCTTGATTTTGGGGGCAAAGGCTACCAGGATCACCTCGCCCCGCTGGGGGGAATCCTTTCTCCTTTTCTCCTCTACCGGTATTTTCCGGATCAGGTCGTAGCTGCTGACCATCCCATCGGGCTGGCGCAGGCTCTGCTGGCCGTTGCCGGGGTCGCCGGGATGGTGCTCACTGCCCGTCGCTTGGGGCAGCGCAAGATTCACTTTATTTTGCATCTGTCCTTTGCCCTGGCCGTTGCGTTTGCCGCCCTGTTTCTGGCTTCCACAGCTTCGTTACCGGTGTGGCAAGCGGGGGAACGGGTACTCGCAGTGTTGCAATATCCCTGGCGGTTCATGAGCGTGGCCGCCTTTGGCACAGCTCTCGTGAGCGGTGGGGTGGTGGGCCTGCTGCCCCAAAAGCTTGCCGGCCGGTGGCAGACGACCGTTTTGCTTTGGTTGGCCGTCGCCGGGGCACTGGGGTATGCCGGATTGGCCCGGCTGCCGTATGACAGCGAGCCGCTTCGGAGCGACCAGGTGACGGTGCAGCGCATGTGGGACGAGGACTACCAACATCAACAAATCGGGGCGACGTGGACGGCGGAATACCTGCCCCGTTGGGTGCGCCAGGAGCGCTGGGCGATTCCCCGTCCCGCTGCCGGTGCCCCGGTCGCTGCCGGTGCGAGCGGCATCTCTGCCATACACCTGGAGCGCGTTCTCCCTCTGGGGGTAGAATTGACCGTGACCGCATCGACACCCCAGCCTGTCTCCATCCATCAATTCTATTTTCCCGGCTGGATGGCGACGGTGGATGGTGAACCGGTCGAAGTCCGGCCAAACGGTGTGCTGGGCCTGGTCACCGCGACCGTGCCGGCCGGTACACACCGCGTGTTGCTGCGCTTCGGGACAACGTCCCCCCGCCGGTTGGGGAAGATAGCCTCGTGGATGGCGATTGCCGTGGTAATCGGCCTGGGAATTTGGAAACGGGATCGCTGGCCGATCCGGTTCGCGCTTGCCGGCTTCCTTCTGATTGGCCTTGTGATCGTGGTTCACTTTCACCCGTGGCGGTCTGCGCCGCCCGTTTCTCCGGTCGCCGGAAGGTTGGGGGGTGGGCAAGTGCGGCTCGTTGGCTATCGCGTGGATCGTGCGACCGCTCAGCCGGCCGGCAAGCTGGACGTGACTCTCTACTGGATGGGGCTTTCGGCTTTGCCCAACAATTATAAAGTGTTCGTCCACCTGACCGGCGAAAACTCTCCGGCCCCCCAAAGCCAACATGACGGCGACCCCGGCGGCGGATATACGCCGACCACCCGTTGGCTGCCGGGGGAGCTGGTGCCGGATACGCACACGCTATCCCTTTCCCCCGACCTCCGCCCTGGAAAATATTCGTTGTGGGCCGGCATGTACGATTACAAAAGCGGAAAGAGGTTGCCGGCTGTGGGGAAATTTTCGGCGGAGGATCGCTTGCTCTTGGGAACGATCGTCGTATCGCCCGGTCTGCCGAGGTAGACGTGGCCGCGTATCTTTTCCGGTGAAAAGGGATGCCCTGTCCCTACCGGCACGGATTTCCACAGATTTTCATCCGTTTCTTCTGATTTTCCCGTGAAAATCGTATCTTCTCAAAAAGTAGGGGCGATCCCTTGCGGTTGCCCTACGGGGCAGGCACAAGACCATGCCCCTACCACGGATTATTGAGAAGATACTGAAAATCCGTGGCAAGAATGAAAAAACGCCAGTGTCCAATACACTGCATCTAAAAAAGGGTGTATTTCAATTCTGGGGGCAGGGTAAGGATTCTACCGCAAAGACGCAGGGCACGCAAAGGTTTGCGTTGTCATGAAAATAGCACTGCCCCCCTCATCCTCTTCGTTCCCCTCCCCCT
>JAADHH010000110.1 GCA_013151955.1 Chloroflexota bacterium
TGCAACGTGGGCCTCGGCGGCGCGACGCGCGGCAGCCTCCACGCGACGGGCAGCGGCTTCGGCACGGCGCTCTGCTTCCGACCATGCCGGCGTAGGCAGCCACGCTTCGCTCACCGGATCATATAGGCGCAGCACGTAGGGCACCTCCACGTCGTCATTGACCTTCGCCCACAACTCCAGGCCCAGCACGCTGCTCACCAACCCCATTTTCCCCCGACCCGCCGGCATCAACGGCATCGGTTCGTACGCCCCCTCGACCAGCCGGTAGCCTTGCAAAGCAGGCTGCACAAACTTCGCCTGCGGATCGAACAAAATGTATTCCTCGATCCCCAGTCGCTCATACAGCCGGCGCTTCGTAGTGAGATCCGCCCGCCACGTCCCCGGGGAAGCAATCTCGAATACCACATCGGGCGGCTTGCCCTCTTTCCAGATCAGATAGGTGAAGCGATGTCCACCCGGCACGCCCAACGATACGAAAACGTCCGGAGCTACCGATTTCGTCGGATCCCCTTCCACATAATAGATCAGCAGATCGGCACCGACATAGACGTTTTCTTCCTGACGGTACCACTCGGCCAGGGCGAAATGGGTGTCTACAATGGATTGGTATTGGATGTCGTTTTCAGCCATGGGTTTACCGTCCGAATCGGGGTAGTAGACCGCCGGCCGCTGGCGTGGCAGCCGCAGTTTGCGTATCGGGGTCGGAATGGCAGGTTGTTGTACTGCGCTCATCGTCTCATCTCTCTATTTTCTATCTACCTTCCTTCCTCTACATTGTACCATGTTTCGTCTTGTTTTTCAACTGTCTCTCACGACGCAGTTGCCGGATGAAGGCCAGGGAGCGAGGCCTCGCTTCGAGGTAATGGGATAGAAGCAGTTCCATCACCAGTTCCAGTTCTCGGGAAACGGCATCGCGCAACTGTAGTCGCCGGCAAGTGGGGTAATCATACGTCTGCAAAAAGCGGAGAATTTTCAATACGGGCATGGAAAGGGGGCGCGTACGCGGAACATGCTCACCACAGCGCGGACAAAGCACCCCCCCCTCCTCGGCGCTCAGGTAGTTTTCGACCGGTTGAATCTCGTCGTTGCATTGAACACACCGGAATAGTTGCGGACGGTATCCGACGTAATCGAGCAAGTGCAACTCAAAATAGCGACTGGTCAGAGAGAGGTTTTCGCTTTCGGCAAGCCACTGCAAGGTACTCAACAAAAAATCGTATAGTGGCCGGTTCTCGATGTCCTCATCGGTAAACCGGTCCAGCAGCTCGGCGACATGATAGGCGTAACTGATTCGGGAAAGGTCTGTGCGCAGCCCCTCGAACGACTCGACCAGTTCCGCCTGTGTAATGATGTCCAGGTTGCGACCTCGTGCGATGAGCAGCCGGCTGCGTGCGAACAGTTCCAAGTGACCACTCTTGCGGCTGGACGGCTTGCGTATCCCTTTGGCGATAACGCGGACCTTGCCGTGATCGGGCGTATAAAGGACCAGCAGCCGGTCTGCTTCGCCCATATCCTGGCGGTGAAGGACCACGGCCTCTGCCCGGTAGAGTTTCTCGCGCCCCATAGGCGGACTCGTCAGTCTCCGTTCAGCAATGCGTACTCAAAACTGTCACGTAGGGCCTGCCAACTGGCCTCGATAATGTTGGCTGAACTCCCCACCGTACCCCAACGACGCTGGCCAATCGAGCTGTCAATCAGCACACGCGTCTTGGCAGCAGTAGCAGCGTCACCATCCAGGATACGCACCTTGTAATCTTCCAGTTGCACGTTCTCCAGCTTGGGATAGAAGCGCAGCAGAGCTTTGCGCAACGCGGCATCCAGAGCATTCACCGGACCGTTCCCCTCCGCTGCCGTGTGCTTGATCTCGTCGCCTACACGCACCTTCACGGTGGCTTCCGACAACATGTCGCGTCCTTGCCGGTGCTCCACAACAACCATGAAGTCAATCAGTTCAAAGGGGGGCTCGTAGTCGGCCCGGTTGCGGCGAAGCAAAAGTTCCGCGGACCCCTCGGCGCCTTCGAAGACGAAGCCTTTGCTTTCCAAATCCTTGATCTGCTGCACCAATTGGCGAGCCTCCTCCTTGCTGACCTCCATGCCCAGGTCCAGCTCACCCACCTTGTAAAGAACGTTGCCCTTGCCAGAGAGTTCAGAGATGAGCACGCGGGTATGGTTGCCGACCTGTTCCGGATCAATATGCTGGTAGCTCTCGCGACACTTAACCGTTGCGTCGGCGTGGATGCCCCCTTTATGAGCGAATGCGCTGGCGCCAACGAAGGGCTGCCGGCTATCCGGTGCCAGGTTGGCGACCTCACTCACGTAGTGGGCGACCTCGGTCAAGCTGCGCACCTGCTCCTCGGACAGGCAGTCAATGCCCATCTTCAACTTGAGATCGGCGGCAATGGAGACCAGATTCGCATTGCCGACACGCTCGCCATAACCGTTGATTGTACCTTGCACCTGAACGGCCCCGCCGCGCACGGCCGCCAGCGAGTTAGCCACCGCAAGTTCGCTGTCGTTGTGGGCATGAATGCCGACCGGCACATTCAGTTCCTTGCACACCATGCGGGTCAAATCTTCGATGTCCCAGGGAAGCGATCCACCATTGGTGTCGCACAAGACGAGGGTCTCTGCGCCACCGTTCACTGCTGCCTCCAGGGTACGCATGGCATACTCAGGATTCGCGTGGTAGCCATCAAAGAAATGTTCGGCATCATAGATGACCCGCCGGCCCTTACTACGCAGATAGGCGATCGTCTCTTCGATCATTTTCAGATTCTGGTCCTCGCTCACACGCAATACTTCCGTCACGTGCAAATCCCAGGACTTTCCAACAATCGTCACCACAGGCGTACGCGCACCAAGGAGCATGGCCAGGTTCGTATCCTCGTCCACCCGCAGGCCGGCCCTTCCGGTATAGCTAAATGCACACAGCAGTGCATTTTGCAACGGCATCTCCTGCACGCGCGCGAAATACTCCACATCCTTGGGATTCGATCCAGGCCAGCCACCCTCGATGTAATGGACACCCAGTTCATCCAGCTTACGGGTAATCTTCAGTTTGTCTTCGACCGAAAGAGAGATGCCTTCGGCCTGTGTGCCATCACGTAACGTTGTATCGTACAATTCAACGGACATTAGGAACCTCCAGTAATCGTCAATCGAGCATTGGCAATGCAATACATCTCAAACACTGATTCGCTCCACAACGGCTCTTCCCATCTCCTCTGTGCTGACGTGCCGGCCCGGACCCAGATCGGCCGTACGGTAACCGGCCTCCAGGGTAGATTCCACGGCCTGTTCCACGACCTGCGCCTCGGCTTCGAGGCCGAGCGAGTGGCGCAGCAGCATTGCCGCACTGAGAATCGTGGCCAGCGGGTTAGCCACCCCCTGACCGGCGATGTCGGGCGCGGAACCATGTACCGGCTCGTACAGGCCAAACGTGCCCTCACCAATTGAAGCGGAGGGCAACAAGCCCAACGAACCGGCAAGCATCGAGGCCTCGTCGGTGAGAATGTCACCGAACAGATTGGCGGTGACGATGACATCGAAGTCGGCTGGCCGGCGCAGCAGGTGCATGGCGCAGGCATCTACCAGCAGGTGCTCCAACTCTACCTCAGTTTCCATCTCTCGCATCACCCGTTCGGTGACACGACGCCACAGCCGTGAACTTTCCAACACGTTCGCTTTGTCCACCGAAGTGAGCCAGCCCCGGCGGCCTTTGGCCAGATTGCAAGCCAAACGCACCACGCGTTCGACTTCCCAGGCATGGTAGAGCATGGTATCGTAGGCTTGTTCGTCCCGCCCTTCGCCCTCATGGTGCATCGGCCCGAAGTAGAGGCCGCCGGTTAATTCACGCACTACCAGCAGGTCTACCCCATCGAGCAAATCATCCCGCAGCGGCGACGAAGCGCGCAAGAAGGGGGACAACTTGACCGGTCGCAGGTTGGCGAACAAATCGAACGCTTTGCGCAGGCGCAAGAGGCCCTGTTCGGGACGCACCGGAGCGTTGGGATCGCTCCATTTTGGGCCGCCGACCGCGCCGAGCAAGATTGCGTCGCACCGGCGACACATCTCCAATGTCTCATCCGTCAGGGGTGTGCCGGCGGCATCAATGGCACATCCGCCGACCATCGCCTCCTCGAAAGCAAAATCATGTCCGAACAGTTCGGCCACGCGCTGCAAAACCTTGACCCCCTCGCGGGTCACTTCCGGCCCAATTCCATCGCCGGGCAAAACGGCAATTCTTGCTTGCATTGTTGTATTATCCTTTTTGAAAATACTTGCCTTGCAAATAGTGGTCAGTTGTCAGATCATCGCCCCCTACCCCCCAATCCTGGGGGGAACTACTCCGCTCCCCCCAAAGTTGGGGGGCTGGGGGGGCTGCCGGTCGCAACCGCCGCCGGCAATTCTGCCAACGAGTCCAGTATCATGTCCGGCCTCACTTCGCCGCGCAAGTCTGCTTCACGGAATTTGCCGGTGCGTACCAAAATACCGGTCATGCCGGCACGCTGCGCGCCCCCCACGTCCCCCTCGATGTCGTCTCCGACCATGGCGATCTCGTCCGGTTCCAACCCCAAGTCAAGCCGGGCCATCTCGAAGAAGGGGAGCGCCGGCTTGCCCAGCACGATTGGCTCCACGCCACTGGCAAATTGCAATGCAGCGACAAACGGGCCGGTGTCGAGCGACAACTTTCCATCCGCCGTACGCCAGTAGCGGCTCATGCCCAAGGCGATCAGCCCCGCTCCATCCATCAGGGCGCGGAAAGCACGGTTGAAAGCAGCGAAGGTCCACTGTTCGCCCATGTCGCCCACGACCACAGTATCGGGCCGGTCTCCCCCTGTTGGCACATCGCCGAACTCCTGCCGGGCACTCTCGGTCAGCAGGAGCATGGCACTGGCCTGCTCTTTACGCAGATAACGGGCGGCTGCATACGGCGGGGCAAAGATGTCGTTCACCGTTACCGTCACCCCCATGCCGTTTAGCTTATCTACCAGCGCGGCCCGGTCGCGGCTCGTCGTGTTCGTCACGAAACGGAGGGCATAGCCCATCTGCTTCAAGCGCACGATGGCCTCCGGTGCGCCGGGGATCGGCTGCCCCCCGTCGTATACCGTTCCATCCAAGTCGAGCAAGAACCCCCGGACCATAGAGTGTTCCTCCTGTAGATGATTGTGAAGTGCCACGACACGTACTGTGCACAGGTCAATAGGGCGGTAAGTTTCTTCCCCCCTTCAACTGCCAACCGCCGCCAACCGCTGCCGTGTGTACGGAACCAGTCCACCGGCGCGGATAATGTCCAGCATGAAATCCGGGATCGGCTGTGCGTGGAATGTCTCGCCGGTGGTCAGGTTGCGAATCACGCCACTTTCCGGCTCCACCTCCAGGCGGTCATGTTTGCTCGTGCCCGCTACGGCCTCCGGACATTCCAGGATGGGCAGGCCGATGTTGAACGCATTGCGGTAAAAGATGCGGGCGAACCCTTCGGCAACAACGCAGCTCACGCCGGCGGCCTTGATAGCGATCGGCGCATGCTCGCGACTCGACCCGCTGCCGAAATTGGTGCCGGCCACGATCATGTCTCCTGACTGAACACTTGTGGCAAAGGTCTCGTCCAGGTCTTCCATGCAATGTTCGGCCAACTCCTGCGGGTCCGATACATTCAAATAGCGAGCCGGAATGATCACATCCGTGTCTACATTGTCGCCGTATCTCCAGGCAGTTCCAGTCAGTTTCATCGTTCTCCTCTTATAATTTGGCAAGTGGGCGAGTGCGTGTTGCGTGTTGCGTACTGCGTAATTCGTGATGCGTGATGGCTCCCCCACGAAAGCCTTACGCAGTACGGATTACGGATTACGGATTACGTTTCACGCCGTTCATCATTCTGCATTTATCGTTCTAGAGTCGCTTCACGCTGCCTGCCGCGCACTGCTTTCTCTACGGGTTGTAGACGGACATGGTCTGCGCCATCGTCCAGATGACCGCTTCCATCTCTCCCTCCAAGCGGGGGGGAAGCGTCCGGCTATCCAGCGGCACGGCAGCATCGTTCCCCTGCACAAAGAAGTGTGCTGCCCAGGGAACCTCTGTGCCGTTTCCCTGTACGGCACGGTCAGGCATGCAGTCTGGCTCAAAGCGTTCTGCTGCTTGCGGCGCAATTGATTGGGTCATGATCATCTCCCTTTCCGATTTTAGATTTCGGATTTGTATCTTCTCAATAATTCGGGGTGAGTAGACCGTCGTGCCCCCCTAACCCCCCAACTTTGGGGGGAATGTGCTCCCCCAGAATTGGGGGCCGGGGGCGTTCCCCAGGTTATTGAGAAGATACTCGGATTTTGGATTGCGGCACTGCGTGATGCGTGAAACGTAATGCGTAATGCGTGTTGCGTGTTGCGTAAGGCGCGATGCGTCGCTCCACACTCCACGCTCCACGCCTACGCCACCTCTTCCGGTCCGCCAATGCGTCCCAGGATTGCGCTGGACGCGGCTACGGCCGGGTTCGCCAGGTAGACCTGGGCATCGCGGTGGCCCATGCGTCCCCGAAAATTTCGGTTGCTGGTAGAAACGCAAACTTCCCCCGCCGCCAACACACCCATGTAGCCGCCCAAACAGGGGCCGCAGGTAGATGTGCTGACCACGCAACCGGCTTCGGTGAACGTCTGCAAATAGCCCAGCTTCAGGGCGTCCAGGAAGACGCGCTGGCTGCCGGGGATGACGATACAACGCACGTTTTCGGCCACCGGCCGGCCCTCGAGCAGATCGGCGGCCACGGCCAGGTCGCTCAAGCGACCATTCGTGCAGGAGCCGATGAAGACCTGGTCCACCGCGACCGGCTTCACCTGGCTGAGGGGCTTGACGTTCGCCGGCGAGTAGGGACAGGCGATTTGCGGCTCCATATCGCTCACGTCGAACTCGTACAGGGCGTGGTACGCAGCCCCTTCGTCGGCATGGTACACCTTGTACGGGCGCGTAGCCCGTTCCTCGACGTATGCCCTCGTCACGGCGTCCGCCTCCACGAAGCCGCACTTGCCTCCCGCCTCGATGACCATGTTGGTGATCGTCAGGCGCTGTTCCATATTGAGCTGAGTGATGGCTTCGCCACCAAACTCCATCGCCCGATAGAGCGCGCCGTCGCTGCCGATCTCGCCGATCGTGTGCAGGATCAAGTCCTTGCCGGTGACCCAGCGGGGCAGCTCGCCGCGATAGACGAACCGCATCGTTTCGGGCACGCGCATCCAGGTGCGACCGGTGGCCATGGCCACGCCAATGTCGGTCGAGCCCATACCGGTGGCCAGCGCACCGAGCGCGCCGTAGGTGCAGGTGTGGCTGTCGCCGCCGATGACGATGTCGCCGGGGAGCACCAGGCCCCGCTCCGGCAACATGACGTGCTCGATGCCCGCACGGCCTTCGACGAACTTGTTCGTCAGCTCCTGTTCGCGGGTGAACAGCCGCAGGGTACGATTTTGCTCCGCAGCCTTGATGTCTTTGTTGGGGGCGAAGTGGTCGGGGACCAGCATGATCCGGTCGGCGTTGAACACCTCGCCCGCCCCCAGTCGATTGAAGGCATCAATGGCAATGGGGGCGGTGATGTCGTTCGCCAGCACAACGTCTACGGGCACATCAACCAGCTCACCCGGCTCAACACGTTCACGGCCGGCGTGGGCAGCCAATATCTTTTGGACCATCGTTTGTGGCATACGTGTTCGTTCTCCTTTAGCTTATGGATCGAGCCAGACCGGACAGGTTTTGAAAACCTGTCCGGTCTTACGCAACTTACAACAAATCCAGAAATTCCTCGACATCCAGTCGAGCCTGCTTCAAGATATGTGAGAGCCACCAAGCGACGAATTAATTCGCCGCCTGAGACTGCTGAGACTGCGAAGTGCGTTAAAACGCACTATTCCAGCGTGTAGGGGCAAGGCATTCCCCGCACCAACTAGCCTTGCCCACAGGAGTTAGCTTCCCTACGGTGCGTTGCCATGGAAACAGCTTTGGGGAATGCCTTGCCCCTACTGTGAGTCGCCCTGTCCCAAACGCAAAAATGTGACAGACAGTCATCTTCCACCGGCTCCAAATAGAGGTCTATGGCTTCTTGAATGTTAACCAATGCGTCCTCAACTGATTCTCCCTCGCTAATACAGCCAGGAAGTGCAGGCACATAGACTGTATACCCCCCTTCATCGCTCGGCTCAAGCACCACCTGGAACTTCATTTTTTTCTCTCCTCGAAACTCGCACCGACTGTTATGAAAATAGATGGCTTTCCGCCCCCCCTAGCCCCCCAATCCTGGGGGGAACCATCCGACTCTCCCCAAAGTTGGGGGGCCGGGGGGGCTTCCGACGCTCAACGCTCCCCGCCCAACGCTCAACGCGGTTTTCGTCCTTGGTGGTGCATCGAAATGTCTATCAACCATGATTCAGGGATTCAGGCGTAATCTAACCGACCTGCTCCACCAAATAGTTCTGAATGCCCATCTGCGCAATCTGGTCAAGCTGCGCTTCAAGCCAATCCAGGTGTTCTTCTTCATCCGCGAGGATCGACTCAAGCAGTTCACGCGTACCGTTGTCGCCAGCGCCAACAGCCTGGCGAATGGCATCGTTGTACGCTTTCACCGCGCCCTCCTCTGCCATTAAGTCGTTCCTGTGCTGGGCTTCCACGTCAGGGCCAATGGATATCTTGCCCAGGCTGCTGACAATCGGCTTGCCCTCCAGAAAGAGGATCCGCCCAATCAGCTTTTCGGCGTGTTTCATTTCCGTGATCGCCCGCCTCTCGATGGCCTTATGAAGCTCCTCGTACATCCAGTCGGCACACATCTCCGAATGCACCATATATTGGTTGATCGCCGTCAACTCATCGGCCAAAAGGGCATTCAATGTTTCAACTACTTTTTCGTTACCTTTCATGATTTTTTCTCCTTGTATAATTTAGCAAAACTCGTCAGATTTTCCTGATGAAGGTTGCCAACTTTTGGAAAGTTGGCGACCCTCTTGTCACACAAACACTTGTCGTTTTTACCTGTTTGTGGCATGATATATTCAAGAATCGGGTGACCCGCCGATCCCCCCGGCACACCACCGGACGTTAAGCGGGTCGTTCCGCACCAGCGGCCCCCGATTTTTTCTTTGTCCCCAAGCTCCGCTCGCACCGGCAACCAGACCGGTTTCAAAATCTGTCAGGTCTGACCATTCGCAGCCAGCAACTTGTTCAGGGCCTGCATGTAGGCCTTCGCGCTGGCGACGACGATGTCGGTGTCGGCCCCGCGACCGCTGAAAATGCGACGCCCGCGGCGCTCCGTCGTTGCCGATATCTCCGTGCCGACCGGTTCTTCCGATTCAATGCGCACCGTCACATCGCCCACGGCGTCTATCCCTTCGGTCACGGCCTGCACGGAAAACTCGATCAGCTTGTTCGGCACCTGCACGACCCGGTTGATGGCCTGGTAAATCGCATCCACCGGGCCGGTTCCCAGGCTGGCGTCGGTAATGACGGTATCGTCGTCCTTGACCAGGCGAACGGTGGCCGTGGGAATGCTGTGGTCTCCGCAGGAAACCTGTACGTGATCGAGCCGGTACGTCTCCGGCGGCTGGTAGACTTCGTCGGCGACGATGGCCTCGATGTCGGCGTCGGTGACATCCTTCTTCTTGTCGGCCAGCCGTTTGAAGCGTGCAAAGACCTCGTTGAGCTTTTCGCCCTCCAGTTCATAGCCCATCTCTTCCAGCCGAATGCGGAAGGCGTGGCGACCGGAGTGTTTGCCCAACACCAACTTGCTCTGCGCCAGGCCGATGGTCTGCGCATCCATGATTTCGTAGGTGCGTTTGTGCTTCAGCACGCCATCCTGGTGAATGCCGGCTTCGTGCGCAAAGGCGTTGGCCCCCACGATGGCCTTGTTCGGCTGGATGACCATGCCGGTGTAGCGGGACACCATGTCGCTGGTACGGTGAATCTCCTGATGAACGATGTTCGTGCGCAGGTTGAAGAAGGGGTGGCGCGTGTAGAGGGCCATGACCACTTCTTCCAGCGAACAGTTGCCGGCCCGTTCGCCAATGCCATTGATCGTGCATTCCACCTGCCGCGCGCCGTTCAGCACGCCGGCCAGGGCGTTGGCGGTAGCCAGCCCCAAATCGTTGTGCGTGTGTACCGAAATGACCACATCGCGACCGCCGATCGCGTTGGCGATGATGTCGCGAATCAGTTGGCCGAACTCCGCCGGCATGGTGTACCCGACGGTGTCCGGGATATTCAACGTGGTCGCGCCGGCACGAATGGCCACATCCAGCACCTCGTACAGGAATTCGGGGTCGGAACGGCCGGCGTCCTCCGGCGAGAATTCTACATCGTCGCAATACTGCTTGGCATGAGCGACCATCTCGCCCACGCGCTCCACCACTTCCCGGCGAGTCATGCGCAGCTTGTGCTGGACATGAATGTCGGACGTAGCCAGGAAGGTGTGAATGCGCGGTTTTGCCGCCGGCTGTACGGCTTCCCAAGCCTTGTCAATGTCCCGTTTTACGGCACGGGCCAGGCCGGCGATGGCCGGGCCATCGGGCGTACCGACGGTGCTGGCCACGCGTTGCACCGCCTCCAGGTCGCCGGGGGACGCGGCCGGGAACCCGGCCTCGATGATGTCCACGCCCAGGCGAGCCAGTTGACGGGCGATCTCGATCTTCTCCTGCGTGTGCAGCGTAGCACCGGGGGATTGCTCCCCATCGCGCAGGGTCGTATCGAAAATCAGTACAGTATCTTTACTGGAACGAACGTCAGATTCCATGAGAGGTGTCTCCTTTCGTGTACGGTTTCATCGCGAATCAACAGGTTTGCAAGGTCAACAAGATCGGTAAGGTCGCTAAGTCCATCGTCCGACACGCCGGATCACCTCCTTTCAGTAGCCAGATGTCAGATGCCAGTCGTCAGTCGTCAGTCGTCAGATGCCAGTCGTCAGATGCCAGTCGTCATCAGATGTCAAGTGTCATGTAAAACGTGAAGACGTGAAACGTATAGCGTGTTACGTTTTACGTGTCACGCATCACGCCCTCCGCATCACGCTCCGCGCCCTACTTCTTCCCGAGCCAGGGCATCATGGCCCGCAATTTGCT
>JAADHH010000046.1 GCA_013151955.1 Chloroflexota bacterium
TGACAATGTCACATTCGAACGCCTGGCGAATGAATTCGCGGCTACGTGGGGCGAAGCTGCCCTGCGGCAGCTAAACGAGGCCACGCAGGTGCCTTCGCCACCGGTAGCACGCGGTTTCAACCGCCGTGCAAGGAAATGTGACATTGTCAAAGTAGTTACGATTCCCCAGCATCGTGGCGTTCCCTGTTTGTGCCATGTAACTGTTCAGCACCTCCTTGAATCTGCCACGAATTTACACGAAAAGTAAGTATCTTCCCAATAACTTGGGGAACGCCCCCCGGCCCCCAATTCTGGGGGAGCACATTCCCCCAAAGTTGGGGGGGTAGGGGGGCATGACGTTCTGCTCACCCCGAATTATTGAGAAGATACAAAAGTAACTGTTCAGCCTTGGGAAAATGGGACGCTGATAACGCAGACTTCACGCAAATACCCGCAGATAAAACAAATAAATCAGAAAAGATCGTCTTCATCTGCGTCCTATTTATTGCAACGAAGGCTGAGTAGTAACAAGAATTCGCGGTATTCGTGGCAAAAAGCAGATTTGCCTCATGCTGCATTCTCGCGTATAATTTGAGCAGGTAGTGCGGCGCATCATCAACGAAACGAAGGAGCAGGGACGTACTCAAAAGGCCAGAACCTAACACCAAACTGGATTGGCACGCTATTCTACTGCTCATGCTGTCTTTGTTTGCCTGGGCTTCGCTACTCACCCCTAACTTTTTCTTGCAAGCGCACGATGCCCGTCATGCCCTCTTTTTCCCGATGGAGTTCCACAGTGGTGTGCTGGATGGCTATCTGCTGCCCCGCTGGAGTCCCGACATCGCTTTTGGGTATGGCTACCCACTGTTTGTTTTCTACTCGCCGCTGGTCTTCTATGTGACCGAAGCGTTCCGCCTGGTTGGATTGGGGGCCAGTGCGGCAACCAAAGCAACGTTCGCGCTTGGCTTCGTGATGGGGGGGCTGGCCATGTACCACTTGGCTCGCCGCTACGTGGGGCGAAATGGGGCCTTGCTCGCCGGCCTGCTTTACACATATTTGCCGTACCATTTTGTCGATGTGTACGTGCGGGCAGCGCTGGCCGAATCGTTTGCCCTCGTGCTGCTTCCCTTGCTGCTCCTCACATTCCATGACCTGCTGCTACGCCCCTCGCCCCGGCGTGCTGCGTATGCCGCCGCCAGCTATGGGGCGCTCGTTCTGACTCACAATGTCACTGCGTTGATCTTCACAGCGATCGTCGCCCTCTACGGACTGGCGCTCATCGCCGGCCGGCCCGCGCGGCAATCGCGGCGCTCGCTCTTCGGCTGGGCAGCCCTGGCCGGCCTCCTTGGACTGGCGCTCAGCGCTGTCTTCTGGCTGCCGAATCTGGTCGAGCAACGGTACATCAAGATTGCTCAATGGACAGCCCCCGGCTATAACTTTCGCTTGCACTTCGTGTATCCTGGGCAGCTAATTTCTTCGTTCTGGGGCTTCGGCTATTCGGTGGCCGGGCCGGGTGACCGTATGAGCTTCCAGATCGGGTTGGTTGCGGTGGCCCTGGTGTTGCTCTTGTTGATTGGCTGGCCCCAGGTACGCAAGAGTTTGCGCTTGGAGGTTGCCTTCTTTGGCTTGCTGGGCGCGGGATTGGTCGTGGCTATGCTTCCCATCGCCGGCCCGATTTGGGCCGCGTTTCCGCTGGCCGCGTTGATCCAGTTTCCGTGGCGACTGCTGGCACCGGTCGGTGTGTGTGTGGCCTTGCTGGGGGGCATCGCAGCGGACACTTGGCTGCTCACGGACCGGCGCGAGGAGGGCGTGGCAATCGCGGCGTTGGCCATGATTGTTGTTGTGGCCGCCCATCCATACACCGAGCCGCAGTACACGCCACCGAACGCACGCCAAGAGACCCCGCGTGTTTTCCTCGATTTCGAGCGGCAGCACCTGGATATGGTGGGTATGATGTCCTGGTCGCAGGAGCAACCCCGCACATCTCCTGTGGAGGCGCAGATGGAGGCCGGCGAGGTGCCACAAAAAATCGTGGCGCTGTCGCCGGAAGCGCAGGTCACGCTGACCCGCTATCGAGGTTCGTCACTGGCTGCGGATGTGCGGTCGCCGAACGGTACGCCTGCGCGCGTACTCATTTATGACTATCCTGGTTGGAAGGCGTGGGTGGATGGGCAGGAAGTTGCCATTCGCCGCGTGCCCCCGCTCGGCCTGATGGAAGTGGAGGTGCCGGCCGGCCGGCACATTCTTTCGCTCCGCTTCACCGATACGCCGTTGCGCAAAGGAGCATGGGGGATTTCGCTGCTCGGGCTGGCCCTCGTCGCCGCGATGCTCTGGCGAGACCGTCACGGTGACGAGGAAGCGTAGGCGCGGTCACGAAATGGCGACCCCATACGGCTTGGGAACGCCGTCTCTAGTTGTGGCCAGGGCTCAGGAATTCTCGCTCTCGAGTACTTGTTGCAGAATGTCTATGTCCCGTTCCAAGTCACGTTGCCGGCGCGAGATAGTGAACAAGTAGAAAAAGAGCGCCAGCCAAATAACTGTGTAAGCGCTGAAAAGGTAGATCATCTCATCTCTCCTTAATCTGCTTCACGGTCCGCGAGGGTTTTCTTAATCTGAGCCACACGGTCCGTGGTTTCTTCTAAGCTAACGCGGCGCGCAAGTAGCATCCAATAGAGCAGTGTAAAAGTAGTTATGCCAAGGAGGAGAGCCACGACCATCTGTGGCTCCATGTTGAACTGTCCTTTGGCATCAGCGGAAGCAGAGCCAATGAGCACCGGATGAATCGTGCGCCACCAACGGATGGCCATGAAGACGATGGGAACATCCAGGAAGCCAATGATCCCCAGCACCGCAGAGAAGCGTGCCCGCTGTTCCTCGTCTTCAATCGCTCCACGAAGCATGAGATAGGCTACGTAGATCAACCAAAGGATCAGCATGGTGCTGAGACGGGGGTCCCACGTCCACCAGGTATTCCAGACGGGTCGGGCCCATAACGACCCGGTGATAATGGCAATGGTGGTGAAGACAATGCCAATCTCTACCGAGCTAAGGGCAATGGCATCGTGACGACGATTCTTGCTTCTCAAGTAGGCGATGCTGTACACGCAGGTCACAAGAAATGCCAGGAAGGATACCCAGGCCGAAGGGACGTGAAAGTAAAAGATACGTTGCACGTTCCCCATGACGATTTCTGTCGGTGCATAGATAAATGCGGCGAAAAGAGCCGCTACCATAAGAGGGGGTACGACCCAAAACAGGATTCTGCCTATGCGATCAAGCCGATGTTCCATTTCTCTTTCTCTTTTCTCCTGAACTCATTATGTTTCCAACACGTACTCGAAGAGCATGAATGACACTGTTGTGAAAATCAAATCAAAGGCGATCATCAGTTGGAACCATTGGCTGATTTCTCCCAATGGCCTGTTGGCAAACACGGCGCCGGTCGATTTGACGGCGGCAATGATGACGGGCACGACAATCGGGAACAGCATGATCGGCAACAGTACATCGCGCAGGCGTGTGTTGACGGCCATCGCCGCAAAAATCGTTCCTACGGCTGTGAACCCCAGCGTGCCCAAGAGTGTGATGGGCAAGATGGGCCATCGCAGAACAGACAGGTTGAAGAACACACCAAATAGCGGCAGAGAGATGGCCTCTATGATGGAAATGAAGAGCCAGTTTGCCAGGAGCTTGCCAAAGTAAAGGGCACTGCGATCCACCGGTGTCATCATCAGCCCTTCCAGGCAACCTTGATCTTTTTCGCGTAGGAAGGACCGGTTCAACCCCAAGATTCCGGCAAAGGTGAAAGTCACCCACAAGATTCCCGGGGCTACATGTGCGGTGTTGACCGGCGTCAATTCCAAGGCAAAGTTGAAGATGACGATGGTCAGGAGGGCAAATACAAACATGGAGCTGATGGCTTCCTTCGTACGCAGTTCTGCGGCCACGTCCTTCCAAACAATCGTGACAATCTTGGCGATGTAGTTCCTCAATGCGTAGCTCCCACGTTTTCAAGGTAGGCTTCCTGCCATTCTTTGGCACTTAGCGCTTGCCGGGCTTCGTCAAGAACAATTCGTCCTTTGTTTACGATAGCGACACGATTGCAATGGGACAATCCGCGAGCTAGATTGTGTGTGGTCATCAAGACGGTACGTCCTGTCTGGGTCGTTGTGGTAAGGATGTCCCGTAGATTATCGGAGGCAGCCTGGTCAAGGCCCGTATAAGGTTCGTCCAGCAGCAATAGTAACGGGTCGTGCAACAAGGCGCGGGCAATAGATAGCCGCTGTTGCATACCTCGGGAATAGTCGCGTATCGGATCGTGCAGACGGGGCAACAATCCCACAGAGCCTACCAGTTCGTGGATGCGTTCCATGAGATTGGGCACATCGTACATGCGGCCGTAGAAGCGTAGATTCTCTTCTGCCGTGAGATCTGGATAAAGATAGGAATGGTGAGAAACCAGGCCGATGTGTCGCCGCGCATCCGACCAGGAAGGTGACAATTCAATGTCGTTGAGCAGCACTTTGCCGGCGGTAGGCCGGCTGATGCCGGCAAGAATGCGGATCAAAGTGGTTTTTCCAGCGCCGTTTGGGCCAAAGAGTGTGAGGAAGTCCCCTTCCGCTACCGAAAGGTTGATGCCCCGCAGGGCCGTCTGTGTGCCGAAAGATTTTATCAGGTTGACGACCTTAATCATGCGATGGTCAGCTCCGTACCGCACTGCGTACAATATCGCGCGTTGTGCTCTGATGTGCCGCCGCAGGCAGAGCAGAGAGGTAGCAAAGTCCCCCCACAGGCGGAACAAAAGCGGTCTCCGGCTCCGTAGGGCCGCCCACATTCCGGACATTGTGCCGAAGAGGTGATGCGTTTCTTGGAAGGCGGAGTGGCCTGGCGAGCGCTTTTGCCCCCGCCTCTTCCTGATCCCTGAGCCGCTGTGTGGCCACTTTCTACCATGCGCACGGCTTCCTCGATCCATTGGTCCAGCTCTTCATCGGTGGGGACATGTTCCACTTCTTCGAGCTCTTTGAGGATGTTCACGGCGCGCGCACGATATTGGTGATCAAGTCTCTGGTAATCTTCCTGAGACAACTTGCCCATCGTGTGATCAAACTCAAGGTCTTTGATTGCCGCATAGGTAACTTCTCGATCAAACAGGAGTTCTTCCAGCGCTGGATTTATCGCCGCCAGGCTATTCTCGCCGGAGATTTCTTCTCGGCGCACAAGTGGCAGCGCCACAAAGCCGATTGCAACCGATGCAAGCAAAAGCGCAATGGCAATGGAAAATATCATGATGGCCTCGTTCTCGAATTCGATTGTTTATCTGCAATCGTTGATCTTGTCGATGTTGTCATCGGTTCGTAATTACCGTACAGTCTCCCAGGCCAACTCCCGCGAGCGAATGCGAGCCAAAACGCGCTCTTCCCGTGGGTCAGGCCACAGGGCGACGAGGGTGCCCAGGATCAGTATGGCGCCACCAATCCACAGCCAGACGACCAGGGGGTTGATGAACACTTTCAAGGTGACGTTGTTTCCTTTATTGCTCCAACCGGCCAGGATAACGTACAGATCCTCTTTTGCCGTGGTGCGGATGGCAACCTCGGTCATCGGTTGGCTGGAGGCAATGTACAGGTTCTTTTCCGGAACGACCTGCCCCAGATACCGGCCGTTTTCGTAAATTGTTACGGTGGCTGCATGGACTTGCATATTTTGGGTGGGGTAGCTTGCAAATTGGTCGAATTGTAGCAGATAGTTGCCGACGCTCATGCTCTCGCCTTGTGCCAGTGTGGCTTCGGACTCGACCCGGTAGAAAGTTGACCCAACGATGCCCACAGCCATGAGTACGACACCCAGGTGGATGACGTAGCCGCCATACCGCCGCCGGTTCTTTTGGACGAGTGTGTAGAGTGCTCGCACAGGGTTGTCGCCCGACCGCTTGATCTGGGCCCGCGTGCCCCGGTAATACTCGATGAGAATGGTCAAAGCCACGAAGAAGGTAACAGAAAACGCTACCACAGCCCAAACCTCACGCGTGCCCAGCAGGGTCAGCAGGAGACCGGCCACCAATGACAGGATCAGAGGAACGAGAAAGTTCCTCATCAAGTGTTCGCGGGAAGCGCGCCGCCAAGGGAGCAAGGGGGCCACGCCCATTAGAATCACCATGACCAGGAAGATGGGGCCTTCTACGCGATTGAAGAAGGGGGGGCCGACCACAATTTTGCTTCCGGTCACCAATTCGCTGACCACCGGGTACACCGTTCCACAAAAGACCGCAAAGGCGGCACCCACAAACACAATGTTGTTAAGGAGAAACGCCGATTCGCGTGAGACCATCGAATCGAGGGTATTGTCACTCTTTAGGTCGTCCCACCGTTCATAAAGGAGGGCCAGTGTGCCCAGGAGCACCAGGGCGATGAAGGCCAGAAAATAGGTGCCAATGTTCGATGTCGCAAAGGCGTGTACCGAGTCGATCACGCCGCTGCGCGTCAGAAATGTGCCAAAGAGGGCCAGGGTGAAGGTCAGTAAAATCAGGATGAAGTTCCATACCTTCAACATGCCCCGGTGTTCCTGGATCATGACGGAGTGGAGGAACGCCGTACCGGTGAGCCACGGCATGAAGGAGGCATTCTCGACGGGATCCCATGCCCAATAGCCGCCCCATCCCAGTTCGTTATAAGCCCAGTTGGCTCCCAGCAAAATGCCCAGGCTGAGAAAGAGCCACGCAATCAGTGTCCAGCGCCGGGTCAGGCGAATCCAGCCGGCGCCGACCCGCCCCGAGGCGAGGGCAGCGATGGCAAAGGCAAAGGGGACGGTGAAACCGACAAAGCCGGCGTACAGGGTCGGCGGGTGCATGACCATTCCCGGATTTTGGAGAAGGGGGTTGAGTCCCTGCCCGTCAGCCGGGAGGAAGCTAAGTTGCTGGAAGGGATTCGCTTCGAAGTTCAGCACAATCAGGAAAAAACTTTCTACGGCCATGAGTGTGGAAGCAACGAGGGGCATAAGTTCCGGATAATCGTTGCGGTGCTGCCAAAGAACGATTGCGCTAAACAGGCTGAGGAGCCATGCCCAGAAGAGTAAGGAGCCGGCTTGCCCCCCCCACAAAGCGGTCAACGTGTAGAACAGGGGCATGTCCCGGTTGCTGTGTTCGGCTACGTAGCGAATACTAAAGTCGTGGCTCAACAAGGCATACCCCAGAGCGACGACGGCGATGGAGGTCATGGCCAGAACCGCCCAACTTGCATGACGACCGCTTTTCCAAAGTTCAGGTAGTTTTTGTTTCGCTCCCAGGAAAGTAGCCACGGATGCGTAGGCCGCCAGGCCCAGGCTCAACAATAACGCAACATGACCAACATTTGCCATGAAAAGTGTCTCCCTCTAGTACAATGTGTGGTCTCCGGCGGGTAGTTCCTGCCCCTCCCGCCGATGAGTTCAAGGTTTTGAAAAACGTGTCAATGAGGGCAGCTACCCTATGATGGTGATGATCAAGAGGCGCTCCCCGTGTGATCGGGCGGAACTTCCTGTCCAGCATCCAATTGGGATTCGTACTTGGATGGGCACTTCACCAAGATGCTGCTTGCTTCGAACACCCCGGATTGGTCGATACGACCTTCGACGATGACGCTGGTGCTTTTCATGAGCAGGTCCGGCATGACGTCATGATAAACAACCGGCAGCCGGTGGCCATCTTCCGTCATGTCAAACTTGAGCGTGAGCGCAGATGCATCATATTGCACCGACTCCTTGTCCACCGGGCCACTAATCCGCCACGAACGTCCTATGGCATCGGCGCCCTTGGCGTTCAACTCACTCACGGTGATGTAGTACGCTCCCGTTCCGCGAAACGAGTTTGCAATCAGCAGCAGGATAGCAAGGATGATGATACCCCCTCCGACCAGAAACTTTAGCTGGCTCTTTCGAAAAGGGCCGATGCGGTCTTGTGGTTTGACGATTTCTCCCATACCAGGCTACTCCTTAATAGTTTTGAGCGGATGTTTCGACAACACAGAAAAAATCAGTCTCGCTTGTTTTTGGCCATTCTTCCAAAACTGTGTAAATCATAGCACAAAGCATAAAAAACACAAAATCAGTGCCAGTCCAAAAGACGGATTTCACTGGGGGGGCTGAGCTCCGTTCGGGATTGCCCCTGCACGCCCCGAATTACAATCACGCGCCAGCGCAATGTCTTGTCGAAGAAGTCTTTTGGCAATTGCCAATGAGACTCTTTTGTCCATGTTTTCCCTTCGAAAGGTCCCGCTGCACCCGATAATTGCACGTCGAACCATTCGTCCGCCCCCAGTTGGCCGTTCCAGGTCCACTGCAACACGATTTCCTGGTTGATCCCTCCAAAAGAATGGCCATCTTCGGGAGCGACCAGTTGCGGGGCCGCGTAGCTGACCGGTACGGTGGCGGTCGGCGGTGCTGTTGGCGTTGCGGGGGCCGGCGGCGATGTGCTCCCCGTTGGGGGGATGGTCACTTTTTGGCCCACTTGCAAGGCGTAGGGGTTTATCCCCGGATTCGCTTCGCGCAGGGCCGTAGTGCTGACGCCATATCGTTTGGCGATGGAAGAGAGGGTGTCCCCCCCTTGCACAACGTAGACTTGGGTGCCTGCCGGCGTCCGGGATGGAGTCGGCTGTGGCGGTTGCGTGGCCGTGGCTATAGGCTGTGCCGTGCCTCGCGCGGCGGCGGTTGGAGTCGGAGGTGCCGGGGTACGCTGCGCGGTTGGTGTGGCCGTCGCCGGCAAGGCCGTCGGCGTCAGGCTGGGAATGATCAACTCTTGCCCCACACGCAAGGTGCTTGTGCCGGAGAGGTCGTTTTCCTGCTGAATAGCCTGGATGCTCACGCCATACTGCCTGGCAATCTCGGACAAGGTTTCACCTGACTGCACCACGTGGACGGTTTTGCCTGCTCTGGCGGCCGGTGGCGTTGCTTCTTCCCCGCGCAAGGGGATCACCAGAACCTGGCCGATCTGCAACGCGTTGGCGCTTCCCAACTTGTTCGCACGAACGATGGCGTCAATGGAGACGCCGTGAAGTTGGGCGATATAGCTCAGCGTGTCGCCCGACTTGACCGTGTAGGTGACTGTGGGTGGGGGTGCGGGCGTTGCTGTGTCCGTGGCCGTCGGTGTCGCGGTCGGCGGCGGGGGCAACGTCGGACGGCTGGTCGGCACGACCGGGGGGGCCACCGTCTGTTGCAGGCGGGACACCGGTGCCGGTGCCGGCGGCGAGGTCAGCGCAGTCAATGCCAATATCCCCACCAACAGCGAGGTGACGATCAGGGCAATCAAGTCAGCATAGAAACTCAACCCGCCCCATCTGTCCTCTCCCTTTCGTCCCCGCCAGATCATGCTTCCCAAACCGATTGCTATGAGCAAGCCCAGGATGATCAAGAACCAAGGTATACCCACGGGTCTCTCACCTCCATTCTCATTGCTGGCACCTTTTTCACGACGCAACTTCAGCGACCGGATTATACCTGATTTCCGAAAAAAGGGAAAGCAGGGCAAATCGGGGGCATGTGCAGCGAATGCCTGGGGAGTACGAGGGGTATCCCCTCGCCTTTCCCCCTCCCCTGCATTTCGGGGCTTGCGGCGAGCCGCTGCGCGAGCCCAAAGCGGACCAAATTTTACAATTGAAGGGGTTCTGTGTATAATGCCCGTATCGAAAGATTCCTGCGCTCACCTGGAACGATCCTGTCCTGGCGATCATCACCGGGCAAATGAAGGAGGAGACAATATGAAACTGACAACCTTTAGCAGCGATGGACAGCCCCGGCTGGGAGCAGTGGCCGGCGACCTGGTGATTGATTTGCACGCCTCGCGTCCGGCGATTCCGGATAACATGCGTGCGTTCCTGGAGGCGGGCGATCCCGCCTGGGATGCGGCGCGCGAGCTCAGCCAGTTGGCAGCACAAGGAAAGGGAAGCGACCTGTCAACTTACCCGGCCGGCGACGTCCGTTTCCACACCCCCATCCCCAATCCGTCGAAAGTTATCGCTGTGGGGCTTAACTATCGGGACCACTGCCGCGAGCAGGGTGTCGAACCGCCCCCCCATCCGATCCTCTTTGCCAAGTTTCCCACAGCCGTCACCGGGCCGAACGAGGTGATTCGCTGGTCGCCGTCGCTGACCAGCCAGGTAGATTATGAGGCGGAATTGGCCTTTGTGGTGGGCAAGCGAGCCTATCGCGTGCCGGTGGAAGAGGCGTGGGACTATGTCTTCGGCTATACGGCCGCCAACGACATCAGCGCCCGCGACTTGCAATTCGGCGACAAGCAATGGGTGCGCGGAAAATCGCTGGATACGTTCTGCCCGCTCGGTCCGGTGCTGGTCTCGCGTGACGAAATCACGAACCCCCATGCCCTGGCCATCCGCGCCATCCTGAATGGTGAGACGATGCAAGATTCCAGCACCGGCGAGATGATCTTCAGTGTGGCCGACCTGCTCTCGTTCATCAGTCAGGCCATGACCCTCAACCCGGGCGATGTCGTGCTGACCGGCACGCCGCCGGGCGTGGGCGTTTTCCGCGAGCCGCAACGGTTCCTGCGCGATGGTGACGAGATTTCCATCGAGATCGAAGGGATTGGCCGGCTCACGAACCGTTGCGCAGAAATGTAAGCGCGCAAGCGGAGTCCGCGCAAATGCGCGCTACCCGAATCGGGCCTGCAAGTTCTCTTTTCGTCCACTTTACCACACACCATGTGGGTAAATGACCGAAAACTGTGGGATTTTCGGGGGTTTTTTGGCAAGAAACTGGAACGAGTGTTCTAAAAAGAGGGGCAGGCCACGGTTCTGCGATCCGGGGGTGGCGCAGGGGAACACATTTGTCCCCTTCATGGGCCTGCGGGAATGACTCGCCCCTACAAGGCGGTGCCCCACATTTTTGCGGCATACCCCTCCCACATCGAATTTGACTTTTGCGCGTTCTGGTGCTATGATTGGGGTGTAGGTGGCCAATTCGAGTGGGGCCATACCATCAGAGGTGTGCAATTGAGCAGACGTAGAACATCGGATACAAAATTGACCCGATGCACCTGTATGAAGCGGGGACGAATGTGCCTCGCCGGAGGGTTGCGGTTGCCCACTTGATGCGCGACGCCGCGTATGGCGGCCAGGTACGATTCGTTCCCGCAGGTTCCACAGCCTGCGCCGGGGACGAAGCATAACAGAGACCTGTAGGAGGGTCCAGGATTCCGTCCCTGGGCCCCCTTTTTTGTGGCGTTGTGGCAAAGGGCCTCTGTACACCGTTGTGCAACTACCGCACCGTGGCTAAGGCCCGCTTCCTTTGCCCCCACCTCCACGATCACCAACTTCCTCGGCGCAACTCCTGATCCCAAAAATGTCTTTTGTGTAACCGCTCAGTGTCCCCTGAATCTGCCACGGATTGCACGAATTAACACGAAAAAAATGTATCTTCTCAAAAAGTAGGGGCGATCTCTTGCGGTCGCCCTACGGGGCAGGCGCAAGGCCATGCCCCTACCACGGATTATTGAGAGGATACAAAAAAATCTGTGAAAATTCGTGTAAGCCGTGGCAAAAAAAGAGTGAAGCGCGTATTTCTGGGGTAGTCGCTGAACGATTACCATTTTGTGACCATCAAGATACCGTGACGCATGGTGTGTGTTTCGTTTCATGGGATACGCAAGCTGTGCGACGCAACATAAAAGGAGTACGCCATGAATACCCTTTCTACCCGAAACCAAGAATCGCTGACGGCCGAAATTGACCGGCTGGCTGAAGCCATCGTCCAACGGCGACAGGGCCGGATAACCGAAGATGATTTCCGTACCTTCCGGCTGCACAACGGCATCTATGGTATGCGCGGCCTGACGGACGTGCAAATGCTGCGTGTGCGCATCCCCCTGGGCCGGCTGAACAGCGAACAACTGGGCATCCTGGCCGGGGTGACCCGTCATTTTGGGCAGGGCGCGGCCCACTTTACGACCCGACAAGATGTGCAAATCTATCATGTACCGCTGCCCCGTGTGCCCCAGGCGCTGCGCTTTCTGGCTCAAGCCGGACTTTCTACGCGCGAGACCAGCGGAAACATCGTGCGCAACGTGACAACCTGCTCGCTGGCCGGTGTCTGCCCCCACGAAGCCTTCGACGTGACCCCCTACGCGCGCTTGCTGGGCGACTACTTCCTGCGCAACCCCTTGACCCAGCGACTGCCGCGCAAATTCAAAATCGCCCTGTCCGGCTGTGCCCGCGATTGTGCCTACGCCGCCGTACACGACCTGGGCGCACTGGCCATCAACCGGCAGAACGGCACGGAGTCGCCCGGCTTCCGTCTGCTGATCGGTGGAGGACTGGGGGCTGCGCCGCGAATGGCAGAGGCGTTGGAGCCATTCACCCCGGCCGAAGACCTGCTCCCCACCGCCGTGGCCATCGTCCATCTGTTCAACCGGCTGGGCAACCGGGGCAACAAGAACAAGGCCCGCCTCAAGCTCCTGTTGGCGGAGATGGGTGCCGGGGCATTCCGGCAACAGGTCCTCGAGGAGCGTCGCTTGGTGAAGGCTACGTGGCCCGGCCCGCTGCCGGCGGCCCTCCCGCCCGAAGCGGCGATTCCAGCGCCCCACCCTCCGCTCGACAGCCGGCCGGTTGCCGCAGCGAATGCGGACTTCGCGCGCTGGCGCAGGTTCAACGCGGTGGCCCAGCGACAGGAAGGGACCTACGCCGTGCGCATCCCCTTGCCGGGTGGCGACCTCACCCCAGCCCAATTGGAGTCGCTGGCTGCACTGGCCCACGATCTGCCCGAGCAGCAGGTACGCTTCACCCCGCACCAAAATGCCCTCCTGCGGTTCGTTCCTCGCCACATCCTTTTCTCCCTCTTCACCCGGCTGGATGAAGCTGGCCTGGCCGGCACAGGCGGCAGCCACATTGCCGACATTGTCAGTTGCCCCGGTGCATCCACCTGCGCGCTGGCCGTAACCCGCTCGAGCGATCTGGCAGAGGCGCTGGCCCGCCGCCTTGCCGATTTGAACGATGCGGAGGCCGACGATTTGCAGGGTGTACGGATCAAAATCAATGGCTGCCCGAACGCCTGCGCTCATCATTGGCTCGGAGACGCGGGGCTGTGCGGCATGGCGCGAAAAGTGGGAGACCAGCTTGTGCCTCACTACCAACTCTATCTGGGCGGTGGTACGGAAGAGGGCCAGGCTGCTTTTGGCCGGAGCACGTTGCGTTTGCCCGCTCGCCGCGTTCCGGAGGCCCTGATTCGCTTGTTGCGCATGTATCGTGTGCGCCGGACGGGAGACGAATTGTTTGGGGAATGGCTGCGCCGCGAGCAGGCCGGCGACGGTTTTCTCCGTGATGCTTTGTCCGATCTGGTTCCGTTGCCCCCCTACGACGTGGACCCCACAGACTATTTCGATTGGGGCAGCGAAGATACCTTTCGTGTGGAAATCGGGGAGAGTGAGTGCGCATGAGTACTGCGGAGGAATATTTGGTGACAAGCCCAAGCGTTACGCATGGCAACGAATGGCTGGAGAACGCCTCGCCGGAAGAAATAATCGGTTGGGCTCTGGAAATCTTTGGAGCAGATGTCGTGGCCAGCTCTTCATTTCAGACACAAAGCGTGCCCCTGCTGCACATTATCAGCCAGACCTGTGCGGCATTGCCTATTCTGTTTGTGGATACCGGCTATCACTTCCCGGAGACGCTGCAATTCCGCGATGCCCTTTGCCGTGCGTGGGGGTTGAACGTGCATACGATCGGTCCGGCCCTGGCTTTTGCCGGGGCCGGCAGCCCGCCCGCCCCTTGCGATCCTGACCGGTGTTGCCATCTGCGCAAAGTTGCGCCGATGCAGCAGGCCTTACGGCGTTACCGGGCCTGGATCACCGGCATTCGCCGTGACCAAACCGTCCACCGGCGCGGTGTGCGTGTGCTTGAACCGCAGCCAGGGGGGCTGCTCAAAATCAACCCGCTGGCCCATTGGACCCGGCAGGACGCGCAAGCCTACATCCGGCGGCACAACCTGCCGGCCCACCCGCTCTACCGGCAGGGGTATCGCAGCGTGGGCTGCGCTCCTTGCACCAGGCCGGTGATGGCCGGGGACGATGAGCGCGCCGGTCGTTGGGCCGGCAGGAACAAGACGGAGTGTGGTCTGCACGGGGATACAACAGCCAGATTTTCAAGATTCCGCCCCAAAAAAGGGCGTGTCTCTCTTCCCAACATAAGGGTCGTATGATATAATAATGTGAAGTGCCACGAGCGGGTGCAAGACTCGCCCTCGCCTGACGGCACCCGTCGTTCCGCACTCGTCGTCCATCGTCTATTTTCGGCACAGGAGGCAAGAACATGAAAAGACGTGAGAGAGTTTTTGCAGCAACGATCGCCGGTAGTTTGGTTGCGGTACTGGCCATCCTTGGCTTCCTGCGTATCACCGCACCGGATGTAGTGCAGGCCAACCCGGGCACGCACTACGTAGCGCCCGGCGGCCACTGCAATGGCGCGACACCTTGCCACGCCACGATCCAGGCAGCGGTGGACGCAGCCGGCAGCGGCGACGAGATCCGCGTGGCAGCGGGCACCTACACCGGCGCACACACCGACGTTGTCACCGTATGGAGTACCCCCTACACCTACACCCAGGTCGTCATCATCACCAAGAGCTTGACCCTGCGCGGCGGCTTTACGCCGGCCAACTGGACTACGCCCAACCCCACAGCGAACGTCACGACGATTGACGCCCAACGGCATGGTCGCGGAGTGACGATCGTCGGCGATGGTACGCAATCGGTGACGCTCGACGGGTTCACCATTACTGGCGGCGACTACACCGGTCTCGGAAATCCCCCCGGTGGATACCTCCTCTGCGGACGTACCGGCGGCGACTGTGGCGGTGGGCTGTTCGCCCGCTACGTGAGGCTGATTGTGCGGAACTGTAATATCACTGACAACATCGCCAGCCGGACTTCACAGTACAGCGACGGCGGCGGCATGTACCTGTGGTACCTCCTATCTGGCAGCCGCGTTGAGGATACGGACGTGATCAGCAACAGCGCCACTGCATCGGACGGGGAAGGCGGCGGGATGTACGTTGAATATGGCGGTGGCGTTTCGTTCTCGCGAACGATGATTGCCCTAAACCATGCGACCGGTAGTGGTGGCGGCATGATGGTTTTCCAACCCGATGGGCCGGTAACCATCGAGGTCGCTGAATTCGTCAGCAACACGGTTTCCTGGCCAAGCGAGCAAGGAGGGGCCCTGGCGGCCAAGTTGACGTACCAGGGGGACGCTTTGCGCATGGATCGGGTAGGGATCGCAGGCAGCGAGACACCCAACGACGGCACCGCACTTTTGCTCAAGAAGCAAGGCAGCGGGATCACGCGCGCGGTTCTGACGAACATGATCCTCGCCGGCAACCGCTCGACCTCTGCCGGCAACACCAATTCGGTGATCCTGGTGGACGGGCAGTACGACTTCGATGTCTCCCTGGCTCAACTGACCGTGGCCGACAACCCCACGCCAAGCTTCTTGCGGGCCATTGCCCCGCGGTCCGGCCATTTCCTGACCGTGAGCCTGACCAACACGCTTATCGTGTCGGCAACCAACGCTTTTGTGGCGTACCAGGACCCTGGAGGGACATACAGCGGCAACGTACTGATCCGGCACATCAAAACGCTGACCCACAACGTGACCACGCTGCACAAGACGGAGAACGGTTCGCCCACCTTCCAGGCCGTCTCACCGCTGACCGGAGATCCGAAGTTGGACAACATGTACCGCTTGACGGCCGGTTCTGCGGCCATTGACGTGGGGGTGGACAGCGGCGTCAACCATGATGTGGACAACGAAAAGCGCCCCATGGGACTCGGCTACGACATTGGTGCGGACGAGTATTTGGTTCATCAATTATTTCTGCCGCTCATCATGCGGTAGGAATCGGCCTGAGTATCTGTTTTGAGAATAATGTGTCGGGTGTCGGGTGTCATGTGTCATGTGTCATGTGTCAGGTGTCATGTGTCAGGTGTCAGGTAAGACGCAATACGCAATACGTTTCACGTCTTCACGTTTCACGTCTTCACGTTTCACGTCCCGCCATTTTCATGATTGGTGGCGTGCAGCCGCTCGTGGTGACTGTTTTGAAAATAGACGACCCCTCCCCGCAATTGGTTGGACAAAAAAACGTGGCTCGGTTATAATCTTCCAGGTGCTTCCTCCGTGAGCTTTTTTGCCCTTGAAGGGGAACCTGGCGAGTGACCAATTTCTATGCCCTGGCCTGGCGCAATCTACGCGCACGCTTGACTCGTACGATGCTGACCGCGATCGGCATTGTGTTGGGCGTTGCTGTGATCCTGGCTATAGACATCACCAATCACACGACGCTCGCCTCCATTCGCGACATGTTCGACGAAGCCTCCGGACGGGCCAGTTTCATCGTGGAACCTCTCTCCAGCAGTCAGGATGGCTTTGACAAAAGTATGCTCGTAAATGTCCGTAGAATCCCGGACGTGATTCTTGCTGCACCCAGTTTGTATGCGCGCAGCCTGCTGGTCAGCGAGGCCGACCAATGGAACATCGAGCTCTCGTTGGGTGGGGGGAGTTCCGCCGGCATCCTCTTTGTCGGCGTAGACCCGGCCATTGACCGGCAGGTACGCGTTTACCAGTTGCAAGCCGGTCGCTTCCTGGAGCCGGCCGAAGAGAGCCGTTCGGTTCTCCTGACGCAGTCGTATGCCGAAAAGCATGATCTCTCCATTGGCGACGACCTCGAAATTCTGACGGCCGACGGGACCGTAGCCTTCAATATCGTTGGCTTGATGGAATCCGAGGGGGTAGGCCGGCTCAACAACGGGGCCGTGGGGGTCATCCCGTTGTCGGTTGCCCAGGAGGTCTTCCAACGAGGCCGTAAGATTGACCAGATTGACGTGGTGATCACGCCGGCCATCGCCGATTCGCCCACGCGCTTGGAAGAGATGAAGACGCGCCTAAAGACGCGCTTGGGCCATAACGTGAACGTGGCTTACCCCGCTTCGCGCGGCAAATTGATCTCGCAAATGTTGTCTACGTACCAGCAAGGCCTGGGATTTTTCAGTGTCGTGGCCCTCTTCGTGGGTGCATTCCTCATCTACAACGCCTTTTCCATGACCGTCATCGAGCGCACCCACGAGATCGGTATGCTGCGCGCGCTGGGGGCCGAGCGCCGGCAAATTTGGGGCCTGGTCCTCATCGAAGCTGGTTTGCTCGGCACGATCGGTTCGGCCGTGGGGCTTGTCGCCGGCTGGCTGTTGGCCCAGGGGTTGATCCGGGGCATGAGCGGGATTGTGGGCACGACCCTGAATGTAACCTCCATCCCCCCTCAAGGTATATTGACCGCTCTGCTCGTCGGTGTGGGGGTCACGCTGGTATCGGCCTTTCTGCCGGCACGGCGGGCGAGCCGCATCTCCCCCCTCGAGGCGCTGCGAGTCTCGGCGCACACGGACGGGGGGGGCTTGCCGCGCAGCCTGACCTGGCTGGCCGGCGTAGAACTGTTGGTGGTCGGCTGGCTGGTCATCTACCGCATTCCGTTTCGACCGGAGATCTCCTTCACAGCCGGCAGTGTGGCAATCTTCGCTATGCTCTTGGGGGCCGCTCTCTTGGTGCCATTCGTGGTCTATTTGCTGGAAGATTGGCTGCGCTGGGTGATGACCCACCTTTATGGCACAGAGGGTCTCTTGGGAAGCGGGAACGTCCAACGGGCGCGGGGCCGCACCGCCCTGACCGTCTCGGCGCTCATGGTCGGCGTGAGTATGGTCGTGGGCCTTGGCTCGATTAGCACAAGTTTCCACGAGGACATCTTGGGATGGGTCGAATCGGCCATCGGCGGGGACCTGTACGTGCGCTCGCCCATCCCCATGCGGCCCCAGTTTGGCCAGCGATTGCAGACCGTGCCTGGGGTAGGAGCCATCACCCCGTTGACGTTTACCAATGTGCGACTGGCCGGTCAGCAAGAAAACGACCAGGCGGATACGCTGCAATTCGTTGCCTTGGAACCGGAAACATACACGCAGGTGGCCAGCTTTCAGTTTGCCGAGGGGCAAGGAAGCGAAGAGGCCATGCTGGCCCGTCTGTCCCAGGGCAACAGTGTGTTTATCTCCACGGTCGTGGCCGACAAGTACCATTTGCGTCAGGGCGGCATAGTGCGACTGGAAACCGCGCGCGGGGTGCGTGATTTTCAGATCGCCGGCGTGATCATCGATTTCTCCGGCCAGGGCTATGTGATCAACGGCTCCCGGAAGGACCTGGCCAGATACTTTGGGATGACAAAAGTACACACCTTCATGATCAAGTTGGCACCGGGGGCAAAGTTGGAGGACGTGCGGGCAGATATCGAAGACCGCTTTGGCGATACCCATCATCTGCGTGTCGAATCGGGTGCCGAATTCAAGGCGCGGGTGATCAACTTGATGAATCAATCGTTCGCCTTGATGAACGTCCTGACTGCCATCGCCGTCGTCGTCTCTGCGCTGGGGGTGGTCAACACGCTGCTGATGAACGTCCTGGAGCGGTTGCGCGAGATCGGGATGTTGCGCAGTCTGGGCATGACCCGCCGGCAGGTTGTGCGCATGATCCTGGCAGAGGCCGGGACCATGGGCATTATTGGCGGGATATTTGGGCTAACCTTTGGCTTTTTTCTTTCCCAGGTTTTTGTCGCGGGCATGAATAGCAGCAGCGGGTACGAGTTGAACTGGTTCTTTCCGACCCGCCCGATGATTTATGGGGTGATCATCGCTTTGTTGGTGTCCCAGGTGGCGGCTCTTTACCCCGCACAACGTGCTGCCCGCGTAAATATCGTAGCGGCGATCAAGCATGAATAGTTATTGCTCAGCCAGACAGCGAGAATGGTCTCAGCGATGATCGGAAGCCTCCAGTCCCAATCTTAGGGGAAGTAGGGCGGTTTCCCCCCAAAGTTTTTGGGGGTAGGGGGCCTGGCTGGGTAGCGGCCATGAGTAATCGTTGGTGCCACAGCCTTTTGGTGGCAAGCAGCCCGACCGTTGCGGCGGCCGGCAAAGAAACGCGCAGGTGCAAAGAAAATGTCACGTAACCGAATCATCGTTGGCGCAGTGCTTGTCATTTTGTTGTCCGTCTTGGGCTACCGGGGGTACGTAAACTCCCTGGCACCCAAGCCGGATACGCCCACACCCGGCGCACAGGACACCGATTCCGGGCCAGAAACTGTGTCGGCCAAAGGCGAAGTCCTGCCTGGGAAACGGGCGAATCTCAGCTTCTCCCTGGCCGGACGGCTCGTGCGATGGGACGTAGGTGAGGGAGACCGGGTGCGGGCGGGTCAGCTTTTGGGCCGAATTTCGTCGCCCGAAGTGGAACAGGCGGTCCCCCAGGCCCAGGCCGCGCTGGCCGTTGCGCAAGCCCAACTGGCGCGTGCCCAGGCCGGCGCGCGACCGGAAGAGCTGGCCCAGGCCGATCAAGCTGTGGCGGCGGCCCGGGCCGGTCTATCCGGCGCTCAACGTCAAATCTCGGCAGCCCGCTCTCGTCTCGATGCGGCCCGAGCTGCGCTGGCAGAACTGCGGCGCGGGGCCCGTGCCGAAGATGTCGCCATCGCCCAGGCCAATCGGGATAAGGCCCGCGAAGCGGTCAAGCAGGCGCAGGCAGCCTACGACCCGGTGGCGGCCCGCCCGGATGTCGCTTCGCTTCCGCAATCGCTGGCCTTGCAGCAGGCCACGCTCGATTTGCAGATCGCGCAGGCCCAATATGACCGGCTGGTGAATGGGGCTACGGCCGAGGAATTGGATGCCGCCGAGGCCCAGGTACACGAGGCCGAGGCGGGGGTGGCGACGGCACAGGCCCAGGTGGAAAGTGCGCGGGCACAACTCGGCCAGGCCCAGGCCAAACGTGATTTGGTCGCCGCGGGCAGCAGCAAAGAGGAGATGGCCATCCTGGTCGCACAGGTTGATCAGGCCGAGGCAGCCTTGGCCCGGGCCCAGGCCGTTTACAGCGAAACGCGCCTGATTGCGCCCTTCGATGGCACGGTAGCGCATCGCCTTGTGCAAGCGGGTGAGATCGTGGCCCCCGGCATCCCTGTCCTTTCCCTGGGCGACCTGTCGCAACTGGTGGTGGAGACCAACGATCTGAGCGAAGTGAGCATTGCCAATGTTCGTGCCGGCCAGCAGGTTTCCGTGGAAGTGGATGCGCTGCCCGGCAAGAAATTCGCCGGCCAGGTGTTGCAGGTCCGGCCGCAAGCAGAGATCAAGCGGGGTGACACGACGTACACGGTGATCATTGCTCTCAATGCCGGCCCTGCCGATGGCCTGCGCTGGGGCATGACCGCTTTTGTGGACATCGACGTTGGAAGGTAGAAGTTCTGAAGGCAGAAGTTCGACTTCTCAGAGAAGTCGAACTTCTAGTTGAACAGGGACAAGACGTGTGGACTTCATTCTTGGAACAGGTTGCGGCTTTGGGTATCGCACGTGACGAGGCGCAGGTGGCCGCCTTCCGGAAATTCCACGATACCCTCCTTGCCGAAAACCAGTACCTGAACCTGACCGCTCTCTCTACGACGGAAGGGGTGCAGAGCAAGCATTTCCTGGACTCGTTGAGCGGGTTGCCTCTTTTACCCGACATGCCCAACCTGCGGGTGATCGATGTAGGTGCCGGGGCGGGGTTCCCGGGCATCCCCTTGAGGATCGTCCGGCCTGACCTGCATCTGACTTTGTTGGAAGCGACGCGCAAGAAGACAGATTTCTTGCGGCGGTTGGTAGAAGAGCTTTCCCTGTCCGGGGTAACGGTTGTCTGGGGGCGTGCCGAGATGGTTGCACACGACCCCGCACACCGCGAGCGATACGACGTCGCCTTGGCCCGTGCTGTGGCACCGCTCCCGACCTTGCTGGAGTTGCTGCTGCCATTTTGTCGCCTGGACGGGTTGTGTGTGGCCTGGAAGGGGCCGAAGGGGCCGGACGAAGCGGTCGCTGCGGAAAGGGCGCTTGGGCTGTTGGGTGGCCGGCTGCGAGAGGTGCGGCCCGTACACATCCCCGGCGATTCAGGTGCACGGTTTCTGATTGTCGTGGAGAAAGTGGGCCCGACGCCGGACAAATATCCCCGGCGGCCGGGAATGCCGGCAAAGCGGCCGCTCTAGCCGCTTGCCGGAGAAAGAAACAGCGGTTAGAGAGGCCAACTTTTCGGATGAAAATCTGTGTCCTCTATCCTTTGTCAGGAGGAAAAAATGACCGAGATGATAAACTATTCCGCTCAAGAAGGTGTGGCAACCCTCACCCTTTGCCGTCCCAAAGTGCGTAACGCGCTCAATGCCGAAATGCTCCACGCCTTGCAGGAAGCCTTGCAGCGCGCCCAACGGGATGACGATGTTCGCGTGCTGCTCTTGACCGGTGCGGGTGCGGCTTTCTGCGCCGGTCAGGACCTGACCACGTTCGGGCAGGCCCTGCGCACCGGCGAAATCCCGGATGTGCAGAGGCTGTTGGACGAAACCTACCATCCGGTGATCCGCGCGATTTACGATATGCCCAAGCCGGTCATTGCCGTGGTCAACGGCGCGGCGGCCGGCGCCGGCATGAGCCTGGCTCTGGCCTGCGACTTGCGCATCATGGCCGAAGATGCCTTCTTCACCGCCGGGTTTATTCACATTGGGTTGGTGCCCGATTCCGGGTTCACCTTTTTCCTGTCCCGATTGGTCGGCCCGGCGCGCGCGTTCGAGTTGGCCGCCACCGGCCGGCGGGTAGCGGCGGGCGAGGCGTTGCGCATCGGCCTGGCAAATCAGGTCGCGCCCACGGAGTCGTTGTTGCCTGTTGCGCAGGAGATGGCCCGGCAGTTGGCGCAGGGGCCGGCGCGGGCTATCGCCTGGACCAAGCAGCTATTGCAGGGTGTGGCCGGCCTGGGGCTGGAGGAGGCGCTGCAAGCGGAAGCAGCGTTGCAGGCGCAGGCGATCACCACGGCAGAGCACCGGCAGGGCGTGTTGGCCTTTCTGTCGGGCAGGCGCGGAGAGGCATAGAGCGCGCCGGGGCATTTGGTTTGCTAATCGTTATTACTCAGCCAGGCAGCAAGAATGGTCTCAGCAGGGGTCGGAAGCCCCCCCAGCCCCCCAATTCTGGGGGGAGTAAAGCGGATTCCCCCCAGGATTGAGGGGTTGGGGGGGCTTGGCTGAGTAGTAACAGTGCGTTTTTAACGCACTTTGAGCACCAGCCGATGATTTCAATCATGGGCCAGGGAGCACAGATGAATTCTGCGCCGATCTTGCAAACTGTAAATCTAGCGAAACACTTCGGCGGTCTGAAAGCCGTAGACGGGATCAACCTGTCTGTGGCCGAGGGGAGTCTCCACGCCATCATCGGGCCGAACGGCGCCGGCAAAACGACGTTGTTTCACCTGATCAGCGGGCACTTGCCTCCGACCCGTGGACAGGTTATACTGCGCGGAAAGGACGTCACCGGAATGCCCGCCCACCGGCTGGTCCACTATGGCCTGGGGCGATCCTTCCAAATTACCAACATATTTCCTGACCTGACAGTGCAGGAAAATGTACGACTGGCCGCACAGGCAGTGGGTGGAGGCAGCCTGCAAGTCTGGCGTCACTACCGGGCGTTTCCCCAATACCTGGAGCAGGCCATGGCCGTTATCGAGCAACTGGGGTTGGCCGATCAGTCCATGCAGATGGCCCGCACTCTGCCCCACGGAGGCAAGCGCAAGTTGGAATTGGCCATCTTGCTGGTCTCGGACCCGGACATCCTGCTCCTCGACGAACCTACGGCCGGCATGGCCTCGGAGGACGTACCTGAGCTGATGTCTCTCATCGAGCACATCCGCCGGGCCAGCGGCAAGACGATCCTCCTGGTGGAACACAACATGAATGTCGTAATGCGTGTGTCCGACCGGATCACGGTCATGCACCAGGGGCATGTCCTGGCCGAAGGTACGCCGGCAGAAGTAGCCACGAACGAGGAGGTGCTGAAAGCGTATTTGGGAGAACTCTATGATGCCCCAGACGACTGAGGAGAGTATGCCTAACCTGCTCACTGTGGACCATATCCATACGTTCATCGGCCAATTTCACATCCTGGAGGGGGTATCTGTGACGGTACCCCAGGGGAGTATCACCGTCCTGCTGGGACGGAATGGCGTGGGCAAGACGACCACTTTGCGCACGATCATGGGCATGACTCCTCCCGCACAGGGAACCATTTATTTCGACGGGCAGCCTATCCACAGCTTGCCCACCTACGAGGTCGCCCAACTGGGCATCGGCTATGTCCCTGACTACCGCGCCATCTTTCGTGACCTGACAGTAGAGGAAAACTTGCGCCTGGCCGAACGACAAAAGGGCGACCTGAACCGGAAAGCAGACTTTATCTTTGGCCTGTTTCCGGACCTGGCCCGCTTGCGCGGATTACGGGGGAACCAGCTTTCCGGGGGGCAACAGCAAATGTTGGCCATTGCCCGCGCGCTGGTGCCCCACAACCGCCTCCTGCTCATTGACGAACCCAGCGAGGGACTGGCGCCCGTGATCATCGAGCAAATGATGAATGCGATCCGGACGTTGAGTACGCAGACAACGGTCCTGCTGGTCGAGCAAAACTTTGTGGTTGCCCGTCACTTGGCCGATCGCTATGTGATCCTCGACGATGGGCAATCGGTAAAGGCCGGTACGATGGCCGATTTGGTGGGAGACCGCGAAACGATACGACGGTATCTGGGAGCCGCCTGACATGCTTACCCAACTCAAATCACAACGCCCCCTGCTTACCACCCTGGCCCTCGTGCTGGTGGGCCTGGTCTGGATGGGGCATACGATGAAGCCAGGCACGCTGGCCGGAACCTTGCTTTCCGGACTGACCCTGGGGGCTCTGTATTTCTTGATTGCTTCGGGGCTGACTCTGATCTTTGGTCTGATGGATGTGCTCAACTTCGCCCACGGCACCTTCTTTATGCTGGGGGCATACGCAGCCTGGATGTGGGTGGAACAACCCGCCGAACTGCTCCGCTGGTCTCCGTTTGCGCTGGCCTTGATGGCCGGCATCGCCCTGGCCGTCCCGGTGCGACAACAACTGCCTGGACCAATAACGGACGTGGCCGGAGGTCGTGTCTGGCGCGGGGGATGGGGCGTGGCCGGTGTGGCACTGGCCGCGCTGGCGGTGTGGAAATGGGCCCTGTGGCCATGGCTTCCTCGCCTGTTGCTGGGAACCGTGGCCGGTGTGGCCTTCGCCCTGGCTTTCGGGGCCACCAGAACCCTGCATCGCCGGCAGCGCGCGCGTCCTCTTTGGCAAGGTATTGGCCTAGGTGTCCTCCTGCTAGTCGTTGCTGTGTGGGCCGACCGGGTACAGGTTGGCTGGGCCAACGCGATGCTGAATTGGGACTCGAGCCTGCGCTTCGCCGGAGGCTTGCTGATCGGCGCATTGGCCGGCGCGTTGACCGGCGGAATCATGGAGTGGGGCTTGATCCGTCCTCTTTACGTGCGCCCAATTTATCAGGTCTTGCTCACCTTGGGGATCGTGTACGCCGGGACGGAACTGGCTCGCACCATTTGGGGCGTCGAGGTCAAACGGATGAACAAACCGAGCCTGTTTGGCGCGCGTTGCCGTTCCCCGGACTTCCTCTCCTGGCTTCATGAACATTGCGCCTCGCTGAACGTGTGGGGGCGGGCTTTCCCTTCCTATCGCTTGCTGATCATCGTACTGGGGGTGCTGGTATTTCTGGGCATGGTTGTTCTGCTCAGGCGTTCGCGTCTGGGAATGATCATCCGCGCAGGGGTGCAAGACCGCGAGGCGGTGGAAGCGTTGGGCATCAACGTACGTCGCGTGTTCACGCTGGTGTTCGCGTTGGGGACCGCGCTGGCCGCTTTTGGCGGAGCCGCTGCCAGTCCCTTCATCGGGGTCTATCCGGAGATGGGCATGGAGTACATGCTACAGGCCTTCATCGTCGTGGTTATTGGCGGAATGGGCAGTGTGTCTGGTGCAGCATTGGGCGCACTGCTGGTCGGACTGGCCCGCGCTTTCGGCGATTACATCGTGCTGAGTGGTATCCACCTGCCCTGGCTGGAACACACCGTGCGCATGTCTCCCTCCATTGCCCGAGCATCCACCGTACTCATCATGGCCATCGTCTTGATGGTGCGGCCATCAGGACTCTTCGGTCACGGGGACTGAGCAATGATGATCCCGAAAATTGCCCACCGAGCGCGAGGGAAATGGGGAAGCGGCCTGCGCCTGGAACTGTTGGCCGTCGTTCTGCTGGCCTTGTTCCCCTTCATTGTCGCAGTCCTCACAGGGGAACCTTTGGGAACAGGACGAGCCAAGTTCTGGCAGGGTCTCCTCATCCAGGCGTACATCTTCGCCGTCTATGCCATGAGCTACGACTTGCTGATGGGGTACACCGGCATGCTCTCGTTTGGACATGCCATGTTCTTTGGCACGGGGGTATACACCACGGCCATGCTGCTCAAACATGCCGGCTGGGGACTGGGTGCCGTATTGCTGGCGGTGGTCGTGGTGACGCTTGTCCAGGGCCTGCTCATCGGTGTGGTCTCCCTGCGCGTGAAGGGCGTGTACTTTGCTATGGTCACTTTGGCTTTTGCGGAGGCGTTCTTCATCCTGTCCGAGGCGAGCGACTTTCGCCAATGGACCGGCGCAGAAGACGGCTTGCACGGCATTCCTGTACCGGCCTTCATCAATCCGACAGACCACCGGCTGCACTTTTACTACCTGGCTCTGATTTTCATGCTGGTGATGTACCTCGTGGCCCGGCGCATTGTGGACTCGCCGACCGGCCGGGTGATGGTGGCCATTCGGGAAAACGAGGACCGGGCGGCGAGCATCGGCTACAATACGTTCGTTTTCCGGCTCATCGCCGTGGTCATCGCGGGTGTGATGGCCGGGTTGGCCGGCATGGTACACGCCCTCTGGAATCTGAACGCCAGCCCGGCGGTGCTCAACGTGAACATGACCATCAATGCTTTGCTGATGACGATAATTGGCGGCGTGGGCACCCTAACCGGCCCGATATTGGGAGCCGGAGTGCTGCAATTGCTGGGCTACGGATTGAGCCGGGCCCTTGGCCCGCGCTGGCCGCTCATTTTCGGTCTCATCTTCATCCTGCTGGTAATTTTCCTACCCTATGGCATCGTGGGAACCTGGCGACAGTGGCAGGCGAGGAACGCAAAAATGAGAGAGCACTGATAGGTCATTGTTGTGGAAAGGGGATAATGAATCGTAAGATTATGAATCTGTAGACGTCCCATTCGCTGGCACCATGATCAGCATGTGGGGTACCTTCTCAATAATCCGTGGTAACCCTGGAAAATAGACAAAGTGAAGGAGTTGAGGTAAAATGGCTGCATCTCAGCGATATCGAATGAGGAGGAGGACACAGACTTCGCCACGAAAGAGCTGCAGTGGCCGGAGTTCTTGCCGGTCTCGCCGTCAGACGTCGCCGGGCATGGTAGCGCCCGGCTTTCTCCGCCTGTTTCCATCGCGATCCGTGCCTGTGGAACGAGCAGCAGGAGAAACAG
>JAADHH010000055.1 GCA_013151955.1 Chloroflexota bacterium
TAACTACTCAGTCTTTAGGTGCCAGGCACTTGTGAAGGCCCTCTCGCTTGAACGTGACAAGGCATGTAGACGAATGTTGGCTTTGAGACATTCACCGAAAGTGCCTGGCACCTGATTTGCCTCATGGGGCTGAGTAGTTACCTAATAAACAGACCTCTCCGACAGCCTGCTCGCGCAATGGTTTGATTTCGCCAGCAGGTAAGTTTCACTCCGACCAATGTTGCAGCTCGATGATATTCCCCTCAGGGTCGGTCACATACGCGAACGTGACCCGCCCCGCACTGCCGATTGGCGAGGTCACGACCGCTCCGACCGTGCCGCCGCCGGCAGCAAGGACGGCATCTCTCGCAGCCGCCACGTCATCCACGGCGAAGGCGATGTGGGCGAAGCCGGGACGATTGGCAGCGGGGATTGTGCGCTCCACCTGCTGATCGTACTGGAAGATTTCCAGCGTCGGGCCATGGTCTCCGTATCCGGGCAGTCGCAGATGGACGCCGCGAATCCGCGCCCGGGGCACACAGGTGCCGGCTTCGAGAGCCACTCCCCCGACAAGTCCCTTTCGGGGAGGATCGGGACGCAGCCAAACACGCTTTCGTAGAACAATGTAAGTTTTCGCCAGTCCGTAGCAATCAAGTTCGTGTGTACATACCGGGGGTGGAAAGTCACGTGTCACCTCCACGTTGATTATTGGTTGTTTTGAAAATAACGTGTCACGTGTCAGGTAAGACGCAATACGTTTCACGTCGTCACGTTTCACGTCCCGCCATTTTCATCCTTGGTGGCGTGCAAACGCTCGTTTAGTAGTATAACCCACCGCTCCCAAAAGGGCAAGATTGCGACCGCAAAGGTTTTGTGTTATACTACCACACCTTGAGAATTCACGAGAAAGTGGAGGAAGCCTTGGATGCCTGACATCCGCATCTTCGAAACTGTAGAAGAAGCCAAAACCACCGTTCTGCAGCGCCGGTCTCTCGACGAGATGGACGCCTCTCCGCAGGCACAGACCCGTCTGGCCGAACTGTTCGGCGAGCCGCTCACCCCTGAACAGGCGGTGGCCCGCATCATCGCCGACGTACGTGCGAACGGGGACGATGCCTTGCTGGCCTGGACGTACCGCCTGGACGGTGCAGAACTGGACAGCCCCATCGTCACCAAAGCGGAAATCGAACGCGGCTGGGAAAACACGCCCCGCGAACTCCGCCAAGCACTGACGACCGCCGCGGACCGCATCCGCGCGTTTCACGAACGAGAACAGCATGGGTCCTGGATGGATTGGCAAACCGGTGAAGCGCTGGGCCAGATCGTGCGCCCGCTGGAACGGGTGGGCATCTACGTGCCGGGCGGGCAGGGTGCGTACCCATCCACGCTGCTGATGGCGGCGATACCGGCACAGGTCGCCGGCGTCCCGGAAATCTATGTGGTCAGTCCACCGGCGCGGGGCCAGGATACGCCGGCAAATGTGACCCTGGCGGCTGCACGCATTGCCGGCGTGACGCGCATGTTCAAAGTCGGCGGCGCACAAGCCATAGCGGCGCTCGCCTACGGTACGGAAAGCGTGCGGCGCGTGGACAAGATACTCGGTCCTGGCGGCCTCTTTGTGGTGCTGGCCATGCGCCAGGTGTTCGGCAGCGTGGGCATTGCCGGCCTGCCCGGCCCCACGGAAACGCTGCTCATCGCCGATGATTCGGCAAACCCGGAACTGGTCGCCGCCGATCTGCTCGCCCAGGCCGAGCACGATGTGCTGGCCTCGGCACTGCTGCTCACCCCGTCACGCCGGTTGGCCGAAACGGTGCAAAAGGAAGTAGCGGAGCAATTGGCCGGCCTACCGCGCCACAAGATTATCGCCGGCTCGCTGGCACGAGGCTGCGGCATCGTACTCGTCCGCGACCTGGATGAAGCGCTGGAACTGGCAAACGAGTATGCTCCGGAGCACCTTTGTCTGCTGACCGAAGACCCCTGGTCGTTGGTCGGGCAGGTGCGCAATGCCGGCGGGGTGTTCGTCGGCGAGACGGCCTGTGAAGCGATGGGCGACTACATCGTCGGGCCCAGCCACATCATGCCCACGGGGCAGACGGCACGCTTCGGCTCTCCCCTGCATGTGCGCGACTTTCTGAAAGTAACCAGCCTCTTTTCCATCGGCATCCACACCCTGCAACAGACCGGGCCGCAGGCGGCGACCATTGCCGACGCCGAAGGGTTCCAGGCCCATGCCGCGGCCATCCGCCGGCGGTTGCGCGGCACGTGAGGTGTATCGTGATCGAAACCATCATCAAACCGGAAGTGCGTGGTCTGACGCCGTACACCTTGCAGGACCACACATATCGCTACAAACTCAACCAAAATGAGAACCCGTTCGGCTTCCCAAACGGACTGAAGGAAGCGTTCTGGCGGCGCGTCCGTGAGCGGGACTGGGCCCGCTACCCCGATTTTCACTTGCGGCAAGTGACCGAGCGGCTGGCCGAACATGCCGGCGTTTCCCCCGACATGGTGCTGGTCGGCAACGGGTCGAACGAGTTGATCCAGGTCACACTGATGGTCACGGTGTCGCGCGGCGACACAGTCGTCATCCCCACGCCAACGTTCACCCTCTATGCGCTGCTGGCGACCGTATTGGGCGCGACGCCGCAAAGCGTGACGCTACGCGCCGGCAATTTTGCTTTGCCCGCCGAAGACATCATCGCCGCCGCCCAAGCGAAGCAGGCCCGCGTAGTGATACTCTGTACGCCCAACAACCCCACGGGCAACATCCACGCCGAAGCAGACGTCCGCCAGATCATCGAGGCTTGTGACGGCCTTGTCATCGTGGATGAAGCCTACCACGAGTTCTGCGATCAGGATTTTCGTGCGCTGCTGGATGATTATGAAAATGTCGTGCTGTTGCGCACCTTCTCGAAAGCATGGGGCCTGGCCGGCGCGCGCCTCGGCTATTTGCTGGGCCGGCCGGACCTGGTGCAGGAAATTGCCAAAGCCAAGCTGCCATACGGCCTGAATATCTTCTCGGAGACGGCGGCGCTCGTTGCGCTCGACCACCAAGAGGTGATGCGGGAGCAGGTAGCCGAAATCGGTCGCCAACGCGATTTGCTGTTTGGCGCGCTTGCCGGCCTGGATGGCGTACACCCCTACCCCTCGCAAGCCAACTTTATCCTGACCCGCTTCGACCGGCCCAGCGGAGAGGTGTTCGCCGCTTGTTTGGAGCAGGGCTTGCTGGTACGCGACGTGAGCCACTATCCCGGACTGGCCGGCCACCTGCGTCTGAGCGTCGGCACGGCCGAGGAGAATGAAATCTTATTGGCAGTACTGGAGAAGTCAACAAAATAAGCCGTACCGTGGAATCCGGCCCCGCTTCGTTCGCTGCCGGAATTCGCGCAGATGACACATCACACAAAACAGGAGGTCTCGTGTTTGCTCCCCAACCTACGCAAGTGAAATGCCCGCAGTGCCAACAACCCTTTACCCTGTCCGTACACACCATTGTCGATGTTGGCCAACAGCCGGAGTTGAAAGAACAGTTACTCCGGGGACAGTTGAATCTCATGTCCTGTCCCTCTTGCCAGACAACCGGCGTGCTGGCCACCCCGTTGTTGTATCACGATCCGGGGACAGAACTGTTGCTGGCCCTGGTGCCCATGCAGCTCGGCCTCAAGATGGAAGATCAGGAGCGCACAATCGGCAGCCTGACCAATGCGCTGATGGCCCAGATTCCACCGGAGCAACGTAAAGGGTACCTGCTTCAACCCAAAACGGTCTTCACCCTGGAAACGCTGGCCCAAGAGATTTTGCGGGGCGACGGCATCACGCCGGAAATGATCGAGGCACAGAACCGTACGCTGCGCCTGATCGAAGAATTGGTCGCTATGCTCGATGATGATGAAGGTCTGTCAACGATGGTCAAAGAACACCAGGAAGAGATCAACTACGAGTTCTTCCTTCTTTTGACCCAATATGCCGCGATAACCAAACAAGAGGGCGATCATGAGAAGGCCGGCAGGCTGATCCTCCTGCGTGACAAGCTGTCCACGATCACCGGGATTTCGGGGGCCGATGCCGGCACCCCACAGCCGGAGACCATAACCAGAGAAGAGTTCATCACCCGGCTGCTGGATATACCCAATCGTGCCGGTCGTGCCCAAGAGGTCGCGGTCAACCGTCCGCAACTGGATTACGAGTTCTTCCAGACGCTCACCCACCAAATCGAGTCTGCGCAGACGGCCGGCGACACAGAACGCGCCACGCGCTTGACCAACCTGCGGACTGAGCTGTTGGAAATCACCGACGAGTTGGACAAGGCGGCACAGGAAGAACTGCGCAAGGCGAGCGCTTTACTGCTGGAAATCCTTCAGGCCCCAGACCGGGAGCAGGCCATCCGCGAACGAATCGAGCAGGTGGACGAGGCGTTCCTCGTCGCGTTGGCCGCAAATGTTTCTGCAGCCGAGAACCAAAAGCAGGAAGAGGTTGTCCAGGCTTTGCAAGAGATTTATACGGTCGTCATGAATGTGATGGAAGAAAACCTTCCACCAGAATTGAGGCTGGTAAACCAACTCATACGTACGGAGACGACAGAAGAACGTCGCGAAGTGTTGCAGGCACACCAGGATATCGTCACCCCCGAATTCAAGGAACTCTTGGACGCCCTGGCTCAAGATTCCGAAGAGCAACAGCAGACAGAAGTCACCCGACGCTTGCGGACAATCCTGGAAGAACTGAATCAGTGATCAGGGGGCAGCAAGCAGCAACCAAGAGATAGAAGACAGAGGACAAAGGAGACATCCCATGACAGGACATTTATACGTGAAGAGCAAAGTGGAAGACCGGGTGGCCGTGTTGACGATTGACCACCCACCGGCCAACGCGTTAAGTAGTGCTACTCTCAACGATCTACAGTCGGCATTTGACGCGGCCGTGGCCGATCCGGAAGTGAAGGCAATCGTAATCACCGGCGCAGGGCCACAGTTCTTCGTCGCCGGCGCAGACATCAAGGAAATCGCTGCGCTGACGAGTGCAGCGGCGGCCGAAGCCATGCTCCTGCAGGGCCAGGCCATTTTGAATAAGCTCGAGGCTTCGCCCAAGCCGGTCATCGCAGCGGTAAACGGATACGCGTTGGGTGGTGGATTGGAGTTGGCCATGGCCTGCCACATCCGGGTGATCGCCGAGCGCGCCCGGCTGGGCCAGCCGGAAATCAATTTGGGGATCATCCCCGGCTTCGGAGGCAGCCAACGGTTGCCTCGCCTGGTTGGCCGGGGCAAGGCCCTGGAGCTGCTGCTCACGGGTGACCCGATCACCGGCAAGGAAGCGGTAGCGCTGGGGCTGGCAAACGTGGCTGTGCCGGGAAACGCCGTCTTGCGCACAGCGGTCGGCCTGGCGAAGAAGATTGCGACGAAGGGGGCACCGAGCATCGCCGCGCTCTTGACCGCCGTCCGCGAGGGGCTGGATACCACACTAGAAGAGGGTCTCCGCATTGAGGCCACGCAATTCGCGCGCCTGACGGAAACCGAAGATATGCGTGAGGGCCTTACTGCCTTCGTGGAGAAACGCGCACCAAAATTCAAGGACCGTTAGTCGCCAGTCGTCAGGACGTGTTGCGTATTGCGTGTTACGTGCCGCTCGCCCCTTGAAAATTGACATTTGACCATTGCGCCACGCGATTGGGTGCATTTCAATCCTGGGGGCAGGGTAAGGATTTCACCGCGGAGATGCTGAGCACGCAGAGTTTTTCTGCTTTGTGCTTAGAAGTTCAACTTCTCGGAGAAGTTGAACTTCTTGTGAACTTCTTGGCCCAATGCGTGTTCCGTCGCCCGACACCCCATTTTCATCCTTGGTGGCGCGCGCAACCGCGCCCGTGGTCAGGGTGCGACAGGTTCGACGTAAATGGGATTCTGGGTAATCGTCAGCGTGACCCAGCCATCCGTCAAGTGATCCTCATCTCCCGACCCACCGTCCTGGATCGTCTGGGCGGTCAAGGTCGGATAGGAGGTGCTGTCTACCACGCGCAAGGTGAGCGGCGCGGCGACAGACTGCCCCAGTTGCAGGCTGCCAATTTTCACTGAGACCGGGATGTCTTGGGCGCGATTGCTTCCCCACCCGTGAAGCGGTTTGCCATCGTCCGTCCAGAGTACCAGTTTGTGTTGGCCATCTGCCCGCTGGAAGCGGTAGGCTTGCACGTAGTCCGAGCCTGTTCCCCCCGTCGAAGCGGGCGAGGGGCCCAATTGCGCATCGAACCGGTACCCGTCCAACTCCTGGCCCAACCACTTGTAGGCATAGTATGCCTGATAAGGCGTGGCATCCGCTTGCAGGAGAGCAAACTGGTCATTTTGCAGAGTAAACCACATGGCGGCAAAGACCTGGTCCGGCCACAAGGTAAGAGCCCGGACGTAGGCATGGACGGCACGGCGTGCCTGCATCGCGTTGTCAGTCGTCGTGCGGTTGGAATAAAGCCCAACCTCTGAGATGATGAGCGGAATCTTATCGAGACCGTATGTGGCGAGCACCTCACGAATGGCCGGGTGGGCTGCGCCGGCGGAAGTATGCACTGTCTTTGCCAGAAGACCCTGGTTGAAGGGCAGGTTCGCCGACCCCGCACCATCCCAGGCATCGCGCCAGGCATCGTACTGGTGGAAACTGAGCAGGTCGAAGAAGGGGTAGTCCGGGTCCGAGGCATAATGGCTTTGCAAGTAGGCCAAGGCTTGATCCAGGAAGACCATGTTGAAACAACCTTGGGGGATCACCTCGTAGGCGATCCCGCCAAACACGAGTTGCGCCTGTGGATTGGCCGCCTTCAGGATCGGATAGGCGCGGTGCAAAAGTTCGGCATACTCCTGCGGGTCGGGCGTGCCATCGGCGTCCAGGTCTCCGCCCCATGCGCTTCCCACGGCAAT
>JAADHH010000143.1 GCA_013151955.1 Chloroflexota bacterium
CTCAAAAAGTAGGGGCGTACCCTTGCGGTCGCCCTACGGGGCAGCGGTCGCCCTACGGGGCAGGCGCAAGGCCGGCAAGGGCAGGCGCAAGACCGTGCCCCTACCCCGAATTATTGAGAAGATACCAAACTGTGGCAAAAAAGAGCGTGAAGCAGGTGTTCCGGGGTAATCCCTGAACGCTTACAACGAGGCATTGGCTTGATAGGCCGGCTGCTGTTACCTCGCAAAAAGGTATTGCAGCCAGCTCCACCAGTCACGGGAAACCGTTATGCCCCCAAGATTCACCGGGCCGCGCAGCACCGTCAAGTGGACATCGTGCTCCCCGCCTCCCAGTCCCCGCAATTTGTGCTGTTCCTCGGCCACCGGCGGGGTGGCCGGCCCGATGTTCCACGTTGCGGGCTGGCGATCATCCACCTGCACTTGCACCAAACCGGCTCCTTCCCCAGGCAAGAAGTTGAAATCAACCCCATCGCCGCGCAAGCGAAACGAGAGTTCTGCTCCTTGCCGTCCGGATCGTAGGGGCGCTGTGGTTCCATTGGGAACAGACAGATTTTTCCAGGAACCCTGGTAGCTCAGAGCATAATGATCCGGGGGATGGTAGCCAACGCCCAGGATAGGTGGCTGGTGAGCCGCCTCACGGAGCGCCCGATACGCCGGCAAGGGGGTGAAGTCGGGTTCCAGCAGGCGAAAGTAATATTGGGACTGATCTTTCTCACGATCGTCCGCCTGCTTCAAGAACCAATAGCACATGACCCCCATCCAGGGCCACTCATCTTGTGCGCGGCGAAAGGCTTCGACCGCATAGCGCGCCCGCAGAGCTTCGCTCGTGCGGCCGTAGTTGGCCGGCACCCCTTCCGGGGCAGAATTCCACCCGACTTCAGACGCCCAGATCGCTTTGTTCCCGTCACCGTTACGAATCATAATGTCGCGAATGTACAGGGGGCGGGAGAAATTCAGCACGCGCGGGCGCATCCGCCGATCCAACGGGCCGGACCAAAGACCGTAATCTTGCACAGACAAAACGTCGAAATAATCGCGTGCGCCGGCATCGTACATCCGTTGCAGGAAGAGGAAGTCGTTCAGGTCGCGGCCGGTCAATTCAATCGTGGGAGCCAGTGGCGCGCTCAGGATAACGACATTCGGATCCACCGCTTTGGCCCGGGTATAGGCGACCCGCAGCAAAGCGGTGTAGCCCTCTGGACTGACCGGTTGGTTGCCCCATTCCGGATAGATATTCGGTTCATTCCATATCTGGTAGGTATGGATGCGGCCCCGATAGCGACGCACAACAGCTTCTACAAAATCACCGTAGTCATCCAGATTGTCGGGAGGGGCCATCGGCCCGACAGCATCTCCCTTTGCCCGCGACCACGCCGGTGGATTGCTCAATCGCGCGATGATCCGCACGTGGTATCGTGCGGCCAGGTCCACGATGCGGTCATATTTGTCCCATGCCGAATGGTAGGGCGGGTTGCGCCGATCCTCGAAGTCCCCTTTGCCGTGGATCTCGATGTCTTCCCAGGGAAACTCCTGACGGATCCAGGTGAAGCCGGCCTGTTGGACAAGTTGCAGGGCACGTTCGACCTTCTCCGGTTCCACTTCATTTTGGAGAAAGGTATTCACGCAGAAGGGATTCATCCCCACGTGAGTGACGGGGAGCGTCGCGTCGGTGCGCGGATATGGGCGCAGCCAGCCCGAGATCAAGTGCCCGGCGCCCCGCACCTGTGGCAGGATCTGCTCCTCGCCGGTGACATTGCGGAGCAGGGGCGTGCCGGTCGCCAGCCACCACAGGCCAATTCCCAGAACCAGCACGCCCAGTGCACCGACAAGCCGGAATGACGATTTCACGCGAGGCCGGCGACCCTTGTCCACAACGATAGACCGCGTTCCCGATATGCGCGCACTACGATCCCGGCATGGTGGGAGGGGCAAAGATGTCCGTCGGTTTCTCGACCGGTTTGACCTTTGCTTTCTTCACGTCGTAACGGACCTGGAGAATGCGCGGGGTTTTGTCTTTGCTTTCCTTGATGGTGATGTCTACAGTCGCCTTTACCAACGCTTTGGTCTGCGATTCGACCCAGGCAGTTCCCTTGTAATCGAAGACGCCTCCCCGCGCAGCAGCGGCCGCACCCAAAAAGCCCATACCCATCGTGTTGAATTTTGTATCGTATTTGTCGGCGGAGAAGCCGTTCACCGTCTCGTGGCCGACTTTGGTGGCATTCTGCACATCGTTAAAGAGCATCAACCAGGGTGCGCCATAAACGGCCAGGTAACCCAGGTCTGCCCCCCCCGCCTGGCCCTGGAGCAGGATGAACTGGTCATCTGGACCGTTGCGCAAGAACACGTCTTGACCGAAGGCCACAATTTCAGTCTGCAATTTAGTCCCCTGAAAGATAAAGATGTGCCGGTTGCCGGCGGCGTCGATGTCCATTTCCACACGCACTTTTTCGTCCAGGGTCTTCCCGTTATAGGAAGCCCACAGACTGGTGGCGTGGACCGGTGCCAGCTTTTCAACGTTGGCCAGGAGATTGTCCAGTTTGCCGCTCGCCGCCTTGCCGGAGGGTGCCGCGTTGCTCTCGCCCGCGACCGGTGTGGGTTCTTCCCCCGGCGTGCCGGGCACGCTCGTGGGGCCGGGCACGCTGGTTCCCGCCACAGCCGTGGCCACTTGCTTGGCCGTTTCCGCGACCTCTTTGACTTGTTTGACTCCGCCGCTCAAGATGCCGCAGGCCAGGATGGGAATGACCAACAGTACCGATGCCACAGCCGTTAGACGCTTTGCCTGACGGTTCATGATTTCCTCCTTTTCGTGAACATGGTTATAACGCTACCAGGTCACGAGATTACGGCTTCTCCATTTCCCTGATTCGTTCTATCTGCTGTAAGTTCCAATCATCGTCAGAATAGGGGGTCTGAAGCCAGGCGTCCAGAATTTCTTTGGCAATTGCTTCTGCTGTAGCCCGCAAGCTCATGACCAACACGTTAGCATGGTTCCAGATACGCGCACCACGAGCCGTTTCCGCATCGCGGCAAAGGGCTGCGCGAATGCCCGGCACTTTGTTGGCGGCTATGCTGGCGCCCGTACCTGTCCAGCAAAAGAGGATCCCTTCATCGGCTGCACCGCCGGCCACAGCTTCGGCCAGGGCACGGCTCACAACGGGCCAGTCTTCCTCGCGGCCGGCAAGGGGACCGAAGAGGGTCAACTCGTGTCCCCTTGCCCGTAAGTCTTCAATTACCGCACCGGTCAGGTGCGTCCGTTCATCACTACCGACAGCGATTTTCATTGGCCGCCGGTGGCTACTCTACCTTCGTGCCGCATTGCGTGCAGAATTTTGCGTCGGGGGCCAGTTCGGCATGGCAATTGGAGCAGATCATGGCCCCGCCGATTTTCGCGCCACAGTTGGAACAGAATTTGGCATTGGCCGGCAATATCGCCTGGCAATTGGAGCAAGAAATCGTCCCCACCCCAGCAGCGGCGGCGGCGGCCCCTGCAGCCGCGGCGGGCGGCACTTGCCCACCGGCAGCGCCCGGCATTTGCTGGTAGGCGGTGCCCATGATGTTGGCCATCATGGCACCCATGCCCATGCCAGCGCCCAGTCCCAGGCCGGCACCCATGAAGCCGCCAGCCTCACCGGCTCCACCGGCACCACCTTCCTGCTGTGCCGCATCGCCAAGGGCCCGCGCAGCCTTGAACTGCAGGTACTTTTGCATGTCGCCGATGGCACCCATAGAGGCCCGCTCGTCGATGGCTTTTTGCGTCTCCTCGGTGGGGGTTACCGATTCGATGTACATCGCACGCATGTCTATGCCCACGGCCGCAAAATCATCCTTGACCTTGGCCTTTGTGCCGGCGCTAATTTCGTCGAACAGGGTAGGCAGGTCCAGGATCGAAGTTTTCGCGGTACCGAGCAAGTCCGTAAACCGCGAAATGATGATGCCCCGCAGGTAGTTGTCTATGTCGGAGGTATTGTACAGCCCTCGCGTGCCCACGATGGTGTTCACGAATAGTTGGGCGTCGGCAATCTGTATGGCGTAGGTGCCGAAAGCGCGCAGCCGCACCATGCCCAACTCGCTGTCCCGGAGGGTTATCGGCTGTGCTGTACCCCATTTTTGATCCAGGAACTGGCGCGTGTTGACGAAGTAAACTTCAGCCTTGAAGGGGGTCTCCCCTCCAAAGACCTTGCCAACCAGGTTGGCCAGGAAGGGGATGTTCGCCGTGGTGAGCGTATGCCGCCCGGGACCGAAAGTATCGAGGGCCTTGCCGTCACGGAAGAAGACCGCACTTTGGCTTTCCCGTACGATAAGCTGTGAACCAATGCGAAAATCTCCCGACCCTCCTTCGGGGATGCGATGTACCATTTCCCTGCCGCTGCGATCCAAATACTCAATAACATCGAATACTCTAGCCATAGTTTTCTCTCCTTTTCAAGAATGATTCGGTTTCCCGCAAACATGCGTCGCGCTGGAGGGATCCGTTCAGTCCCCCTGGAATAGAACGCAGATTTTCGCTGACTTTTCGACGGAACAACACAGAACGTAAGCGTTCAGGGATTACCCCGGAGACACCTGCCTCGACCTCTTTTCTGCCACAGATTGCACGAATTCTTGTTGCTACTCAGCTAGCAGGCTGTCGAAAAGGCCCCTTTTTTTCTTCGTAGGACACAGATTCTCACAGAAAAACACAGGTGTTTAGGCCAAATCATCGGAAAATCTGTGTCCCTTTATTCTGGATTTGCCGGCGACTCTTCGTCTGGCAACGCGGTGGTGGTGGTAGGTTCTGTTGTCTCTTCGGGCGCGGCTTCTGGCTGCACCGGCTCGTCTTCCAGATCACCGGCGTCGTCTTCTACCCCCAGGATCACATCTTGGCGCCGGCTGAACAGGGCATTGATTCCCTCCAGAGCGGTCATCAGGTCTTTCGATGCCGTGCCTGTTTCCCATTCTTTCGCCGCAGCTTCGGCCAACTGGTCGATCAACTTGCGGACCGTTTGTATCTGCTCGGTCAAGGCCGAGTCGAATTTCTGCAAGGCCTCCAACTGCTGTTCACCGACTTTGATGGAATCGAAAAAGCCGGAGTATCCATAAGCTGCTGTGCGCACACGATCGATGAGCAATTGCATCTTCATCATGGAGCGCTCAAGAGGGACAATGGAAGCGAGCCGTCCTGTTTCGGTCAACTGGCGCTGAACTTCGGCGAGCCGGTCGCGCTGTTCCTGGAAGCGTTGGGCCAAAACCATCCGCAATTGCTTGTCTGCCTCACGGCGATCTTCTTTGTTCTTATACCCCGTATACCCCGGAATGTTGTGGGCCAGTCGCTCCAGTGTGCCTTGGGTGTCGGCCAATTTGCCTTTGATGTCCATGTTTCTGTAACCTCCTTTAAGGGAAACTTTTCTACAGGAAAATATCTGTTCCGCAATAGGGACAGGTGATTACCCCCTTACCGGCCAATTCCAGTTCACCACCGCAGTTGGGACATTTCGTCTTCCCTTTGAGCTGACTGGCTTCTTTGCTGTAGAGCATACCATCTTTCCAATTGACATAGCCGGTGAACAACCCTTTTCCAACAAGGTCATACAGGAAATCTTTTACCTCGTCGCGGGTACAATCCAATTCCAAGGCCACTTCGTCCACTTTGGCCTGGCCTCGGGTCTTGACAATGTTCAACAGCTTTTTTTCCTTGGCCACTTCCGCATATTCGGCTTCTTCTCTACGTCCCCGGATGAAAAGATAGACACCACCTCCCACAAGCGGCGCAACGACCACCAGAAATACGACAGCCAATCCCAAAACGAAGCCGGTGATCCCCAGGCCCGATTCCTGGCCAAAGAGGTTCAACGCCCCCCACAACACGTAGAGAACTCCACATGCCGCACCCACAAATACCAGGATCAATCCGATGAGTTTTCCTTGCCCTGTCAAGATGTTTGTCTCCTTCTTGTTGCTGCTCAGGTACACAGTGAGAATAGTCTTGCAGCAGCCGGTAGCCCCCCAGCCCCCCAATCCTGGGGGGAGCAGATCGAGTTCCCCCCAGGATTAAGGGGTTAGGGGGAGCGCCTGAGTAGTAACCTCCTTTTTCAGTTGCCGGTTGGCGGGTTTCGGGCAACGTCTAGCCGAAGCCGCCCCCACCACCCCCACCGCC
>JAADHH010000074.1:0-42248 GCA_013151955.1 Chloroflexota bacterium
TGGGCCTGACCCGCAAAACCCACAATACCTTGGATGACATGCTCCTGAAAGTCATCCGGCGTCCCATTATGGCGTTCTTTTTCCTCGCCGGCCTGTCGATTGCCTTGCCGCAGCTTTCGTTCCTACCGTCCGTATGGCTCTCTCTGGCCGGCAACGCGGTCTACGCCGGGTTTATCGCAATCGGCTACGTCCTCTCCTACCGGCTGATCAGCGAGCTCACAGGCTGGTACGCCGCCAACATGGCCCAGCAGACTGAGACCTCTCTGGACGACCAATTCATCCCCTTCTTTCGCCGGCTGCTCTTGCTGACACTCACCGCCATCGTCTCCATCATGTTGATTCAGTATTTTGGGTACGACATCACCGCTTTTGTGGCCACATTGGGTATTGGATCCCTGGCCGTGGCTCTGGCCGCACAGTCCACCTTCTCGGACATGATCAACGGTTTCATCATCATAGTAGACCGACCCTTTCGCATCGGCGATCGCATTGAACTGCGCGACCTGAACACCTGGGGAGACGTGGTAGACATCGGGCTGCGCAGCACCCGCATCTTGACACGCGACAACCGCATGGTCATCGTACCCAATACGGCCATTGGCAAGAGCCTTGTCGTCAACCATTCCTATCCAGACACGCAGTACCGCGTCCAAACCGCCGTGGGACTGGCGTACGGTACAGATATCGAAGCGGCCCGACAGGTGATGATTGAGGCGGTGCGAAGCCAAGACTGGGTGATGAAAGAGAAGCCCATCGAAGCCCTCTTCCTCGAATTCGGCGACTCCGCTTTGGTCTTTCGCGTACGGTGCTGGATCAAAAGCTACGTGGACACGCGACGTGTACTGGACAAACTCAACACCAGTCTCTACCACGCCTTGAACGAGGCCGGCATCGAAATCCCCTTCCCGCAGCAAACGCTGTGGCATCGCCTCGAAACGGAGGCCAAGCAGGACTGGCGAGACGTCCTGCACGAATAGTCCTCCCATGCGCTGGCTCGATTTGATCCAACAGGTTCCGGATAGCCAACCGCACGGGGCCGGAAACCCGCTGATCTCCCGGGTCATGGGCGATTCTCGTCAGGTCGGGCACGGGGACCTTTTCGTGGCCATGCGGGGCCAGATCAGCGATGGTCACCGGTACATTCCCCAGGCGCTATCCCAGGGCGCGGCGGCCCTCGTCGTGGAGCGGGACATACCCGGCGACCTTCCCGTCCCCTGGGCCATAGTCCCCGATGGGCGCACGGCTTTGGGGCTCCTTTCGGCGGCCCGCTGGAATCACCCCAGCCGGAAGATGACGGTCATCGGTGTGACCGGCACCGACGGCAAGACCACCACGCTTACCCTCATCGAAGCCCTGCTCCACGCCGCCGGATTGCGTACCGGCCTGGTCTCCACGGTCGGCGCACGCATCGGTCGCCGCAAACAGGACACCGGCTTCCACGTCACCACCCCCGACGCACCGGCCGTGCAAGCTTTCCTGGCCGAGATGGTAACCCACGGCACGACTCACGCCCTGCTGGAAGCCACATCCCACGGCCTGGCCCAGCAGCGTCTGGCCGGCGTCGATTTCGACGTGGCCGTCATCACCAACGTGGCCCACGAACACCTCGACTATCACGGCACGCCGGACGCCTATCTGGAAGCCAAAGCCCGGCTGTTCCGCTCGCTGGCCCGCTCTTATCGCAAACCGAACAGGCCAAAGATTGCCGTCCTGAACGCCGACGATCCCGCTCTCGCGCGGCTTCGCCGGGAGCGCGCCGACCGGCAGATCACCTACGGGCTGGACCGGCCGGCCGACATCTCCGCCACAGCTATCGAACTATCGCCGGGGGGCACGCGTTTCACGGTGATCACACCCGCCGAACAATGGCCCGCGTACTTGCCCCTGCCGGGCCGCTTCAACGTCTACAATGCCCTGGCGGCCATCGCCACCGGCCTGGGCCTGGGCCTGCCATCCACGGTCATGCGGAAGGGGCTGGCGCAGGTGCGGGGCGTCCCCGGCCGCATGGAGCGCATAGACGAGGGCCAGCCGTTCACGGCCATCGTAGACTTCGCGCACACGCCGCAAGCGCTGACGCAGGCCCTGCGAGCAACGCGCGGCATGACGGAGGGGCACGTCATCGTCGTCTTCGGTTGCGCCGGCCTGCGCGACGTGCAAAAGCGCCCCCTGATGGGCCAGATCGCCGCTCGCCTCGCCGACCGCGTGATCGTTACGGCGGAAGACCCGCGCACGGAGAGCCTGGACGACATCATGGAGCAAATCGCGGCCGGCTTGCGCAGCGCCGGCGCACAGGAAGGCAAAACGTTCTGGCGCATCGGCGACCGGGCCGCAGCGATCCGCTTTGCCACGCGGCTGGCCGGAGACGGCGACCTGGTTCTGGTCACCGGAAAGGGCCACGAGCGCTCGATGTGCTTTGGCACCACCGAAACTCCGTGGAGCGATCAGGACGCCTTGCGAGCGGCCCTGCGGGAGTAGTTGGAATGAGCGAGTAAGCGAATGGGCGCCTCGAGTGCGCTCCACGCTCCCCACTCGACGCCCCACGCCTCCCGCTTCCCCGATTCACCATTATTCTTCACCGTACAACTCGGCCAGTTGCTCGACGACCAGGGGCAAATCGAATTCTGCGCGGGCCCGCAGCCGGTTTCGATGGGCCATCTGGCCGCACAACTCCGGGTCGTCGAGCAGGCGCAGGATGGCTCCGGCCAGCGCTTCGGCATTGCCCGGCGGGACGAGCAGCCCGTTGCCCCCCGATTCCACGACCTCCGGAATGCCGCCTACAGCGGTGGCCACCACTGGCCGTCCGGCGGCCAACGCCTCCAGGAGCGAGACGCCCAAGGCTTCGTAATGTGCCGGGTGGACGTAGAGCGTTGCTTCCTGAAAGCGCGCCACCTTTTCCCGTCCGGTCACGTACCCCGGACAGACGATGCGGTCGGCCATGCCCAGCGCGTGCGCGTGATTCCAGACGGCCCGCCGGTCTCCGCGACCGCAGAGGACCAGGCGCGTGCCGGCGTGTTGCGCTGCGATCAGCGGCACAGCGTCGAGCAGGTCGAACACGCCCTTGTGCGCGGCGAGATCGCCCATGAACAGCAGGGTGCCGGTTTGCCGGACGGCTCCTGTGCCTGCAAACACATCGCAATCAACCGGATTGGGGAGTACGACAACGTGGCGGTTGCTCGTGAGCCGGCCGATTTGCTCTTGCCACACACGCGCCAACACAACGACCGCCGCCGACCGGTCCAGCGTATCCGTAATCAGCCGTTGCAACGCAGCGCTGCCGTGGCGATAGAACGCCACAAACCGCCCGCTGTGTATCTGGAAAACGACTCGCTTGTGGAAATGACGGGCCATCGCCGCCAAAATTGCCTTCCGGTAGAAGCTGGGGCCGGCCGAAGCGTGGAGATGCACGATGTCCGGCGCTTCCCGGCCACGGAGCAAGGCCCACGTTTGCAGACACGCACGCGAAAATCGCGAAACCTTGCGCGGCACGCCATACTTGTTGGCCGAGGCGACGTACCGCAACCTGACGCGCTTCGTTAGCGCCGAATCGACCAGCAGGCTGGTCACGGCAGAAACCCCACCGTAGTGATGGAGCAAAGGCCCGATCATCAGCACGCTAGGCTGCCGGCCGGATTTCATGTCCCTCCCTCTGGCGGCGGGCAACGCTTCCGGCGGCTACGGCAAGCCCCAGAACCGTCCAGACGAACAGGCCATAAAGCCCCTGACCGGCCTCATAGCTGATCAGCAGGCTGTGTACGGTGACGATCAAAACATCCAGGAAGAGAACCTCGCCCAGTCCGTCCAGCAACGATGCCGGGAGAGTGTGGCGATAGGCAAAGCGCGCTTCCCGCCAGACCACGACGAGGATAGCCAGGAAAAGGAAGAGGCCCACGATACCCTGCGCATAGAGGTGGTAGAGATACGTGCTGTGTGATCCCAGAGGCAGTACGGGGTAGGGCCAGTGCCGGTACATCTGCGGGACACCGTGGCCCAGAACGGGATACTCCAACCAGGTGCGCAAAGTCAGCGCGTAGGTCTGGCCACGGGTCACCACGCTGCTGGTACTTTCCGGATGTAAAAATTCGGCAAAGCGGGCGACAATCTGCCCCGTTCCCAGGAATCGGGTCGTCCAAAAGGCAAAGCCGGCGACCATTGCGCCGGCAGCACCGGCCCACGCTACCTTGCGCGACCGGGACAAACGTGGGCTCCGCAGGAGAAAGTAGAGCGCGCCGGTCGCAAAGGCCAGCCACGCGCTCCGGTCGATGGTGGCCAAGAAGCACATCACGGTTAGCAGAATGAAGATCAGGTAAAGACTCTTTTGGCGCGTAGACCTCGCCCGGGCAAGCATAAAACCTTGCAACGGGAGCAGCAAGGCCAACGCCCCGGCAAACCCATTTATATACGTGAAGAAGGAACCAATACGGAAGAAAGTCACGCCGCCCAGTTGCCGGAAGGTGACCCACCCCATTTCGCCCGTGCTCTTGAATTTGTCGGGAAACAGCAGGGGGTTCAGGGCCGCCGATGGAAAAAGAATCTGTAGCACCCCGACGAAAACGGCCATCGCCCCGAATACCATCACGCCCTGCAAGATGCGGTGGAGTTTCTCTTCATCCGTGGTCGCCGCGACAATCAACACAAAGAAGAGCAAGAAGGTGAGCACTTTGGCGACGCTCATCAGGTAGGAATAGCGCAGCGGCGCGGGGACGTGTACGAAAGCGACGAGCGCCACCCCGGCCAGGACCGTAACCAGCCAGGGCAACGGGGAAAGCTGAAACACCCGGCCAGGAACCTGCCATCGCCATCGCGGCCCCACGGAGCGATAGCGCCCGGAAAGTAGCAGTGCCAAGAACCAGCGAATGCCTACGACCCCCACCAGAAAAGCTAAAACGGGCTGGGTGGAAAGGCTTCGCAACGGGCTGAAAGCCACGACCAGGGCCAGACTGACCTCCATTGGCGGGAGGAGCAGAAGGGGCAGCAGCACGATTGCCCCGCCGGCTTCGAGCAGCGAGCGGGCCGGAAGCCCCGACAGATTCAGCGCCGCAAGCACAATCAAGACGGCGGCGAGGCCCGCTCCCCACACCGATTTGCGCAGCGGGCCGCGTACAGCACCGCGTGCGGGCGTCTCGATCATCCCTCCGGTCCTCCGGTGGCCGGCGGAAGGGGCGACGGCAGCCGGCTTCCCCCTTGCGCGATGGCCCGTAACCCGCGCACCGCCCCCCGCGCATAGCCGAAATCGCGGCGCGCCAGCGCGTGTGACATGGCCCACAGCACCTCGCCGACCAGGGACCAGGAAAAGGCCAGCCGGTAAAGCGGCGTAGCGGGTAAGTTCTTGCGGGCCAGGTAGAAGTTGTTGATCAAGCGCATCTCTGTGCGCCGGCTGCTCCGGTCCCGTCCGACGGGCGAAGGATGGTGCTCCAGCCGGGCCCACGGCGTTTGCACCAGACGGTAGCAGCAACTGACGCGCCAGGAGAAATCAACGTCCTCCTTGAAGGCATAACCGCTGAGGGCCTCATCAAAACGCATCTGCAGGACGACCTTGCGCCAATAGCTGCTACAACATCCCGACATGACCTCGATCGGCCGCACACCCGCCGGCGAAGTGAGATACACCCCATTTCCGGAGGGCCACATCCGTCCCCGCCCATCGGCAACGTCCAGCGGCAGCAGGAAGAGCAAGCGGAGGAGGGCAGCCCACCCCGTCGTCGGGGGGCGATTGGCAATGGTTCCTTGCACGCCCCCCAGATTCTGCCCCGGAAATTGGCGGTACACGCGGAGGATCTCTTCGTGGTAATTGGGGAAGAGGACTACGTCGTCGTCGAGGAAGCAGACGATCTCGCTCTGTGCTACGGCGGCTCCCCGGTTGCGTTGCCGGGGCAACCCTGCCTCCATGTGCAACAGGCGCACGCTCGACCGGCCGGCAGCCACCCGCTGGACAACCTGTTTGACCTGGGACGCCTCGCCGGCGTCGCTTGCGTCCACGATGATCACCTCCTGCGGGGGCACAGTCTGCCGCGTCAAGGAGGCCAGGCAGCGGCGCAGCTCGCCGGGGCGGTTTCGCGTGCAGATGACGTAGGAAGCGGTCAACATACTACGACGACCCGTGGGGTTCACGAACGAGCAACGCCAACCGCCCCCGCACAACACGCAGCAGCACGCCGCCATACGCGACGGCAAACGCCACGACCCCGCCCACCAGTGAGAGGGGGCCGGACCAAACGCGCGTCGTCAGGTAGAGCACTGCTCCGGCCACGGCTCCGGCGAGCAAAGGTTTCATCTGGGACAACGCGTAAGGCTGCAGGCCGACGATCCGATAGACCTCGAACACGCGCAACAGCGCAAGAAAGATGATCGCACCACTCGTGGCCATGGCCGCGCCCAAGATTCCATATCGCGGGATCAGGTGCACCGTGAGCGCGATGTTCACCCCGAAACTGAGCAGCACGTTCGCCAGATTGAGCGTCGGATGTCCGGTCATTTCCAGCATGGGACTGACGGAGCCGGTCGCGCTGTGCAGGGCAAATGCGCCACAAAAGAGGGCCAACGAGCCGGCCCCCACGGCAAAGTCCGGCCCAAAGAGAGACATGATCCGGGGAGTCAGCAGGGCCATGCCCAGGAATAAGGGGAGCGACAGGGTCAACTGCCATTGGGTGACGACGCGGTACAGGCGGGCCAATTGCTCCAGTTCCCCTCGATTGTACAGGTCGGCGATGACCGGTGCGAAGATAGCGTTGAACCCTTCCGGCACCAGCAAGCCCAGGCTCACCGTGCGAAACGCCGCGAAGTACACACCGGCCTGGCCGGCCACGCCCAACGCGCCCAAAAGGACCGTGCCGGTGCGGGTCATGCCGGCGCTGACCAGGCTGAGCAAGTACATCGGCAGCGCAAAAGCGGCGATGGCGGCCAATCCCACGTCGCCGGGGCTTTTGCGCCCTCCCGATTTTTCCGCGCCGGTGTTGCCTTGCGTCCGGCTTCGCCCTGATTCGGCAGACACCAGGCGGTTCAAGAGCCAGAGGGCCACGAGCGAACCGGTGATCACAGGAATCAGGTAAGCTGCCAGGGCGCCACGCAGCCCCCATCCCCAGGCGAGCAGGATTCCGGCGAGCAGGATCTGCATTGCCGGGCGAAGCAGGTCTCGAACAATGGCAACGTAGTGCATGGCCTTGAGGGACTGGATCGAGAAGACCCACAGAGCCATCAACGATGAGAAGGGCAGGGACAGGGCAAAGAGACGCAAAACGATTCGCAACTCCGGCTGGTGAAATACCTCCGTGGACAAGCGGCCGGCAGCGAGAAAAAGCGTGCCGCCGGCGATCAGGCCGGTCAAGCCAACGGCGCAGCTCGCCCGCCGGAGAAGGGTTCGCAACGGCCGCCAGCTCTTTTCGCCTTGCAGGATGGCCCCGTAGCGCAACAATGTGTGGTCCAGCCCCAAAAGCGCGGTGCGGTCTCCCACGTTGGCGATGGACAGGCCAATGGCATAGAGGCCAAAGAGGCTGCCCCCGATGGCCCGTGCTACGAAGACGTTGAAGAGATAGGCCAACGACGTCCGCGTCACGCTGCCCAGGAGGGCGATGGCCGCTCCACCGGCCACCAACCCCAGGTGGGGATCCGGGGGCGCGCCGTCCGGCAAGGCCCCCGGCCCCGCTGCCGGAGAGGGAGGGGCGGTCACGGATGAGCCTCTTCGGTTTTTTGCAGTCCCTTCAGGGCATTTTCGTTTTGGGCGTTTTGTGTCAGGGCCTTCTCGAACGCGGCCCGGGCCTGGGCAATCTGCCCGGAGGCGAGATAAACTTGGCCCAACGCCTCGAAGATGTAGTCGTGCTGGGGATCCAGGGCAATCGCCCGCTGCAATGCGGCAATGGCTTGCGGCCAGTTTCTCTCCTGGGCATAGGTCTGCCCTACCAAGAAATAGGCCTCTGCCTGTGGGGGAAACCATTCTATCACACGCTGCAAAGTCTTTCTTGCTCGCTGGGGGTTACCCCGCAGGAGAGCAAAGCGCCCTTCATAAATGAGGGGCCAGGGGTCCGCCGGAAAGCGTCGCTCCGCATAGTGTACCAACTCCACGGCCTCGTCCAGACGACCCTCTGCCCGCAACAAGGCTACCAAGCGCAAGAGGGGCCACATTTCGTCGGGGAGCAAAGCCACGGCCCGGCGCAGGTAGGGCTCGCCCAGACGGGCATCGCCGGTTTGCTGGTAGACGGCCCAGCCCCACTCAAATTGCAGGTGGCCATCGTCGGGCAGTGTGGCCTCCGCCTGTTGATAGGCATCGACCGCTCCTCCCCAATCCATCTGCGCGGCGCGGACCAGCCCGATTCGATACCACGCTTCGCCGGCACCGGGATCGAGGGCCAGGGCCTGGTCATACCAAAACAGGGCCTCGTCGAGATTGCCCGCCGTGCGCTCGTCCTCCCCGTGACGAATCAAGGCTGCCGGGGAGACGCCGGCGTCACGCCAGGCTTCCCGCAAGCCCTGGCGGGCCCGTTGCGGGTCGGTCCGCGCCAGCGCCCGGTAGACGGCGGCTTCTTCCAGGGGTACGAGCGGGTCGCCGGGACGTATGGTACGGCAATAGCGGAAAATGGTGAGCGCCGTGTCGTATTCGCCGCGCCACGCGGCCGTGCGCCCCAGCAAGCGACAAGCCTGCATGTTCTCTTTGTCCTGGTTGAGCGCCGCCCGAAAGTGTTCAGCGGCCGGGATGAGGCGGTCGGGAGAAGGCGCGGGGCGGAGAATCGTGCCCGGATCGAGCGGCCCGGTCGCCTCCGGCCCCAGCGTGGCAGACAGGAGGTGTCCGCCCATCTCCAGGTGGTAGAACGTGGCCAAGGGGTGACGGAGGAGCAAAATCGTTCCGCAAAATAGCACGAAGCCGATCACGGCCACCGTCCAGCCCGAACGCTTCATTGTCGAACATGCAAAGAGGTGTATTGTGCCACCAGTACCGCGAGGATGCTGATGAGCAAACTCAACACGCCCGCCAGGGCAACGGTAGGTTTCTTGCGCGGCCAGACCGGGTATTGGGGTTCGATGGCCGGTGAAGCAAAGCGCACGGTCGTGTCCGTGAATGGTGCCGTGGCGCGAAGTTCATCCGCTTTTTGGCGCATGGTTTGCGCCATCTTCCAACTGGCATCGCGCGCACTGGTCAACTCCCGCAGTGTGGATTCTTCGGCTGCTTGCCGTTTTTGCAGTTCCCGCACCTCTTGGGCATAGCGTCGAATCTTTGGTTCGATGGGCGTGCCGTCCCCCTCCCCGGCTGGTTCTTGCCCGAGGAGGGCATCGGAATAGGACTGGAGTCTGTTTTGGAGTGTCTGTTGCTCCTCCTCCAAAACGCGGACCAGGGCGGCGATCTCCTGCCGTTGCGCTTCCGGCGAGCTGGAAGCAAGCGTTGCCGGGTCGATGGCGATTTGAAACTGGGTGCCGGATGGCGCCGACCCCGCAAAGGCGTTGGCCTGGAAGATAAGCAGAGCCAACTGGTTGCCCAAAGGCACGGAGGGCAAAGACGAGAGGGCAGCGATCTGTCGTTGTAGGGCACGGGCCTCGACGAGCAGCGTGCCGACTTGTTGCAGCGTATCGGTCACCGTCCGGTACGTATCGTCCAGCACCGCCTGGCGCCAACCGATCTCCCGCCGGAGTATGGCCAGGTCGTTGTTTCCGAGGAATTCTTCCAACGCCTGCTGGGCCTTCTCGTATTGCGCCTTCGTCATCTGGGCTTGCGTGGCGACCGATTCGGGGGAGAGGGGGCGTGCTCCATAGACCTCGTTGACGTGCTGCGTGTAGGCCCGGGCCCAGACATTGGCCAGAAGGGCGGCCTGCGCGGGGTCGCTCCCTTCGGCCGTGATCAGGACGAAATCGCCTTGGGTTTCGGCGTGAATGCGCCGCAGCAAGTCGCCGGCGCGAAGGTTGGCGGTTGCCTCGGGCAAGTTGGCATCTTTGAGTACCATCTGGGCCACGGTGGTGCTGGTGGTCAGGATTGCCAACGCCTGGCGCCGGGCCCCCGCATCCGTCCACCGGCCTGGGTTGATTTGGTCCTCGGAGATCGTGCGAAATTCCGGCACAAGGCTGATATCGGAAATGGTTTTGGTGATGGCGACGCCGGCCGTGGCTTCGTAACGGGCCGGAAGTGCCAAGACGGCGACGACGGCGACCAGCGTGACGAACAGGGTGAAGCCGGCGATGGCTTTCCAATTTCGCTGCACAGCGTCCAGGTAGGGACGTGCATCAAATTCGTCGGACACAGTCCCTCCTACTCCTGCTCCCGCAGAATTCCCAGCCAACGGACCAGCCGGTGTTTGGCAATTCTTTCGATAAGTTCGTCCCGCTGCTCGACCTGGTCTTGCCAGAACTGGACGGTACGCTGCAACGCTTGCGGATATTCGCGGGCACCGGCAGCGAGTCGCGTGGCGTCGCCTACGACCAGGGCGTCGGCCGCCAGTTCCGGCTCGTACATGAACTCGACGATGGGGCGAATCTGATTCTCCCAGGCAAGTTCGCCGGCCAAAGCCTGGAACCGTGGTCTGGCCCGTTCGCGGAAATCGGGATCGTCCAGCAGGGAAATCAAAGCCTTTGCCCATCCCTCGCGGTCATCCGCATCCACGACATGACCGAGTTCGTGCGTGCTCACCCAGTCCGCCAAGGGATCGCCGGGTGACACGACCAGGGGAAGCGAGGCCCAAATGGCATTGAGCAGTCCTGTCCGGCAGGCAAAGCCTGTTTCGATTCGACTCTGTTGCAGATGCACCACAAAGTCAGCCTCCAGCAGGTATCGCTGTCGTTCGTTGTAGGGCAGGGGAGCGAGGAAGAAGGCGTTCTTTTCCAGGAGACCAAATTGATCGGCCATCCGGCGCAGGTCATCCGCTTCAGGGGACTCCCCCTCTTCCTCCACGAGAAAGCACAGCTTGATGTGCGGGCGCTCTGCAATCAACTCGGATAGGATTTCGAGCAGCAGTCCGGGGCCACTTGTGTCTTGGATACTCTCCGGCCAAAGGATAAGCCGGTCTTCGGCGGAGATACCGGGGTACACGCCTTTCAAGGTCGGTTCCGCCGGATGGGGAGGCTCGCCGGGTACGCCGGGAGGGACGATGGCGACCAAGCGGTTCAGCGCCCTTTCGTCCGCATAGGTGAGGGGGTTGATTCGGCCATGCGACCAGAGGACGCCCAGCCACAAATCGCGTTGTCGTTCGTTGCCGGCGATGAAGAAATCGCCGGCCAGCGCCGCGATGTCCAGGTTGGCTACCGCTTCCCAGCCCAGTTTTTGTTGCACGGCGGGGGGCTGGTGCGCGGCACGGGCCAGCCCTTCGCCGATGAAAGTGTCGCCGAGGTCCACAATCAGGGGCTTGCCCAGATTGTGGAGGCAGGGCAATTGGGCAACCAGGGAAGCCGGCGCCAAGACCGCATCTGCGGCTGTGGCCAGACGCAACAGGGTCGCCTCTTCCTGCGCGTCATACGTGTAGAGCCGCAGGGCGGGATTTTCCTGCGTGATGGGGTCTGGAGCAGCCAGCAAGACCCCCATCTCTTCGGCCAGGGAACCGGCTATCTCCCAGCAGCGAGTGGCTGCGCGAGTCAGGTGCGACCCCAGGGGGTCTGGGCTTAGCACAAGAAGACTGGGGGTTCGTTTGTGTCCGACCACGTCATTCACCTCCACGGTGGAGAGTAGGTTTTTTTGCATTACACCATATTCCCGGCCCGGAAAGCTGGGGGGAGTGCGGGCGACGGGAAAGCGGGCGAAGATTTCCCGGTCGGGTCGTTGGCGGCGCAGTTGCACGATGTGACGGCGTGCCAACATCTGCGACCATCCGTTGCCGGCCTCTCGCAATCCGGCCAGGATAGCGGCCACCGCTGGGGACACCTTCGTTTCCGCTTCCGTTCCATTTTGTGCCGGCGGGTAAGTCTGGGGGATGGCAGCGTGGGCACGTTGGGAAGCGAGAAGTGTGGCCAGCGGAAGCAAGCGGCGCAGATGCTGTTCCTCGTAATTCTTGACCATAGACCAGACCGCGTTGCGTTCCACGATCACCCGGTCGCGGTAGGGCAAGGCCTCCGGTTCCAGCAAGGCCTGCCCGTCATAGGCGATGGAATCTTGCACCAGGTGTACTTGCTTTCCCAACACCCACAATCGCCACCCGAGGTCAACGTCGCACAATGCGGCATAATAGTCTTCGTCAAAGCCGCCGCAACCGAGGAACAAAGGGCGCTGCAAGAGCATGGCCGCGCGATTGGGAAACAGGATTGGGCGAATTGGGCGGAGGGGGTTCGGTTCAAAGGGTACCCCGCGACCGGGGATCACGGCATGACCCGAAAAGGTGATTTCTCCCCCGGCGAATCGGACATTCGTCCCGTCTTCGTCCAGGATGACGGAAGAGACGCAAGACCTTTGCGGATCGTCTTGCAGTGCGGCAACGAGCGACCGCAGCCACAAACGGTCCACGCGGACCGTTGGGCTCAGGAAGGCGACCAAGTCGCTGGGAAATTGTTGCACGCCACGATTGCCGGCCGCAGATGGGCCTACGTCACGCGACAGGGCGATGGTCTGTACGGCGGGGAAGGATTCGTGCAGCAATCGGAGAGAACCGTCTGTGGAGTGGCAGTCTACCACCGTCACCCACAAGCGGTCTGCCGGATAGTCCAGGGACAGCACCGAGGAGAGGCATGTCGCCAAAGACGATTGCCCGTTGCGATTCGGGATGATTACGTTTACGCTAGGCAGAGGGGATCGCGCGATCAATGGAGTAGACTCCAGGTGTCTAGGCGACATCTCGCGTCGCCAACTCGCCACATGCTTATGCCGACGTCAGGTTATTCTATTATAACGCATTTACAGGGCAAAGGCAAAGCAGTCACCATGAGCGGCTGCTCGTCACCAAGGATGAAAATGGCGGGACGTGAAACGTGAAGACGTGAAACGTGTTGCGTATTGCGTGTTGCGTGTTGCGTCTTACGCATCACGCATCACGTTTTACCTGACACGTGACACCTGACACGTTATTTTCATAACAGCCGCTAAGTCCCATGGCCAACAGCGGTTGGTGATGGGTCAGGGGCCAAATAAATCACGAAATCCAATGCCCCTGTATATTGCTGCCGCACCGAAAATGAGAAGTAGCGCACACAACCAAGACAGGATTTTTGTGAAACGGGTGATGCGACCATTTCCGGAAAGGTGCCAGGTCACAGGGCCTATAAGCAATCCCAAGAGAATCAATATGATACCATTGATTACCAACCCAGGCTGAGGATCGAATAAAGGCTTGTTGTATGGACCCATTCCAGGCCTCCATTCCGCACCTATAACCCCTACCTCACCCGCTCTTGTGCTCTTGTCGCCGGAGGGGCACAGAAGCGTTAGCGATGATCAAACGGTTCGAGTTACTACTCAGGCTTCCGTGGCTAGCGGTTGAAACCACGCCTACCACCGCAAAGTCGGCCTTCACCGACTGAAGATCGAACCGACGGCGGTGCAACGGTAGCCGCGAATTCATTCGCCAGGCTGAGTAGTAACCGGTTCGACGGTTATCTCTTGAATGTTACCATCTTCCAGGCGAAAAGCGCGCACAACAGGCTGCTCCGGCCGGGCCAGCGAGAGGATGATGTAACTGGCCTCGGGATAGAAGGCCAAACGCAGATCGGTGACAGAAGGGTAAGCCGGACTGGCCGGGTGAGAATGATAGATCGCCATCATCTCTTCTTCGCGTTCGTCAATATCTTTGAAGATACGGTATTGATCCTGCGGGGAGAAGTTGTAGGTCACGACCGGTTTTTCGGCCACATTCTGAGCACGATAGGCTCGTGTCACCACGTTGCCCTGGCCGGAGAGGATGCCGCAGACTTCTTCAGGTTTTCCCTCTTTGGCATGGGCAATCATATCGTCTAGAATTGTCTGGGGGATGCGGATCACTTGCTTGTGCACGGTTGCTCCTGAAATCGATAGGGCATCGCCCACCACGTAAGCAGGAATGTGGTGTAGCGTATGCGGTTTTGTAGGATGCGCAGAAGACAAATACTACCACAGCTTCAACCATCTGTCAACGTCAGGGATGGACGACAACGCGGGTGCCCGGGGACTGGGCGGTGCTGTATACCGTGGTCTTCCCTTTTGGCATCGGCGGGCTGGCCCAATTGAAGAGCCATTTCGCGTCTGCGGTACGGAGGTTCACGCAGCCGTGGCTCATGGGATGGCCAAAGTTATTGTGCCAGAAGGTACCGTGCAGGCCGTAGTCTTTGTAAAAATACATGACATACGGCACATTCTTCAGGTTGTAATAGTTGTGCAGGGCCGGGTCTCCCCCCACCATGTTTGTCTTGCGTATTTTGACCCAAATATGGAACGTGCCCTGCACCGTAGGGGTGCGGGAGAGCCCGGTGGAGACCAGCACGTTCAGGACGACTTTGTTCCCCTCGTAGGCCCGGAGGCGCTGCTCGGAGAGGTCCACGTCAATCCACTTCTCCGGCCCGGGGGTGGGGGTCACGGTGGGGGTTGGCGTGGGTGGAGTCAGGAGCCAGGTTACGTGGGCCAGTTGATCACGAACGTCTTGCCGGTTCGGGTTGGCTGCCAGCGCTTCCCGGTAATCGGTGGCAGCCTCGGTAAGTTGTCCGGCCCGCTCGACAGCGCGTCCTTGTTGCCAATAGGATTCGCCAAGGAGCGACCTCACTTGCAGGTAATCGGCGTCGACGGCCAAAACGCGGGTGAGCATTCGGATGGCGGTGGGCCAATCTTCTTGAACCATGGCTTGTTGGCCGGCGAGGTAATTCTGGGCTTTGTCCTGCTCGCCGAGGGCGCGCACATCGCCCGGCCGGGCCGCGAGCGCTGCGTCGAAATGGGGCAATGCCGACTGGGGGTTGCCCTGACCGAGCAGGGACAACCCCCAGTTCATCTCCGCAGCAAATACTTTCTCCTGTACCAAAGGGTCATCGCGCACCCGCGACTGGCGAACGAGCGCGATCACCCGGGACCAGTCCTCGCGTTGCCATGGCAAAACCAACGATTCCAAGAGAACAGACATACGCTCCTGGTGACTGGGTGTGGGCATGGGCACAGGCAGGATAAGTTGCGCTTTCGACGTGGCGTGCAGAGCGACGCCACCTTGTCGTCCCGGCTGAATCGCGGGCGTGGCCAGTGCCGCCGGTGACGAATACCCACTCCAGGTTGCCATGGCAGGCACGATACCGGTGGTCAACAGGAGCAACAAGATGATCCCCGCAATGAAGGTCAATGTCAGAATAATCAGGAACAGTCGAAAGAGGTCTACCCGTGGGGCCCGTTCTGGCGCTTCCACTTTCGGTGTGGGTGGCGAAACGGCCGGGCGTGCTTCTTCTGCCGGATGGGCCGGCTTCACCGCCGAGGCGACGACCCTTTCCACCTGTTCACGGCCGGGCGAAGCTATCCTGGCCGAGGCCGGCGCGGTCTTGTCGGGGCCGGAGAGGTCGACGTGTTCGCGCGCTTCCCCGGTGACGACGGCCGCTCGATCCGGTTGGCTGCTCTTCAATTGCTTTTCCACAGCAGTCAGGCCGGCCAGAGCCCTTTTATTTTCTGGATTTAGGGCAATGACGCGCTCCAAATGACGTTTCGTTTCCCGGGGGGAGGCAGCCACAGCCGCTCTCCACAGCCATACTTCCTCGTTGTCTGGATCGAGATGCGCAGCCTCCCGCAACAAACGCCGGGCCGTGCCGGGCCGGCCTGCTCGTGCCGCGGCCTGGCCTTGACGCAAAGCCTGTTCGGCCTGGCCGGAGGAAATGGATTGATCTGCCATGATTAGCGGTCTCCCTCTCGCAAGGTATGGACATTTCAACGCGGATGGGCTTACTGCTTCTATGATTCTATCATGACTTCTTCAGGGGGTCAAACGGGGGATGTGCGGCAAAGTTTTGCGTTTTGGGTTGGTCAAGGGCCGGCCTGGACGCGACGGGATGAAGATTCCGTCGCTACGGTCAGACGTAGCCCTGGAATAGGGATTCCAGGGCGGTGTAGGAGTGATCCCTTGCGGTCGCCCTGGGCGGGCGCAAAACCCGCCTCTACCGGTGCCCCAACGCAAAAAATGACGGCTACCCCCGTGAGTTGACAAAGTTGACGGTTGCGCCGTTTTTTGGTACACTTGTACCATACTTACACGCTTAGGGCGTCAAGATGTATCTTCTCAATAAAACGGGGTGGGGCGACCCAGAAGTTCGACTTTTGGTAAAAGTCGAACTTCTTCGCCCCCTTCTTCGCCCCGGAATATTGAGAAGATACGTCAAGATCGACAAAAAGCTGTCTATCTTTCTGTAGGACACAGATTCTCACAGAAAAACACGGATAAAACTTTCAGAAAAATCTGTGTGCGAAGCCTGCGGGAATCTGTGTTCCCTGCCCTTTTGTCAACTGCCCCGTCAGGGGCCACATTTTCTGAGCGAAATCTCGGACAATGCGTAGGGTCTTATGGACGAACCGCCACATAACCACTTACAACATCTGTGGGCTCCCTGGCGCATGGAGTACATCTTATCAGAAGAGAAGAAAAACTCCTGCGTCTTCTGTGCAGCGCTAAATAGCGGAAACGATAGGGACAAGTACATTGTATATCGAGGCCAATTGGGGTTCGTCATCCTGAACCTCTATCCCTACAACAATGGACACATGATGATCCTGCCGTATCGCCATATCGCCGAGCTAGGGTTGCTGACGCCCGCAGAACGGGCAGAGCTCATGGAGTTGACGGAACGAAGTATCGCAGCCCTAAAGGAGACCATGCACCCCGAAGGATTCAACGTAGGCATAAACCTGGGCCATGCTGCCGGAGCCGGAATTGAAACGCACGTACACGTCCATGTCGTTCCTCGCTGGACCGGAGACACAAACTTCACCACGGTCATCGGCGAAACGCGCACTTTGCCTGAGTTGCTTTCCCAAACCTATGAGCGGTTACACAAGGTCATGGCCAAAGAATCGTGAGGAGAGGCGATGCCTCCAAACATAAATGACGCAGAACCTTACGACGTTCGGGTAAGGTCTGCTTCTGTGCCCGAAGGCGAGGCCTATTGGCGCGTCTCACGGGTCCATCACCTGACCCCCTCGGAGAACCACGGGCTGAACCATCTTTTTGTGGATATCCTTGATGCGGCAGGCCGGCGGATCTATGGCAGCCGCGCCCACGTATCCTGGGATGGCGGCAGTGGCGATCCCATCGTGGACAAGCCGGCCAATGAGCCGGGGACGAACTTCCCCATGTTCGAGGGCGGAGTCTTTGCAGTCGAAGCCCTGGGCCGCCCGGGAGATACCCCCCTCCCCTCGGACCGCGTAGAAAACATACACACCAATCACCCAGCCGAAGGCGAAGGCAATGCGCCCGGACATCATTCCTTCCTGGTCGTTTTCCAAAGGAGCATTGCCGGCGATTCCTTGCCGCCCCCCCCACCGGAGAAGAGCGCCATCCATGGCCGAATCATTCGCGGCGCGGGCCGGATCGTAGCCCTGCGCACCGGCAGTGACCACGAACTGGCCCGAAAAACGGTGGACAGCGACGAAACCTATCGTTTTGAAAACCTGGCTGCCGGCAATTACACGGTCTGGGTGGTGGGCACCAACCTATCTCAAGCCAACCTGCAGGCCAATGGAGTCGACGACCTTGCCGTTCCCGACATCGAACTTCCCCCCAGCAGTTGGGCTGTCGCCATTACAGAGAATACAAGCGGCTCCGTGCCCACGAACGCCAGCCGCTCCATCATCGTGGTCAGCGTCATAGATCAACCGGCCCTGCCCGTACGGCTCTTCACCTCCTACTGGACCGGCACGGTGAATCGTACGGGCACGAAACCGGAATACGGACCGTTTGCCTGCGAATTTGCGCCCCTGCAAGCAGGAGAATATACCATAGAACCTGAAGGACTCGGTATCCGCAGAACTGTGTGGGTTGATGGCATCGGAAGGGCGCAACTGGAATTCCGCCGGCTCGCCGCCGGCTCCGCAGAAGGCGTCATCTCCGGCGTACTGACGAAGGGTGAAGAGCACACACTTATCTTGTTGCGAGAAGGGAGCGAAGTCGCCCGCGCCCCCGTTTCAAGTGGAGGACGGTTCCGCTTCAGTGGATTGCCCGCGGGAACCTACCGCCTGCGCGTAAAAGATACTTCCGTTGTATCGGATGATCTTTTGCTGGACGGCAGCAGCGAGGTCAAGGTCTCCATGAGTATGCTTTCGGCAAGCACCGCAGCAGGAGCCATCGTGTTTGGCCACGTAGTCGGCGGCGCGGGACACGTCGTTACCTTGCAGAGTCAGGGTCAGACCATCCAACAGCAGACCGTCGCTGCCGATGACACCTACCGGTTTTCCGGCGTTCCGTCCGGGACCTACAGCCTGGCCGTGGCCAATTCTTCCGTGACTTCTCCGGAGTTCAGCATCGAGGTAAACCAATCACTGCAAATGGACCTCATTTTCTCCGGAAGCCAGCAGCAACAAAGCGCGATTCGCGGCCACGTTGCCGGTGAGCAGGGACAACCCGTCATCCTGGAAAGAGATGGGCAGGAGCTGTCCCGCACCACCCCAGACAATGACCGCAACTTTGAGTTCAGCGGCCTGCCCGCCGGGGTCTATACCGTGCTCGTGGAAAACTCCGAGGCACAAGCCGGCCACATCGTCCTGAACGGCCTGAATCAGATAACCATAACGCTTTCGCTAACGCCAGAAGAGCGGACGGACAGCGCCATCAGCGGCACAGTCCGGCACGGTGGGGGGCATATCTTGTCCCTGCAAAAGGACGGCGCGGAGGTGGATCGCACCACGCTGGAAAGCGATGGGCAATTCCTTTTCACCGCTCTTGGTGCAGGCACGTACCTGTTGCACGTCATCGACAGCAACGTGGAACAGGCCAATCTGGTGCTGGACGGCACAAATCGCCTGGAAGTGACGCTGGAGTTGCCGGCGGAAGCCAGCATCCTGCACGGCACAGTCACGCACGGGGCCGGCTTCACGGTTGTCTTGTGGCGTGGGGCTACAGAGGTCAAGCGCCAGCCCGTTGGCCCGGACGAAACGTATCGATTCGCGAACCTGCCCGCGGGCGACTATCGTCTGACCATCGAAAACACCACGGTGCAAGCCACAGGCTTACACCTGGATGGCGAGCAGCAGTTGGAAGTGCCCCTGGTGGTGCCGGTGTTGGCCAACGACAGTCTCCTCTGGGGCGTGGTGTCCGGCGGCGACCAACATGAGCTGGTCCTCGTGGAGGAAGGGGCCGGCACAGAGGTCAGCCGCGTGACCCTGGATAACACCGGCCAATTCCGCTTCGAGCATTTGGCTGCCGGCACCTACCGGCTCTCCGTCGAGGGAACCTCTGCCGAGGTGGCCGGCCTGCGGCTGGATGGCCACAATACGCTGCAAGCAAACCTGGAAGTCACGTCCGAGGAACCGGGGGTCGAACAACCTTCGCTGGATCATTACCTGTTGGCCGGGCCACCCGACCAGGAAAGAACGCGCGTCAACCTCCTGCTTCTCCAACCCTTTATTCTGACCTTTGCGCCGACCTGTGGGTTCAGCGAATCGGAAGCACGACATGCCAAACGTGTGACCATCGTTGGCAACAGGGACGCCGTATCGGGAGAGGCGGAGCAAAACTTGACTGCGGCAGGGTGTCAGGTACAGAGGCTTGTTGGCACCTCAAGCCACGAGTTGATGGACATGGTCCGTGCCCGTATCGAATCGGGTCAACCGTTCGCTTGAGGTATCCACTTGAACAAATATAGTGAGGACGTGTTGGTTCTGGCACTGGGTACGTTTGTGCTGGTGCTGGGCACAGTGGCCGTCGCGTTTGGTTTGATCAGTGGCAGCGGGTGGGGAATCGATAACAGCCTTCCCGTAGTGCGCCAGGGTACCCCGCACACAATTCGTCCCATCGCGGCCACGGAAGTGGTGCAACTTCAGCATACTCCCTTGCCGACCGTCACCCAGCGGCCAACCCTCACGCCGCCCGGAATACCCGCTGGCAAGCGCACGTCCACGTCCACCCCGGCCGTGCCTGTTGCCGCAACGCCAAATCACGCGGACAGCATCACGTCCGTGCCTTCGGCGACACCCGTCCGTCCACCCCCGCAGAGTCCGACCGCGCCGGCGGCCGGAAGCAGCCCCACGCCTACCGGTGCCGGCACACCGGCCTATCCACCACCTCCTGCCGGCACGCCCACGCCGATGCCCACCAGCGTTTCCAATGCCTACCCGGGGCCTGCCGGCGGCGGATAGCGGAAGCATGTAACAACAGGGATGTTCGTCGGGTGGCCGTCAAAGTTGTTGACAGGGGTAAAGAGTTGTGCTATACTAGCGCTATCAACTAAGAGATATTCGTTTTCCTCCCATCCAAACCACAAGAGTACAGGAATATGAGTCAACAAAATCCAGACACCAGACCTGCCAACCCAGAGCCACGATTTCCATACCGGTGGCCAATTGTGATCATCGTTTTCATCCTCATCGCCTTGATGGCCTTCTTCTACCTGGTGATCAACCGTCCTGGCCCGGTGGGCACACCGACAGTCACGCCGACCTCGCCGGCTGCGGCAACGCCGGTCGGGACACCCTCACCGGCGGGAGCCTTGGTCGTTCCCAAGCGGCCCTCGCCGCCCCCCGGAATGCTCTACAATCAGTCTGATTTCTTGCCGAGCGACCTGGGGACACTTTTCCCCAACTTTGGCCCGATGGGTGCGGAAAACAAAGACATGGAGTGGGTCGGTTGGGCATCGGAAATTCGCAGCTTCTTGAACAACGCCGAAAAGCTACAGGTGCGCCTGCTCAACGGGGACCTCATCGCCAAGCCGGCCATTGCCGGCATCATGCTGACGGGCGGCGCCGATGCCACCAGCTCGCCATCTTACGGCAACGGGGGCGTCACCTGGGATTACTGGGCCGACTTCACCCCCCGCTCGGTATACGACAACATGGGGGTGAAAACCGGCTACATCCTGGACCCGGGGTGCGGAAAAACCGCCGTCATGCCCCGCTATGACGACCAGCGCTGGCAGCAAGCCCTTTTCGCTGCTGTTGCACAATTCGGCCGGGAGTACAAGAACGACCCGCGTTTGACGGCCGTCGAAATCAATTCCGGCTTCGACGGGGAGCCCCGCTTTAGCAAGAGCGTCGCCGGCTGCAATTTCGATGCCGCCGCGGAGAAGATCATCAACCATCGTGATTTCGACCTTTTCATGTACCGCATGATGGACGCTTATGCTACAGCCTTCGACGTGGATGGCGACGGCAAACCGGACAAACCCATTTACGTCCACCTCTTTTGGGATAACAAGGCCCGCGCAGAATATGCCATTTCCAAAGGCATCGGCATCAAGTTCAATTCGCTCACCGACGACGCCAACTGGTTTTATAACTACGACAAGAATGGAAACCAGGAAAGCAGCGGGTTTGGCATGATGGCAATTGCCTACGACCTGGGGCCCAAAACGTTCCTGGCATTCGAATCGGGCCAGCCCTGGAAGCCCTACCCCGATTCCTTCGTCTGGATGTCCTACCTGGCAGCGCTCTCTGCCCATCCCGATTTCATAGACAACTACCGTTCGTGGACAGAAGGTCTGTTGCAACAAGGAGGCAGTGCCTACGAACCGGATACCCCCTTGAACTTTATCCAGCGACACCTCGGCGTGACGCTGGAAACCACGCCCGATGTGTGGGTGGCATTGCGGGATACAGAGATCAACCAGTGTGACGACAAACGCTGCTATACCGGCTACCGGGGAGACTGGAACTTCTGGCTCTACCGCCGGGACAACCTCCCCGAAAACGGCACAGTCGTTGTGGGCCTGGAAAATAGCAAAACCTGGAAAGAAATTCCAGAGGCCGCGCGCAACCAAATCTATGCCCGCCGCGCCCGGCGCACAGACGAAGCACACGGCCAGCACTATATGTCCTTCGACATAGATGACGGCTACCCATACGTAAACCTGCGGCCCAGAAGCCAACCCGGCGGGACGGCTTCCTACGAGATAAGCATAATTTATCTGGATCAGGGCACAGACACCATGTCCCTGGAATATCTGGATAGCGCCGGCACGCTGCATTCAGCCCCCCTGATCAAGACCAACACACGACGTTTCCGCCGGCATACGTGGCAGATAGACGACGCCTACTTCAACAACGGCCTGCCCGGAAACACCGACTTTCGCATCAACAGCAACAACGATGGGGACGAGACCATCCATCTGGTGATGGTGCGGGGGACTGGGGATGTGAGTGATCGCGTCAGTCCGACAGCGACCAAGGAGCGCACGAACACTCCGGTGCCTCCGGCCAACACAGCGACGGCTACGCCCAGGCCGCCGGCAGTACCCACCGCCACAGACACGCCCCGCCCCCACCCCCCTTCGCCAACGGTGACCCCCACACCGAACTTTGGGGCAGAGGGGACTCCGCAAGCCGAGGTTTTGGCGCTGCAGACGCAGGTGGCGGATTTGAGTGGCCGCGTGGGGACGGTCGAAAAGCGACAAGCATTACTCGAACGCCTGATTGATCGCATGCAAACATTGATTGACCAGGCAATCTCGGCATTGACGCCGTAGGACTGCTGCGCAAAGCCCCTTCTTTTGAGGATGGCACCATGAAAAAAAACCGGCAAAGGTGGCAACAGTTGGGAAGTCTGGCCATGTCGCTGGGCATTGTCCTGACGTTTGCCGCTTTGAGCAGCCGGCAGAGCGCCTTGGCCGGCCCGCCACTACAGTCGCCTCCCACCAAATCGATCACGACCCGGCGGCTGGCAACGCCTTTGACCATAGATGGCCTCTTCTCCGATTGGGCCCCCGCCGCGTCTACGCCAATCACCATCAGTGCCGCCACAGCCGACCTGATCATCGGCTCGATTGACAGCTCGTCAGACGTAAGCGCGGCTGTGCGCAGCGCGTGGACAACGGACGCCCTCTATTTTGCCATCCACGTAAATGACGATCGCCTGATTTCGGACAGCACAGACATCTGGCGGGACGATAGCATTGAGATCGGCATTGACGGTGCCGGCGACGGCAACGCGTGGGGGCGCGACGATCACCAATACACCGTTCGCATTGACGGAGCCACGGCGGACCGCGGCGTGCAGGGCACCGCGAATATCGCCGCCGCCGTACGGAAAGTGGCCACAGGCTACGACATCGAAGTGGCCATCCCCTTTTCCGAGTTGCAGGCAACCACGGTCGTCTCCGGCACAACGATGGGCGTGAGCTTCGGCGTTCACGACGACGACGACGGCGGTAGCTGGGACGCGTACCTGGTCTGGGGCGGCACGAACACGAACAGCGGCACAGACCAATTCGCCAGGCTGCAATTCCTCGACACCTTGCCGCAACCGACGGCAACACCCTCGGCGACGCCAACGCGCACCCCGTCCCCTACGCTGACCCCACTGCCAGGCACAACACCCACGCTGGCTCCCGGCTCAGGTTCCACCATCTTCCAGCAAGGGCTAAGCAACTACGCCGGCACAACAGACACCCACGTCTCCGTTTGGTTTCCAGATGAAACGAACGGTGAAGACACCATATTGCTGGTACGCTCAGGCGACATCATGGCCGCCCTGATCAAATTCGATGTTTCACAGTTTCCGTCCTACTCGACCATGCGGCGAGCGACATTGAGTCTCTACGTCACGGGGAGCAGCAACGATAACCCTCTGGACATAGCGGCATATCGCCTGCTAAGGCCGTGGTCAGAGGGGCAAGCCACCTGGAAACTTGCCGGCCGTGGGAGGCCCTGGGGGGAGCCGGGCGCAAACGGCCTGGGCAATGACCGAGATTCTACGCCGGCCGATAGCAAAACATTGCGCGCCGCAAAAACATGGGTTGAACTGGATATCACGGACATGGTACGCCGGTGGGTGGCAAATCCGAGCAGCAACTACGGCCTGGTCATAAAAGGGACCGGAGATGTTGCCGTGCGCTACGATTTCGCCTCTTCGGAATATCCATCCCGGAGCTTCCGTCCCCGACTGAACCTGCAATACTATTTCCCGTCGCCGACGCCCACCAACACACCGACACCAACATTCACGCCAACGCCGACCAACACGCCGACCTATACGCCAACGCCGACCAACACGCCCACGCCCACCCATACACCGACACCGACCAACACAGCCACGCCGACGAATACGCCCACGATTACACCGACACCGACCCGGACGCCCACGCCGACTCAGACCAGGACGCCGACAAACACGCCCACACCAACGCGCACCAGCACACCGACCCGGACGCCGACGCCGTCGCCAACGCCAACACTGACCCCTACCCCGACGAACACGCCCACTTTCGAAGAGCGGGTCATCCTGATGGACCAGAAGATGGGTGTGCTGGAACAGTTGTTACAAAACTTGTCCCAGGCGATTGCAGATTACAAGAATGGAAAGTAGCATAAATGGCAAGCAAAAAACCTTTGATCCTGGTAACCAACGACGACGGGATTGATTCTCCTGGCCTGCGCGCAGCCGTCCAGGCCGTAGCGCACCTGGGAGACATTTTGATCGTTGCTCCCAAGATTCAGCAAAGTGGAGCAGCACGCAGTTTTCCCATGAAAGAAGGCGACTCCGAACAAGTATCCTGGCCGGTCAAGGGGCCTCACCAGATCATTGCGTACCGGACCGACGGGTCTCCGGCCCAGGCCGTGCGGCGAGCCGTGCTATTGTTCGCTCCCCGCAAGCCGGTGTTGGTCGTTTCGGGCATCAACTATGGCGAAAACCTGGGGGCCGGAATTACAATATCGGGCACAGTGGGGGCCGCGCTGGAAGCGGCAAGTTTCGGCATTCCTTCTCTGGCCGTATCACTGCAAACCTACCTGGATCAGCACTTGTCGAACAGCCACGAGGTAGACTTCTCCGCAGCCAGATTTTTCACGCGGCAATTTGCAGAGAGTGTCCTGCGCCAGCCGCTGCCTCCCGACGTGGACATCCTCAAAATCGAAGTCCCCCAAGGAGCAACAGAGGAAACTCCCTGGCGCATCACGCGTGTTTCTCGCTCCCAATACTTCCACTCCATCGTCAAAGAGGAAAATGGGAAACGGCTGATCGATGGTTATGAGCCGCGCATCGAAGAGGGTCTGTTGGAGCCTGATTCTGATGTGAAAGCCCTGGCCATAGACCGGGTCGTCTCCGTTTCGCCTTTGTCGATTGACTTGACCTCAGCGGTAGATCGTCAATACCTCCGTATGATGTTCGAAGCCAGGTAGTGTATCCCTTTCGGTGGAAACGGTTGCCAACTTTGGGAAAGCTGGCAACCTTCACGGGCCATAAAAACTTGACAAGCCAGGGGATGTGCGATACAATAGCAGCATCAGTTTATTGCCGAGGTAGCTCAGCCTGGTAGAGCATCGGACTGAAAATCCGTGTGTCCGCAGTTCGAATCTGCGCCTCGGCACCATGGAATCGTCAAGGCGAGACACAGTTCGTAGACCGTGTCTCGCCCTTTTTGTTATGAAAATCGTATCTTCTCACTTACAGAATCACCTGCCCCAGGGTCAGGGCCCCAATCAGAACAAAGAGCACACCCAGCCCGCGCTCGAGAACTTTCTGGGGAATGCGGCTGGCCACCTGCGATCCCAATTGCCCGCCCAGAATCACGCCCGGCACGGTGAAGATGACCAGACTCAAGACCGTATCGAGAACGCCACCGCCGGTCTGCACAAAACGAAGCAAGTGTCCGGCGGACGCGGCGAGTGCCGTGACCGCAACCACGAACACGCTGGTCGCCACCGACACCTTGCTGGGCACACGGCAGCGCTGCAAAAGAAAGTAGCCGTTCATTTCGCCCAAGCCGGTAGAGACCATGCCCATGAACATCGCCCCCAGGCCGGCCAGTATGCGCCCCTCCGTACGGTTGCAAACCGTGTAGCGAATTTCCTCGCCGTCTGATGTGATCAGGCAAGTTTCCGCGGACTCACCACCGTATTGCCCCTCGATGGCCTCGTCCATTCGCACAACGTCTGTGTGGTCCGGCGCGCGCAGAAAGCTGGCAGCCACGACAAATAGTCCGACCCCTAACGTAGTCATGAGGACCACAGGGGCCACAACGCCGGCAATCCAGGTACCCAACAAAGCCATGGGCACACAGACTACCAGCAACGACACCCCCAACCGGTAGTCAATCAACCGTTGGCGAGCATAGGCAAACAGTCCGCTGGCAAAACCGAAAACTTCGGTAATCAATGCCGTACCGATGGCCACTTCTGGGGGAAGACGCAGCGCCAGAAGAAAAAGGGGCGAGAAAAACGTGGCTCCCTCCACTCCAGAGGCCATAGCAATCGTGGCAATCAAAATGGAAACGGGAAACATAAACCAATATTGTAAGTCCATAGGGCTGTCCTTGAGAAATTACGCTGGCCGGATGTACGAAGCGGCGTCCGAACATCCTCTCACGTATTCAACGTCCAATCGTACGCTCTGTGCGCGAATTCAATACGGTCCCCTTGCGCCGCAATCCAGCGATGGCGTTCACCATCCTCCGGCAGATAGCGCAAAAGGAGAGAGTGCAGGCCCGGCTGCCCTCCGAAGTCGCCGGCATACCAGTGAAAAATCGAAGAAAGTCGCACAACGCCGGCATCCTCGTCCACCTCGACATCCGCATCCACAAAGTTTTGGGCGGCCAGGTCCAATTGGTCGTGAATCCTTTCCGCATCATAGACTCCGACGGGAGGACACGAACGGCTGGCACAATTGAGCGCAAAATGGATGCGCGGGTCTGGTTGCGGCATGACCCAGGCAGCACGCGGATCGGTCGAGGCGAAGTGCGGCCCCGGCACGTAGGGGTTTCCACGGTTGCTGCGCAAGATGCCCTGTTCGATATCCTCGCAACTAAAACGATGCCCGCCGACCTCATAGGCGGCACGACGAAAGAATCGAAACAGGCCAAACCGCTCTTCCGTGACGCTCTCCTGCACATCGAAAGCGATGACCGCATCGATCACCAGCGCATTATAAAGGTTGATCCAGAATGCAAGTCGTTCTTCCCGGGTCGTGAGCGTGGTTAAATCCAGGTTGCGCAATTGCGGCGTACAGGCAGTACGGTACATCGCATAAGCGTCACTCTCACGAAGGAGGCTGTAGTTCACGTGACGGCCGGGAGCGTCCATGGCCTCGGCTTTGAACGCATTGACCGCGCGTTTCAGCTCGGCCGAGAGCGCTTCCCCAGAGGGAGAGCCTTCCGGTGACGGTGCCCTGTTCAGCACTTCTTCTGCGCGCACGCCCAGCAGGGTGTTCAACAAACGCTCTCGCCCGGCGATCAGGTTGTCAATCAGTGTCATTCGTCCTCCTAATAATCCTCCAGCGAGACGCCCAAACCATCGGCCAGCCGGTTCACATAGGCAAAGTAAGCGGTGATCTGGGCGATGTCCAGGATGGCGTGGTCGCCGAAGCCGGCCAACCGCAACGTCTCCACGTCGGCCTCCACGACATCGGCCGGCGTACGGGTCAGCTTCGCCACATAGCCGAGCATGACCCGGTCCGCGCTGCTGAGGGGAGCGCGGGTGTAATCTTCCTTGAGTTGCGCGACCAGCGCATCGTCACGTGTAACCCTACGGAGAGCCTCCCCGTGGTGGGTGATTCAGTAGCGACAATGGTTCAATGTTGATACCACCAGGCCGATCATCTCCCGTTGATAGCGCTTGAGTGGAGACGGGCCAAACATCAGGGTATGATACAGGGCACGGTGGTCGAGCATGGACTGCGGGTTCAGGCTGTGAATCTTCATGATGTTTGCCGCCCGCCCGGTCCGCGGATCAGCACACAAGGCGTAAGCGTCAGACAGCGACTCGGTGGCCTGTTCCTCATCGATCATTTGGATCCAGGCTTTGTTCTTCATGGCTTTGCCCCCTCTCTCTTGATGGTTTTGTCAAATTCGTACAACTTGTGGCAGCTTCTCACTGCTCACGGAGCGGTTGCCAACTCCTGTAAACGGGCCAACAAGGCGGATACCGGAGGCCGGTCGGTGGGGTCGTGGCTGCGGTAGGCCAGGCGCACGATTCCGGTCGTGTCCACGATGAAATCGCCACCGAGTTGCGTGGAGTCTCCCTGAACGCCCCGCCAACGGCGGCCGGCACGCATGAGCTGTACGTACCGCCATGTCGTCCGCAGATTCCAAGAGCGCAGCCAGGAGCGTTCCAGCCCATAGGCACGATACACCTGCCGCTCCTCGTCCAGCAAGACGGGGAACGATACCCCTGTTTCCTCCAGCCAGGCATGGGCCAGCGGCGAAGAGCCAAAGGTAACCACCAAGACAGAAACGTTCAGTTTGAGGAGTTCGTCTTCCTGTTGGCGCAACTGCGCCACATGCTCGCGGCAGGGCAGTCAGCCAAGGTGGCGAAGAAACACCAGCAGGGCATTGTGCCCTCCCTGCAAGGTATCGTCCAGCGAGACGGCCCGGCCGTCCACGTCTGGTAATGAGAATCTGGGGGCCTGGTCGCCGGCCTCAATCATGGCGCATCTCCTTTACTTGTGGTTGAACGAAGACATCAAGATACGCAATCCTGACGTTGTCGAGGGCAGGTATCTTACCTGTTTCGCGTTTTGGGTTTCGAGTGGCGTGTTGCGTGTTGCGTGTTGCGTATTCCGTCGCTCGACGCTCCCCGCCCCACGCTCGACGCCATTTTCACCCCTGGTGGCGCGCGCGCAGCAGCGCGCATGGTTATTTGCTAACAAAACAACGAGAGGTCGGGACAAAAACCTCTCGTTGTCATTCCAACGCCTCGCTCTACCTATCTGTACCGTCGCCAATCTTTCCTGTCCCTATGAGAGTAACCCTGTCCTGCGTGGACAGGGAGGGTTTTCTTTGTGCCGCACCAGGCACGAGCAGTTTTCCGACCATGGGGAGCATTCACCCCATGACGAAAGCCGGATTGAGCCGGCGGCCTACTCTCTCGCAGCCCGTATGGTCACGTATGGGCAACGTTTCGGAATGCCAGGGAGAGGTCTTCTAACAGGCGTTCCAGCGCTTCCCAAGTCAAATTGATCGGGACAGCAGTCCTCTGCCTGTTGCCTTTCACCATGCGATATCGGGCAAGAGTCAGCACGCAATGGCCGCTGGCCAGTTGGTTCGACACGGCCTCGTAATACTCGCGACGCCCATTACGGACTGACGGGCGCGTACTACGGATTTGGGCATAGCCCAACCGTGGTGCGACCTCGACAAGGCGCAGGGGTTCGAGCAGATAGGTCACGCGGGACACCGTTTCTTCGCCCAAGCGGCCAAGGTCCACCGGCAAAGCGTGGTTGGCCCAGACAACCAAACGGGTAAACGAACACCCCACGGGCCCCTGATTGCGGATGTCCATTTGCACCCCCAACCCTTCCACCTCGAACACCGAGCTTTCGAAAGGCTGTTGTGCCGAAACGGCCGGCAAAAATGATTTCCACATCCTGTTTGTCAATATATCAACCGTTTGTCTTCCTGCTGCAATTGTCTCTCTCATGCTTCACCTCGCTCGCCATTCGCTATTCCACCGACGATTTCCAGAACGATTAAGTACTTGTACTATGCTTTTCGGCTCTTCCCCCTGTGTTGCTTGATAGCTCTTTAGTACTTGTTTCCGACACCAGGTTCTATGCATTGTCCGAGACTTCGCTCAGAAAATGTGGCCCCTGACGGTGCAGTTGACAAAAGGGCAGGGGACACAGATTTTCCGATAATTTTTGCCTGAAATCCGTGTTTCTCTGTGAGAATCTGTGTCTTAATAAGAAGAAAACAGACCTCTCCGACAAGCTGCTAGCCAATCTTACGTAGCGCATGTTCGCGTCCGTTGTAGGAGAGCAGCCGGCGAGTCCCATCCAGTGTAGTTTCCAGATAAACGGGACGAGACCAAATTTGGAAGAGATTCGCCAAAGTATCCCGGCCATAGGTTATATCCAGGTCCACGCCATCATGTTTATGATGAAGATACAACTCTCCCCGGTTCCGAAAGTTCGCGTCCTGCACTTCGATTACGGGCTGGCCACGGTTTGTCAATGAACGCAGCAACTGACTCTTGATCCTCTGAAATTCACGAGAGTCGATCTCGTAGTAGCCGGTTCGCTCATTGAACTTATAGGCAAAGAGCTTGTAGCGCAGACAGAACTCTTCTGTAAGGAAGGTATCAATGAAGCCGAGATCGTTGTAAATTCGGCGCACTTCGAAGATTTTCTCCCGCCCCAGGCCAAGTTTTTGGTCCCACGTAGCTTTTACGGCTCGATCATCACACGCCTCGTACTCCCGGCCAAATTGGCCCTTGTTCCAACGGTCTTCGATGTCCCGATACAACTCCAGGCCGATTTTGTAGGGATTGATGCGATGGGGATTCATGGCTACGGTGCCTGCGTGATGGTCGGCATAATCCACCACCTCCGCCGGCTCCATGACCCCCGACTGAGTCATGATCGTCGTATGCCAATAGCTTGCCCAGCCTTCGTTCATGATTTTGGTCATCGCCTGGGGTGCGAAGTAATAGGCCTCTTCGCGAATGATGGCCAGGATATCCTGCTGCCAGGGGTCCAGGGGAGCATGATTCAAGAGAAAGAGGAGAACGTCCTGCTGCGGTTGCGCGGGGAACTTTTGCTTGCGTGCTTTGGCCTCTTCAGCTTGCCGGCGCGCATCTTCTCGCAGTTCTGCCGGGGGGTTGATGAAACGATCCATGTACCCTTTGCTGGGCAGTCGCGCAGGCTGCGGCGTTTCGCCTTCCTCGTTCGTTTCTTCCGGCGGATGTGCCGGTTGTTTCACGTAAGCGGCGTGTACATCAATCAGGTTATCCAGGGAGAGGCAAGTATCTATGAATTCCTCCACTTCTTCCAACCCATACCGGTCGATAAACTGGCGGACACGGGTGGCATGATTCGCCATCTCGTCCATCATCTTGCGGTTTGTCGGTGCAAACCAGAAATTTTTCTTGAAGAAATCGGCGTGCGCATAGACATGGGCCATGACGATCTTTTGATCTATCGTTGCGTTGCTCTTCAGCAGATAGGCATAGCAGGGATCGTTGTTGATGACCATCTCGTAAATCCGGTGCAATCCATACGCATAACTTTTGCGCATACGCTCGAACTCCATGCCGAAGCGCCAGTGGGGATAGCGCGTGGGGAAGCCCATGTAGGAAGCGACCTCGTTCATCTGGTGAAAATCGAGCACCTCGAAAATGACTTCGAAGAAGTCAAGGCCGTATTCCAGGGCCTGCGCACGAATCCGATCTCGCTCTTTCGCCAGTTCTTTGGGCAATGCCATCTTTCCCTACCGCCCTTTGCCAAGGAATTCTTTTATGGAATCGTAGATTCCGTCGCGGCCATCGATCTCCGAGAGTATGACCTGTTCATGTTCACGGGAGAAGTGATCCTCCAGGTCGTGAATGAACTCGCCACTTCCGTAATAACTTTCCACCTGCCCGTAGCAAAACAGATTGGCGCTCGGCAACAGCGTTTCATCCAATATCTTCAAACACTTCTCCGTATCGCCGCCCCCCCAATTGTCCCCGTCGGAAAAATGGAATGGGTAGATGTTCCACTCGTCAGCGGGGTAATAGCGCGCGATGATTTCTGCGCAAAGGTCATAGGCCGAAGAAATTATCGTGCCACCGCTCTCCCGCGTGTGAAAGAAGGTCTCGCGATCTACTTCCCTCGCTTCCGCGTCATGGATAATGAACCGCGTTTCCAGATTGCGGTACTGGGATTGAAGCCAAGTATCAATCCAAAATGCTTCGATACGCACGATGTCCTTTTGTTCATCGCCCATGCTTCCGGAAACATCCATCATGTAGATCACAACGGCATTGCTCTCCGGAAGTTGTACCTCCTTCCACGACCGGTAGCGCTTGTCATCCGGTATGGGGACGATGAGGGGGGCCGAGCTGTTATACGAGCCGCTGCTCAGTTGCCGTTTGAGCGCTTGTTTGTATGTGCGCTTGAAATGGCGCAAGGATTCCGGCCCCGTGCGTCGGATTCCGCTGTAGCGGTCCTTTTCGCTGGTGATGTTCTTCTTTCCACGCGGTTCGATCTTGGGCAGTTCCAGCTCTTCGCCCAGGATCTGCGCCAGCTCCTCCAGGGTGAGCTCCACTTCCAAGATGTGTTGGCCGGGTTGGTCTCCCGCTTTCCCCATGCCGGCATCGTCCTGGCCGCGCCCAATCGGGGTACCCTTTTCACCATCGCCTTGCCCTACGCCGCCACCTTTGCGTTGGCCAAAGCGGAAGTGAGGTATTTCCACCTGAGGGATCGGGATGCTCACCAGGTTTTTCCCCCGCCGGCCGATTAGCTCGCCACGCGAGATATAGTTGCGCAGATTCTTGCGTACGTGACCGCGGGCAATCTCGTTGAACCGGCGGGTGTCTCGCTCGATTTTACTGATCATCAGGGTCCTCTTTCCTTGCCGGGTCTCAGGCCGTCTCCCTGTTTTTCACATCCCCTCGCGCAAAGATACTGGCAACGTAATTCAGCACGTCGGTAGCGCAAACCTCACAATAACCAAAGTTGCTCTTCATGCGACTCTTGACGACGTCTATTTTCTCCTGGGTCTCCTGATCCATAACGCTGGATACCAGACTGGTCAACTTGATAGAATCTTTCTGGTCCTCGAAGAGTTTCAGTTCCAGCGCCTTCTGCAACCGTGGGTTGGAAGTGTAGTCGAATTTCTTGCCGTCCAAAGCCAACGCGGCGATGTAATTCATGATTTCCCGGCGGAAGTCATCCTTGCGACTGGCGGGAATGTCTATCTTCTCTTCTACAGAACGCATCAAGCGCTCGTCTGGTTCCTCATCCTGGCCGGTGAACCGGTTTCGGACTCTCTCGTGCTGGGTATAGGCCCGGACGTTGTCGATGTAGTTTGCGGCCAGGCGCTTTATGGCTTCCTCGTCAGCGGTTATTGCGCGCTGCACCTCGTTCTTCACAATGTCTTCGTATTCTTCCTTGACGACGGCCAACAGTTCACGATACCGGAGGCGGGTGTTTTCGTTGCTGATGAGGGCATGATGCTTCAACCCCTCCTCCAATTCTGTCAAGACCATGAAAGGGTTGACGCACCCATCGGGGTAACGTTCATCTACCGTTTCGTGATCGCCACTTCCATCGAAGTTTACCAGCGCATTGGAAATCTTATCCTGAATATAGCGTGGCGAGATACCGTCCAACCCTTCCCGCTTAGCTTCCTCGCGCAATTCCCGGACGCTGTCGTCGGTAAAGCCGCGCAGCGCTTTGCCGTCATAGAGTTTGAGTTTCTGCATCAGGGTGAGGCCGGCGTGTTTCGGCTCTTCCAGACGAGTGAGCACGGCCCACATGGCCGCTATCTGCAGGACATGGGGGGCAATATGCTTGCCGACGATCCGGTCTTGCAGGAAATCTTTTTCGTAAATCTGAACCTCGTCGCCGAGGCGCGTGATGTATGGAATGTCAATCTTGACCGTGCGATCGCGCAGAGCTTCCATGTATTCATTGTTCTGTAGCCTGCGATACTCCGGCTCATTCGTGTGCGCCAGGATCACTTCGTCGATGTCCGTCTGGGAAAACTTCTTTGGCTTGATCTTGTGTTCTTGGGAAGCGCCCAGCAAGTCATAGAGGAAGGCCACATCCAGTTTGAGCACTTCGATGAATTCGATCAGTCCCCGATTGGCGATGTTGAACTCGCCATCGAAGTTGAAGGCGCGCGGGTCCGAGTCGGAGCCATATTCGGCAATCTTACGATAGTTGATATCGCCGGTCAGCTCCGTCGAATCTTGATTCTTTTCGTCCTTGGGCTGGAAGGTTCCAATGCCCACTCGATCTTTTTCCGAGATGGCGAGCCGTTTGACCCGCACATGTTCCACAACCTTCCCCCAGTCACCCTCATATTGCTCCATCAGTTGCCGATAGATGAATCGACAAGCCGGGCACATATCCCCTTCGACGACAACATGCTCTTCCTCCGGCAGTTTCGCGTTAAGCTTCTCCAAAACTTGTGCCCGCAACTCGATAGGTATGAGGCGCAAGGGGTCCTCGTGCATGGGGCAATCGAAATCTTCGCTCTCGGTATGCCACCCAAACGTGTAGAGGGCACCCTCTTCCGTGCGCGAGTAGGCCTCTAATCCCTTTTTGAGCAAGCGAACGATGGTACTTTTCGAACTGCCCACGGGGCCATGGAGCAGAAGCACCCGTCGCTCTGTTCCGTAACGACGCGCAGCGGAGTGGAAAGCGTCCACCAAACTCATCAAGGACCGGTCCAGACCGAAGATGCCATCCTTGCCATTATCGAGCGGATCATCGAAGAAGTTGTAATGCACAAGACGCTCACGATTCTCTGTATATTCCCTCGTGCCATGCGACAGAATCATGTCGTAAATGCGCCGGAAGGCGCTGCGTGCCACCCTTGGATTGCGCGCAACAATGTCCAGATATTCCGATAACGAGCCTTCCCAGTGCTGCTCGCGGAACGCTGTGGTATCCTGTTTTTGCGCAATAAATGCGACCAGCTCTTGTCCCTTAACCCGATTTGCAGTTTTTTTCTTTGCCATCGTTTTCCCTCCCCAATCCGTATTCTCTCTTCAAGCAACCTGAGACAGAAAAACCCACCACGACCCGTAAAACGAAGCTAGGACGGATGGGCGACAAAGGTCGTTTTTCTATTTGCTGCGATTCATAGCCATCAAAGGTTCTTATAGAAAACAGAAGCCGGCCCGTTCTCTTTGGGTCGGCTCATCTGTTAAGGTGTTTTTTCGTGTTGATAGCTGTGACGCTGGAAAAAGCGGAAATCATACCTCCAATACAGGCCATGACTTCGATATAGGGTATGGTGTTAGTCGTCTTGCATCTGAGCCCTCACGGGTAAATGTGCCTTCGTTGGCTATTGGGCCTCAATGGTACGTAAACTGAGAAAGTGCAAGGGGTTCATCCAAGAAAGACGCCTACCCGGCCACGCTTCAACCCTTCGGTCGGGTTTCTTCCCTGGAAAATGGCCCCAAAAGAAATATTTTCCTGTGAATGGCTACTACAATTATAGCGTAAGCGGCAAGTTTTGTCTGTAAAACTGTTGTAAACCTTCCGTAAAGCCCGCGTAAAACTGGGACCTGAAAAACAAAGACCACCCGCCACAATCCCGAACTTCGTTCATCTGGTCGGATGGTAAAGTGCAGTCGTCTTGACTTAGCTCATCGGTCACGCAACTTTGCGCAGGTACTTCCTCCCCTACTGTACTGTGACTTCCCACGAAGGGAACTTAACGAAACTGTACATAGATTATAGCACGTCACCATGAATGTTGTCAAATCTCAACGACGACCGCCAGGGCTTTTCAAAATTCCTACGACTGCCCGAGACCTTGATCGGAAAACGGGGTCCCTGACGGGACAGTTGACAAAAGGACGAGGAACACAGATATACACAGGCTTCGCACACAGATTTTTTCTACATGTTTTATCTCTGTTTTTCTGTGAGAATCTGTGTCCTACAAAAACAAACATAAGAACTTTGAAAAGCCCCGGACGACCGCTGCGCGGTGCCCGCCAAGGTTCGCGTTTTGGGTTGGTCAAGGGCCGGCCTGGACGCGACGGATTTCCCATTCCAGGGCGGTGGAACGTAGGGGCGGTCGCCCTGGCAGGTGCAAAAACCGCCTCTACCGGTGCCCCAACGCAAAAATGCGCCAGACACCTCCCCTCTCGGCAGGCTTTGACTTGTACGCAAAACTATGGTACCATCCTTCCGTTGGAAGGACCAGGTTCGTCAATATCAGTAAGGACTTTTGCTCTATGCGGATTGCTCTCACCGGCGCCCGCGGCCAGCTAGGCCGCAGCCTGCAACAGATTCTACGCCACGAAAAGGTAACGCCCCTGAGCCTGCCGGAAGGGGATGTCACCGACCCGGCGATTTGTGACCGGCTGGCAGACCTCAAGCCGGAGGTCGTCCTCCATGCTGCCGCGATGACCAACGTGGATGGCTGCGAGTTGAACCCGGAGGCAGCCTATCGTGTGAACGCGCTCGGCACACGCAACGTCGCCCTGGGCGCGCGAAAGGCCGGCGCGGATTTGCTTTATGTGAGTACCGACTATGTGTTCGACGGCCAGACGGATACGCCTTATTGGGAATTCGACGTTCCCCGCCCCCTCAGTGTTTATGGAAAGTCAAAGCTCGCCGGCGAGGACTTCGTCCGCCATCTGATGGACCGCTACTACATCGTACGTACAGCGTGGGTCTATGGCCCCGGAGGTAAGAACTTCGTGGAAAAGGTTTTGAGCCTGGCCTCCGAACGCCCCTCTCTGTCCATGGTGGCCACGGAGTTTGGGTCGCCTACCTACACTGTACACCTGGCGGAGGCGCTTGCTCGCTTGATTCGCACACGATTATATGGGACATACCATTTGACCAACACGGGCCTCTGTTCTCGTTATGCGTTTGCCCAGGCAATTCTGAGGCTGTCCGGCCAGCCAGAATACCCGCTGCAGGCCAGCACATCCTACCCCCGGCCGGCCCCGGTGCCGGCCCGCGCAGAATTGCGCAATTTCTGTGCCGCCGAAATAGGGATTACGCTCCCTCCGTGGGAAGAGGGCCTGGAAGCCTACTTCCAGACACGTGAAGGGTAAGGGATCCATGTCACAATCGCATCCCCTCGTCTCCGTCGTGATCCCCAATTGGAACGGCGCACACCACCTGGTCACCTGTCTCGATGCCCTGGGCCGCCAAACGTACCCAAACTTCGAAGTTGTCCTGGTGGACAATGGCTCAACAGATCGCTCGGTGGCATTGGTGCAAGAACGTTACCCCGCTGTACGCCTGCTGGTCCTCCCGGAGAATCAGGGCTTCGCCGGCGCCGTCAATGCCGCCATACGCGACCTGGCACAGGGCGAAATCATCGCCTTGCTCAACAACGATACGGAGGTACACCCAGACTGGCTCGCCGCTTTGCAGGACGCGCTGACCCGCTATCCCCAGGCCGGCATGGCCGCATCGAAGATCCTTCTCTTCGACCGGCGCGACACCTTCCATTCGGCCGGCGACACTTTCGGCGTAGACGGTATGCCTGTGAATCGGGGAGTGTGGCAACGCGACGTTGGTCAATTCGACCGCGAAGAGTTGATTTTTGGTGGTTGTGGCGGGGCTGTTGCCTACCGGCGGGCCATGCTGGATGAAATCGGCCTCTTCGACCGTCGTTTGGGCAGCTATTGCGAAGACGTGGACTTGAACTGGCGTGCGCAGTTGGCCGGGTGGCAGTGCATCTACGTCCCCAAGGCAATCGTCTATCACAAAGTGAGTGCGACAGGCGGCGGGCCGCTCTCCAGCTATCACGTGGGGCGCAATGTCCTCTGGGTATTGGCTCGGGATTACCCCACGGCACTTTGGCGACGGCACTGGCCGGCTATCCTGCGCCGGCAAGGACAAGTGGCCGTCGAAGCACTGCGTGCTTGGCGAGGTGCTGCCGCGCGTGCCCGATTGCGGGGACAAATGGCCGGTTTGTGGGGAATGGTTTCTATCTGGCTCCACCAACGCCCTGCCATACAGCAAACACGCCGGGTCAGCGAAGAATACCTGCACGCGCTTTTGGAAAGTTGACGGATTGGGCAAGACGGTGTATGATTGAGGCGATAATTCGTTCCGGATAGGCGCTTGCGGCGCGAACATCGACAAAAAGTTGTCCATGTTTCTGTAGGACACAGATTCTCACAGAAAAACAGAGATAAACCTTTCAGAAAAATCTGTGTGCGAAGCCTGTGTAAATCTGTGTCTCCGGCCCTTTTGTCAACTGCCCCGTCAGGGGCCACATTTTCTGAGCGAAATCTCGGACAATGCGTAGAATCTTATGAGTCGCCTCTGGGAACGGGGACTATGAGCACTGGAGAGCAAACAGGGCTCAATGAATATTCGCGTGACCTTGTCAAAATAGAATGTGCCTGATGTTACCCAACCAACCTTATCTTTCCATCGTAATTCCCGCTTATAATGAGGAGCGCCGCTTGCCCCTCACTCTGGAAAAAGTGATTGCCTTCTGCGAGACCCAGAAGTATGACTATGAAGTCTTGGTCGTGGACGACGGTAGTACCGATCACACCGTGGCCTCGGTGGAAGCCCTCGCCTCTAGCCTGCCCCAGGTTCAAATAATCCGCAACGATCACCGGGGAAAAGGATACGCCGTCCGCAACGGCATGTTGGCCGCTCATGGCCAGATCATCTTGTTCACAGATGCGGACCTCTCCACACCAATTGAAGAAACAGAACGCTTGCTTTCCTGGTTCAGCAAGGATTATGCTGTGGTCATAGGCTCGCGGGAAGGCGTTGGAGCGCAACGCTACGGAGAGCCGGGGTATCGCCACCTGATGGGGCGCGTGTTCAACCTGGTGGTCCGCCTGCTGGCGGTACGCGGCATCCAGGACACCCAATGCGGGTTCAAGGCGTTTCGGCACGACGCAGCCCACCGCATTTTCGAGCGTGTCCAACTCTACGGAGAGAAAGCAGGCGTCGTCACCGGCAGCATGGTTACCGGTTTCGACGTGGAGGTCCTCTTTCTGGCTCGCAAATTAGGGTATCCCATCAAAGAGGTCCCCGTGCAATGGTACTATGCGAATGAAAGCAAAGTAGACCCCCTACAAGATTCGCTGCGCAACTTTCGGGATGTCGTGCGTGTACGCTGGAACGACTTACGCGGGCGCTATCGCGAATAGAAGGAGAAGCACGTGCTCGCTACCGTAAACAGTTGTGCCGTAATTGGCCTGGACGGTGCTATTGTCAAGGTGGAAGTGGACATCTCGCGGGGCATGCCTTCTTTGATCATTGTCGGACTCCCCGATGCCGCTGTAAATGAAAGCCGCGAACGCGTGCGCACTGCCATCAAGAACAGCAACTTGCGCTGGCCCGGCGGCCGAATGACGATCAACCTGGCCCCGGCGGACCTGCGCAAAGAAGGCCCGGCGTACGACTTGCCCATAGCCATCGGCGTGTTGGTCGCCTCCGAACAAGTGTGGCCCGACTCGCTGGATAGCGCCCTCGCCATCGGTGAACTCTCTTTGGATGGGAGCACACGGCACACAACAGGCGTGCTGCCCGTTGCCGCAACGGCCAAAGAGCAGGGATTCAAGCGTATCTTCGTTCCGATGGAAGATGCCGCAGAAGCGGCATTGATTGAGGATTTGGAGGTCATACCGGTGCGGTCTCTTTCCCAATTGACCGGACACTTGCAGGGCCTCACCCCTATTGCCCCGTACACCGTGCAGTTCGATACCGAAAGCGACACGCGACCCGACTACCCCACGGACTTTTCCGAAATCAAGGGGCAAGAACATGTGAAACGCGCGTTGGAAGTGACCGCCAGCGGCGGCCACAACGTCTTGATGTCTGGGCCTCCGGGAGCCGGCAAGACCCTGCTCGCCCGGGCCCTGCCCTCCATTCTCCCCCGCATGACGATTGGCGAAGCGTTGGAAACTACCAAGATCTATAGTGTGGCGGGCATGCTGCCCCCCGAGACGCCGCTCATACGGCACCGGCCGTTTCGCGCGCCCCACCACACCATTAGTCATGCCGGCCTCGTCGGCGGCGGACGGTGGCCGCGTCCGGGCGAGGTCAGTCTGGCCCATCGCGGGGTACTCTTCCTCGACGAACTTCCGGAGTTCGGGCAGCGCACGCTCGAAGTGTTGCGCCAACCTTTGGAAGACCACATTGTGACGATCTCCCGCGCCGCCGGCACACTGACTTTTCCCGCAAACCTGTTGTTGGTCGGAGCGATGAACCCCTGCCCTTGCGGATTCTACGGGGATAGCGTGAGGGAATGTACGTGCTCCATGAGTACGGTCAGTCGCTATCAGAAACGGATTTCGGGGCCGCTACTGGACCGCATCGACATTCATCTGGAAGTGCCCCGTGTGGATTACGACAAGTTGAGCAGTGACCGCCTGGGCGAACCAAGCGCCGCAATTCGGGAGCGTGTGGAGCAAGCGCGTACCCGCCAGCGAGAACGTTATGCCCACTCAACCCTCGCCTGCAACGCAGACATGGGGCCGGCCGAAGTCCGGCAGTTCTGCACCCTCGATACGGCCGGCCGCAGTTTGATGCGCAGCGCCATGACCCAAATGCAGCTCAGCGCTCGTGCCTATCATCGCATCCTCAAACTGGCCCGAACCATCGCCGACCTGGCCAGCAGCGACCAGATCGAAACCGTTCACCTGGCCGAGGCTTTGCAATATCGCCCTCGAAACCACGGGTAGAATCGCACCAGGCGTCAGGTTACGATACACGCACCACAGGAAAGAAGAGTCTCCACGGAAAGGCAGGCACCGTTGTAGCCGTCGCTTCGGGCGTGGGTGAGGTCGTATGCGTCGGCGAAGGTGTCGCCGAAGGGGAGGGTGTCGGCGTGGGTGTGCTGTCCAGCGGAAGATCATAGACGATGGTCAACCGCGGGCGTTGGGACAGGTTCCAAAACTCCGATGAGGCAAAATCCATTTGGGTTGATGAAACCCCCGAAGGGTACAACAACAGCCCGTGATTGCTTTGTGGTGTGTTCACCCAGCGTTGGGCCAACCAGGTGACAGGAAAGTCATACCACCGTGAGTCGCCGGACAGAAAGGTTCGAAGAGCAAAGGAGGCCGGGTCACGATCTGTTGTGGTGTCACTGGCCCCCTGCTGACCCCAAAGGGAAGTCGTCGTGGCCGCATACCAGTCGGCAGCATCTTCCGACCAGGGTCGCTTCAGTCCGTACGCGCGCCCACAAGCATAGAGGCCATTGCTCTGCCAGGTGGCGTACAGGCTCAAGGTAGCGCTGACCACGTCTGCTTCGGCAGGGATAGCGTGCAGATCAAACTGAAGCAGGGGAAAGGATACATCCCCGGTACGCAAGGCCATCCCCGAATCCGTCCCATGAGTGATCGAAGATTCCCAGGCGCTTATGTAAGTGTCTGTTGTTCCTGCGTAGGCGTCGGCTCCTTCTTGCAGAGTCACCGTGATCCTTTGCGAGGGGGGGGCGGGAGTCCCTGTCGGCGTGGGGATCGTCGGCGGGGGCTCTGCCAGGGATTGTGGCGCTATGTCCGGCAAGCGGGTGACGGTAGCGAAGTCGTGGGCCAGGATGTAGCGATAGACATCTATGCTGGGAGCCACCCAAACCTCACCGGTGCCGCCTGCACCGTAGTGTGTGTAGAGATAGTCGCTGGAGATTTCCACCGGATCACAGGCCTCGGCCACACCATGCTCCAAGAGTGTGAGCCAGTAATGTGTGCCGGGGTGGGCCGTGGCCTTGTCGTGCATTTCGTCAAACAGGGGTTCCAGCGGCTGTACGGAGCGTCTGCCAATGAGGAAGTTGTCTTTGCCATGGATGAAACCGTCGACCTGTCGCCAGGCTTGTGCCCCCAAGCCCTCGACGAGGTATAAACCCAGCGCCTCGGAGTTCGCGGCGACAATGGGGTTGTAGTGGTCATCGTGAAACGGCGCTGTGAAAGCGTGGGCGGTATAGCCCGGCACAGCGGTCGAAATGGCCTCGCTGGCCATAGAGATGTCACGGAGCACAGCAGCGGTGTTTGGAAACTGTGACACATAGTAATGGCTGTACGTGTGATTGTTGAGTGCCCATCCGTCTGCCAGCAATTGTTGCAACTCCGCCGGCCCCATGAAGCCGGGCTTGCCAATGTGGTTCCCAATGATGGCGGCGCTTGCCGTGTAGCCGTAGCGGTCCAAAATGGGCTTTGCGTTGGTAAATGTGGAATCGGCGCCATCATCGAAAGTCAGGCTATAGGCCCAAGACTTGTCATCTTTGAGGGGGGTTATTTCTGCCCGGCCCAGCGCAGAAGAGTCGGATATTGCGCCACGGACCCGTATGACCACATCGGAGGCCGCCGTAGAAAAGAGGAGTGCGCCGTGGCCGGCATCGTAAACCGAGGGGACATAGTCGCCATCGCCGTTGACCGTAGCACCAGTGGCCGGCCCCACCACGACCCGAAGGGTGAGCGGCGCTGCTCTCGCCCAATCTGGGATCGCGGTCCGGTCAATAGAGAAGTGCAAATAGAGGTCTGTGTTGCCTTCTGCCGGCATACGCGGGTAGAAAATACCAGTTAGCAAGAGCACAAAAAAAGTTGCGCAAACAAAGAGGCCGATTCTGGTGCCGGCAGAGCAATGGCCAGCTTCATGATTGGCAACAAAGGCCGTACTTGGGCAAGGTCCGCCAACGGAATGTTTCGCGGTGTGCGTGTTTCTGTTCCTTTCTTCCATAGTCAGAGCGGAGTATAGGGCAGCAACGCAATATTGTCAAGTGCACGCTTCCCCCGGGTGTCCGTCGAAGTTTTGCGTTTTGGGTTGGTCAACAGGGCTTTTCAAAATTCCTACGACTGTCCGAGACCTTGTCTACATGTTTTATCTGTGTTTTTCGTATCTTCTCAATATTCCGGGGCGAAG
>JAADHH010000074.1:42283-51914 GCA_013151955.1 Chloroflexota bacterium
TTCTGGGTCGCCCCACCCCGTTTTATTGAGAAGATACTGTTTTTCTGTGGGAATCTGTGTCCTACAAAAACAAACATAAGAACTTTGAAAAGCCCCGGTTGGTCAAGGACCGGCCTGGACGCGCCGGATTGGGGATTCCGGCGCTACGGTCAGACGTAGCCCCACGACGACCGCCACGAGCAGAAGGGAGTGGCCCTCCAAACGCGAATCTTTGTCTTGACACAGCACGTTACCTTGTCTTCTCCGCGACGAGGTTTTTGCCAACAATCCCGTTCTGGTGTATACTTTTCTGTACTGGATGCTACTACTTGAATATGTCAAACCTGATAGTTGAACTGTTTCACCATCCATATATAAGAGGTTTTGTCCATGACTTCAAACACTGAACGAATATTGATTGTGGATGATAGTTCTCTGATCACAAAAATGCTTCGCGTCAAATTCGGCAGCATGGGGTTTGACGTCAGAACTGCTACTGATGGTCTGCTGGCCTTGGAAGTCATCAAAGGGTGGATGCCAGACCTGATGATCAGTGACGTAATGATGCCGAACATGGGCGGTTATGAGCTTTGCAAGACGCTTCGCCAGAGCCCAGAAACGGCCAACCTCCCGATTATCCTGCTCACTGCGCAAAGTGGGGTCACGGAAAAAGTCAAGGGCTTTGAATCCGGAGCCGATGATTATGTGACCAAACCATTCGATTTTGAAGAGTTGGAGGCCCGCGTGCGGGTCTTGCTGGCCCGGTCGCAGGCCCAAAAAGGGGAGAGCGCCCACGAAAAACAGGGCGGTGAACTATTCGCTTGCTTCAGCCCCAAGGGGGGGGTGGGCACAACGACCATTGCCGTAAACCTCGCCGTCACCCTGACCCAAATGTGGGAGGCCAAAACCGCTCTCATTGACCTGGCCTTGCCGATTGGGCAGGTAGCCGTTTTTATGGATCTGCGTCCCAATTTTACCCTGGGCCAGATGGCACAAAAAGAGACCCTTCTCGATGAAGACTTCGTGCTGCAGGCGATGCTGCCGCACAATTCTGGCGTGCGTGTCCTTTCCGCCCCACGGGCTCCAGAACTTTCTGAACTCATTACAGCCTCTTTGATCGAGAACTTGTTCCCTATTTTGCGTGACAACTTTACATTTGTCATTGTAGATGCAGGACGCAACTTCACCGATGCCGCGCTCAGCATACTCGAGCGTGCTGACCGGATTCTCCTGCCCCTTTCTCCCGACCTCGCATCGTTGCAAGCTACGGCCGTGACTTTGAATACGTTCCGAGAACTGGAATACGACCTGGAAAAAATCTGGCCCATTCTCTCCTGGACATTTTCGCAGGATGCACTGCCCCAAAAAGAAATGGAGCGGGCGTTGGGAGTCCCGATTCAGATTGTCTTGCCCTATGACCCCCGAACGGTAGTCCAGTCCATAAATCGGGGGACCCCCGTCGTAATGCAAGCCGGCAAGTCGGCAATTTCGGAGGCCCTCGAGAACGCAGCCTATCAACTTACAGCAGAAAACCACCTGGGGAAACCTCGCAACGGTGAACCACCGGTCTTGCGTCGTGTGCGTAAGCGACTAGTTGGGTAAGGGGCGCGAAGGTATGACACCAGAGAAACACCTGATCCTAATCGTAGACGATGATGCCACTACGGCGAATTGGCTCCGGAATTTACTGGGAAGAAAAGGGTACGAGGTTATGGCCGCTTCAACAGGACAGGAAGCGATCCACCTGGCCCGTAGTTATTCTCCTGACATAATTTTCCTGGACCTGGTTCTCCCAGACATAGATGGACTGGATGTCTGCACAACATTGCGCAACGACCCCCGGACAGCAACCAGCGCAATCATCATGTTTACCGTGCGCGACCGCCCCGAAGAAATCTCGGCCGGCCTGCAAGCGGGTGCCGACGATTATGTCATAAAACGACCGGAAGCCGTCGGAGAAATCCTGGAACGCTTGCCTTCCTGGCTAACCGAATCTCGGGCCACACAGTTTATGGGACGTGGCCGTATGATCAGTTTCTTCAGCGCAAAGGGGGGCATTGGGACCAGCGTTCTCTGTATCAACATCGCGTATGCTTTGAGCAAACTTGTCGAGCCTAAGAGCGTGGCCGTCGCTGATATGGTGCTGCCTTTGGGTTCCATTGCCAGCATGGTCAACGCAGACGTTTCCACGACTGTGGTTCGATTGACCCTCGAGGACCGCCGGCCCACCCGGCCCATGGTTGGAAAATACTTCGTGCCGCTTGATCTGTGGAACTTCCGCGTACTGGTCGGTTCAAAGGACCCCATGGAAGCGCAAACCATGCAGGTGGAGCGTGTGCCCGCTGTCTTCGAATCTCTGCGGGCCAGTTTTGATTATTTGTGCGTAGATTTTGGGAAAGGCCTTTCCAAGATCACCTTGCCCCTCTTGCAAACCTCCGAAGCCATCGTTTTCGTTATATCTCCCGACCTAAGCACAGTGAAATTATCCAAGACCGTGTTGAACTTCTTGCACGGGATCGGCATCACAGACGCGCAACTATTCCCCGTACTCAATCGTGCTGTAGGGCGCGAAGGTCTAACCAAGGGCCAGATCGAAAACGAACTTGGAATCTCTATCCAGGGTGCGATTCCGTATGCTCATAATAACTTTACCCTTTCGATAAACCAAAGCCGGCCCTACGCACTACAGTTTCCGAATGACACCCCCTCCATGATGCTGGAATCCATGGCCGAACAGTTGAAATCGCATGTGGACAAGATGATTCCGCGCTAACTACGCCCCTCTCTGAAAATGACTCGTGCCCGGCCACAATCACTGGGAAGCGCGAGCAGACCTTCTTTCGTGTACGCTGATACCGGCACTTCAACCGCCTCTATGGGCCGGCCAACATTCCACACAACTTCCGCCGGTTCCTCCCGAAAATGGTTTTCCACCTGAATCTGAGCTTCTCCTTCGGCAAAGGTGATTTCAAAGCTGATTCTGCCGAAATGGGTCGGCGCATTTTGCACGCGAATGCTTGTCCCCGGTTTTGTCCAGGCGACGGGGAGCAACGGCGTGATCGTCAACCGCCCGCCCTCTTCCAACAGAAGCAAGTCGCGTACCAGCAACAGCAGGTCGGCCAGCGCCCAGCCGTGGTGACCATCTCCCATCCCCCCGCGCCCGCTTCGCGGGTTGATACCCTCCGCCCAGGTCCAGGTGGGCGAGGCGTGATCCAGGAAAGTCTGAAGAAGGGGCCAGACGCCGGCCGATTTCTGATAGAGCAGACAATGCGCCACGTGTAGTGTCAAGTATGTCCCCAGCGCCGTGTGGCTGAACGGTTGGAAGAACAAGCCATTGACAAAATGCTCCCCCCGAATCAGATTCAGCGTGTTCGACAGCCATTCGTCGGTAGCTCCGAGCAGGCGCAGCGGGTAACAGGCGGCCAGGGTGCCGATCATCGCCGCATCGGGACCACGATGGGGTGAGGCCGGCATGATTCGTTGCCCCAGCCGCTCTTCGTCCCTCCGCAGGCTGCGCCAGACATCACGCCAGAAGCCCCGGTATGCCGACTGAAAGGCCCGCGCATCATCGTCGTGTCCCAGCACGCGCGCCGCATAGGCGGCGTCACGCAAGCCGGCCAGTGCCCAAAAATCATCCCAGTAGAAGTTGTCTGGTGGACCGAAATGCTCTGCCGAAAACCCGGCCGGAAGCAGCCCCTCTTGGCCATCCCGGCGTTTCGACTCGATCCATCTGGCTCCTCGGGCAACGGCCGGATACAGCTCGGCCAAAAGGGGGCGATCACCCGTCAGGCGAAAATGTTCCACCATGGTCCATATAGCCTGGCCATTTGCGTCCCACTCTCCCTCTTGGGAGACGAAGTAGCCGTCGCGTCGTTGCCGGCGGGGGTAGCTGCGCAAAACCTGGGCGGCCTGCTCCGATAGCCCCATCTTGGCCAGAGCGTGTACCAAATAGGCGGCATCGCGGAACCAGAAGCGATGGTACGTAAAAGGCCCCGGGGTGATGCTCTCTCCGTCGTGCATGAGCAGGAGGTAGGACTGATTGGCCTGGAACGCAGCCTGCAAGCGCTGATCGGGCAGCTCCACCCGCATGATACCGGAAACCGCCTCGTCCCAACGGGCCCTGGTCCGCTGCATCCAGCTTGCCGGGCGACCCGCATCGAGCAACGACGGTCCGTCTACGGGCACGCGAAAGGGGGCTGCATTCACAGGCTTGCCGGCCGGGGCCAGGGCCGTTAGTTGCCAGCCGGCCCGAACATCCGCACTTGATAGCGGGTAGGCCGCGACTCCCGTGGCCAGTCCGGCCGGACAATGTGCGAAAGTGTTGCCAGGCAGACGCGCCAGCCTGCACGAAATATCTCCCTCCCGAAACGACAAACCACCGGCAGATTCGGGAGGGGGGACGCATAACGCCAAACGCCCGTTGACCAGAAACGTCCCCTCCCGAAATTCCAGGTCGTGGATCAGGCTGACCCCCTCCACGTTGAAGGGGCGCACAGCCAGAAAGAGCGTAACCGGCGACCCTTCCGCTTCTGGTCCCCGGTGCTGCACATTCACACGGTGCAACACCCAGGGCCGCCCTTCTTCGTCTTCCACCATTGTCGTCCGCAGACGCAACGCCCAGGGAGCATGGCGAATCAGGGTGACCACCGTGACAGGGTGTGGTTCCACCCATTGCCTCACCGCTTCTTCCGGACATTGTGAAGGGAAGATGGTCCGGTCTGGCGTCACCAGCCAAGTATCCAGAGACCAGCCGTCTGGCCACGGAGTCAACAAGCCGCGCGGGTCAACGATTGCTTCGTCGCGTTTTCCCGGCACGCCGATGGCCGTCCAATCGCGGTAGGCCAAATTTAGGTGGTACGGCTGGAACGCCCAGGACACGAATCCCGGGTCAGCGGGGTTGTGTTGCCTTTCTGCCCAATAGGGCCACACCCAATCACGGGATGTCTCGAAGAAGGGCCGATTCATCCAACCACGGGCAAACAGATGCGCAGCGTCGGGCAACAATTCGGAGGGATACTCCGGGCTGGCCGGCTGACCCAACTTCGCCGCGGCACGCAAATAGGCCAGGGTTTGTGGTCGGATACCGAGAAAACGCCCGCCCAACCGCACGAGCCAATCGGGAATTCCTAACATCGCCTCACTCCGTCGTTTCCTCCTTACCCTCAATCGATGAGCCCATTATGCCATCGTTCCGCATTCTTGTCCAGCCAGATGGTCGAGAAGAAGGGGTGCTAACTTTTGGAAAGTTGGCAACCTTTTCTCCTTGTCGAATACGCCCATCTCTGGTATACTAGCACGAATCGGCACAAATCCTTCGGTGATAGGGTTCGTTGAAATGGGTGTCCGTTGGGGAGGCATTTCAGTCCTGGGAGATCGACCTATCTTGAAACTGGCCCTTGTCCACGATTGGCTAAACCAGATCGGCGGAGCGGAAAACGTCCTTTCCGAGTTTCTGCACCTTTTTCCCGACGCGCCCTTGTACACGGCGATGTATTGGCCCGAGAAATCGCCCCCTGCTCTCCGGCGTCGCGATGTCCGCACGTCGTTCATGAATCGTTTGCCCGGCGTGATGACTCACCATCAGCTATACTTTCCAATCTACCCGCTGGCCTTTGAACAATTCGACCTGCGCGGGTATGACACAATCCTCAGCAACAAGAGCGGCTTCTGTCATGGGATCGTACCGCCGCCGGGCGCGCGACATTTCTGCTACTGCCTGACCCCCACCCGATACCTTTGGAATTACCACGACTACGTCCAGCGCGAGGGGATCGGCACGCTGGCACACCGCCTCCTTCCGCTGATCCTGCCGGGGTTGCGCTCGTGGGACTTCGCGGCAGCGCAACGCGTGACTCACTTCGCGGCCATCTCCCGCGCCGTCCAACAGCGGATCAAGCAATACTACCGGCGCGATTCCACCATCATCTACCCCCCGGTCAATACCGAACGGTTCGTGCCCGAAGGAAGCCCGGAAGATTACTTCCTCGTTGTCTCACGACTTATTCCCTACAAACGCATCGACCTGGCCATCGCCGCCTGCAAGCGGCTGCGTGCCCCGCTCTGGATTGCCGGCGACGGGCGGGACCGTCCGCGCCTGGAGAAAATGGCCGGAGACACCGTGCGCTTCTTGGGCCGCGTGTCGGACGACGATCTGCCGGCACTCTATGCCCACTGCCGCGCCTTCATTTTCCCGGGAGAAGAAGACTTCGGCATATCGCCGGTCGAAGCGCAGGCCGCAGGACGACCGGTCGTGGCCTATGCTGCCGGCGGAGCACTCGACACGGTGCAGGACGGCCAAACGGGCGTCCTTTTTCATTCGCAAACGACAGATTCGCTCGCTGAAGCTCTGCGGAAAATAGACGATATCTCTTTCGATTCCGCATCGATTCGCGATCATGCCGGCCAGTTCGACCGCGAGACATTCCACCGGCGTCTGCTGGCGTGGCTCGAAACAAAAGATGAAGGGATGTAACCTGTGGAACTACGCACGTATGCTCGGATAATCCGGCGAAGAATCTGGTTGATCGTTGCTTTGCCCCTGCTGGTGCTGCTCATTGCCCTGCTCACCCAAAAGCCAACCCCTACCACGTTCCATGCCTCCATGCGTCTGGCTGTGGGTGTCCCCCCCCTGCCGGTCGAAAAAGGCATGAACTTCGACCCGCGCCTGACATCCGGCCAGGCTTCGGAGTTCCTGGCCGATGACTTCACGGAGGTAGTTCGCGGGAGCGCGTTTGCCAAAGCAGTGAGCAAACGACTGCCGGCCGAAATTTCCATCCCGCCAGGAGCCATCGTGGGCGCTACCAGCGCCGAAAAGCACCACCGCATCCTCTATCTGGACATCAGTTGGCCGGACCAAGAGCAGCTCCTGGCCATCAGCCAGGCAGTAATCCAGACAATGAGAGAGGACGGAGGCACCTACCTCGCCCAACTGGGTGCAGCCGATGCAGAAGTAACGCTGTTGGATGGGCCCAATATTGCCCCCGTGGGGCCGAGTCTGCGCCGGCGGCTGGATATTCCCCTGCGCGTGATGCTGGCATTGATCGCCGCAGTGGCTTTGGTGTTTTTCCTGGAGTACCTGGACGATACCGTCCGTACGACCGCAGACGCCGAGGCCCTGGGCATTCCGATATTGGGCGAGATCCCGGGGCAGCGGTCACACCTGCCAAGAACAAGAAGTTCAACTTCTTTGAGAAGTTGAACTTCTAAAAAGGGCGAGGCCGGTTGCGGCCTCGCCCCTATTACTATGCGGTGCGTTGGGAAAACTAGTGCACCGTCCTGCTGAACTTACTGATTCGCTTGCGCCGGAGCGTTCGTGGGCATACGCGGCCCGATTTTCGCCGGGGCGGCGTGAACCATGAGCGCTGCGTCCGAAGCCGTGGCCTGAAGCGTTTGTCCGGCCATGGTGGTCACTTTCGCGCCGGCCATCTGCAAGTCCACGTTGCCAGCCGTGTGGGCCGCGAACGTGATCTGGGCTAGGCTGCTGGCACCCTGCAAGCCCGCCTGGCTGCCGAAGCAGAAGCCGGCGATGCGGAGCGTACCGGCCGCGTTGTCCACTTTGCTCAACGCCTGGCAGGTGTTGCCACTGTTTGAAAGTGCGTCGGCCAGAGCCACATCCTTGACCTCAACCAAAGCGGGGTCAAAGGACAACTGGAACTCGAACGAACCGAGGTCGGCGGCATCCGTTACTTTCGCCTCAGCGGTGAACGTTTTGCCGGCCTGGACGGCAGCAGGTACGGCCAGGGAAAGGGCCGGTGTAGCGTCTGGCGTAGCGGCGATGCCTGTGCTCATGGCGGTCAAACCACCGGAGGCGCAACTCTCGCCCCAGTGTCCGGCCACCTGCATGATGTCTACTACGTCAATCTGCCCGTTGTGATCCAGATCGTCTGCCTCATCGTATTCCACTTCACCACTCTGGGAACCCCACCGGCCGGCTACTTGCATGATGTCTACCACATCTACGGAGCAGTCGCCGTTGAGATCGCCATTGAGCGCTGTGGCGTTGATTGTGATCGCGCCATCTTGTGTTGTGGCAGCAATCGCGTTACCCGCACTGTCGGTCAAAGTCAGGCCGGAGAGAGTCAGCGCCGACGTTCCTTGGGCCTGCGGCGTCATGACGATGGTCGCCAAGGTGCCCTCGCCGGACGGGCCGGCCTGGCTTCCGAAGGAGAAGGAGCCAATCGAGATGCGCCCGGCGGTGTTGTCCACGCTCGGCCCCAGCGGAGATACCGTGCGACCGGTGCTGCTCAGGAAGTTGCCCAGGGTTACATTCTGCACCTGGACGATGGCCGGGTCAAAGTTGATGACCAACTCGTAGCCACCCATGTTCACCACGTTCGCCACTTTCAATTCGACATTCAGCGTACCGTTCAGACCGGCAGTCGCCTGCGCAGGGTCAATGTATACCACTGTGCCGCCCGACGGAGGTGTCGGTGTGGGGTTGGGACCGGTAGTGCCGGTCGCTTGTACATCAATTTCCGTAGCCAGCGTAGACCCGTCAGCCTGGCGCGCGCCCTTCACTTCCACGTATGCGCCGGCGGTAGCTGCACCGTGCTGTTCGTCAATCCGTGTGTTCGCGTCCACCTGGACGTTGCGCCCAGAGACAACCCACATTCCGATGCGGTTCGCGGGCATGGTTTCGACCGTGCCGTAGAAGTCATCGTATGTTTGGTCGCCGCCAGAGGCATTCCGCACCTCGACCTTGCTTGCGTCCCAGGAGCCATCGGTCTGCACGACGCCATCAACTTCCACGTAGGCGCCCACAGCGGCTTGGCCGTGCTCTTCGTTGATCCAAGTGTTGGCCGAGACATGTACGGTCTGGCCGGAGATGGTCCAGTCGCCCAGGCGACCGGCCGGCATAGCCTCAATCGTGCCATAGAACTTGCTATCGTTGTGATGGTCGTTGCCGCCACCGGAGTTTTGCTGTACGTCGATTTCGGTCGCGTCCCACGAACCATCGGCCCGTTGCGTGCCCTTCACTTCCACGGAAGCGCCCACAGCGGCCTGGCCGTGCTCTTCGTTGATCCAAGTGTTGGCCGAGACGTGTACGGTCTGGCCGGAAACGTTCCAGTCGCCCAGGCGACCGGCCGGCATGGCATTGATCGTGCCGTTAAACTTGCTCTCGTTTTGGTGGTCGTTGCCGCCACCGTCGCCATCCCGTTCGATTTTGTCCGCCATGAACGAGCCATTGTTTTGTGCATAGCCTTTCACCTTGACCTGCGTGCCGACCGTGATTGCGCCATGCTCCTCTTTGATACGGGTCGCCGTCGTCACCTGTACGTTTTGGTTCGACACAACCCACATACCGATTCGTCCAGCCGGAATGGTCTGGACAACCCCTCGAAGCTCCTGCTCGCCGTGATCTGCGGAAGCCAATCCGGCAAAGGGCAGCCATAGCGATGCTACCAGCGCCAGGAGCAAACCAATGTTTACAAAACCAAGTCTTTTTTTCACTACTACCTCCTCTAAAGGTAAGTTTGGGGTCAGGTTTCCCCGACGTCATTTATGAGATGTAGGGTAATGATTTTTATGGGTCAAGGCCCCCTACGTTTTGTGTTTTGTAGCCTAAGTATACCGCATTTCGCCGAACCTGTGGTTACACAGAGTTTAACCCTACGTTACGTCTCTGTTAAGAAACTTGTCGCCCGTGTTGCGT
>JAADHH010000011.1:0-7479 GCA_013151955.1 Chloroflexota bacterium
AAGTTCGACTTTTACCAAAAGTCGAACTTCTGGGTCGCCCCACCCCGTTTTATTGAGAAGATACTGTTTTTCTGTGAGAATCTGTGTCCTAGAAACATAGACAACTTTTTGTCGATCTTGACGCCCCAAGTGCCTAAGGTCTGTCTCCCTGTTACTGCTCAGGCAAGGCGGCCTGAGCAGTAACGTCTCCCTCGATCTTGGGAATATGTCCCGCTTTCCGCAAGGCGTCCACCACCGTTTGCTGTGCCTGGGCGTGGATCAATACTGTGGTGGGACCAACGACCTTGGCAAAGCAGCGGGCAACCTCCGGGATTTGTTGCAACTTACGCAAAACCTCCGGCGACGTTGCCTGGAGAACGAAATGTTGTCCCAGGGTCACTTGGCCAAAACGCTTCGCCCACGTTCGCAATTGACCGGCGACGTCCGTTGGTAGCTCTCCGCCGGCCGCGCGCTGCAGAAAGTGGATGATTCGTTCCAGGTCGGCGCCTCGCTCCAATTGACCGATCAACTGGTCCCCGGAGAGCCTGTAGCGCGCGGAAAAGTCGGCACGTAATTCAAGCAGTGTGGCCACACGCTCCAGGTGCAGACGTTCCCACCAATTGGAATCGGCAGGAACCTCTACGGTCAGGTCGGAATGCACGGAAAAAGGGGGCGGACTTTTCTGCGGGAGGGATTCCGTGCCGGGTTGATCCTTCAAGAAGGCAGCCCCTGCAGCGGTCACGCGAAACGCCGCTGGAATGGTGCCGTGCTCATCTTCTGCGGCAAAGGCAACATCGATCATCCCCAACCAGCGGGCGGGGTAGGTCAGTGTGTAGGCGATCAGGGCTCCCTCGACCAAATCCCATGATTCGAACCCCCGCAAGTAGCGACCGGTTTCCGCCTCGCGGATATACCAACTTTCGTAATCACCGTCTGGTCGTTGAAAGTCGGGGTCCACTGTTTTCACGGCACGTACAAAGGAGGAGAAACTCAGCCATTGCCCGGCCGGGCAACGGGCCAGATGGTCCAGCAGATGCTTTCGAGCCCGTCTGGGGTTGTTCTGCCATCCCGTATCCTCCGGGCGCAATGTGGGCACATGCCACAACTCATTCCAATGTGGGTCACTGCGCCAGGCGGATTGTAGCACAAGGTCCCTTTGCGTGGGGGGCTGTTCCAACCAGGATCGAGTCGCATCGGGGTCCAGTCGCAGCTTGCTGCCTCTGGCCTCAGCCACCAGCCCCACCTGGTCAATCAGCCGGAGGAAGAATTGCAGCCGCCGGTTGCCCTCTGCATTTGGCTGCTCCGGTTCCGGTGGCACGGACATGCGTCGCTGGAGATACGCGAGCATGTCCGGCGGGAGGTGAAACATCGTCTGGTCGGAGGGTCCTTCTTGCCCACCGGCCCGGTACCGCTGGATCGCGCTCAACAACACGAAAATATCGTACACGGCCATGTTGTCTGCCGGTTTCGGATTGGCCGGCGGCTGGTCCAGCGTCTTTACCTCGAAGCGTACGGGAGGGGAAGACACGTCAGGAAGAAGCGCGAGCAGTTCTGGGGGGATGAAAAAGACAGGCCCCAGATAATCGCCAATTGCAGAGTAACCGAGGTATAGATACCCCAGATAATAGAGACGCTCGGTGGGTGTTTCCGGTGTGAGCCAGGGTTTGACTTGCTCAAGCCGGCCGACGCCCAATCGCCGAACTCCGCCGAACTCGCGCATCATGCTGTGGAGGGCAATCTTCCCCCCCGCAGAGACAACCCGATCGAGCGCCGCGCGCTCTTCGCTTGGGAGAATGGCCAGGTTCATGGCGACGATGTCTGGTTGCAGGATGTGATTTATCAAGCGGTCAATCAACTCGGCTTTCGATTCATTTCTTGATTTGATGCCATGGCTGTATGCCAGGGCGCGCAACATGGGAACAGCATAATCTTCGAGACAGGTACGCAGTTCTTTCACTGGCTTATCCCGGTATTAGATGCCGCAGGTTCATGCTTCGGTAGTGGCGAGAAGGCAACGATGAATCCTCTCCCCCCGCTCATGCTCATTCTACCACAAAGGAATTTGTCCGTCAAGGAGGTCGTGACCGCAAAGCCCCCCTCCCGGCACGTTTGACTCTATTGGCCACATCCCCTACAATTACCGCAGTCTGCTGGCAGAGCGACGATATCCTTGGCAATGGACTACGGCCCGAAGCAGGGTGCGAGAGTGCACCCTTTTGTGAAATCTTTTTGGGGAGCAAACATGATCATCTTTCCCGCCATAGATTTGCGTCATGGACGTGTGGTGCGCTTGCAACAAGGGCGAGCGGATGCAGAGACGGTGTACGACGACGATCCCCTGCGCGTGGCGCGTCACTGGGCGGACTCCGGCGCAGACTGGCTACACCTCGTCAACCTGGATGGCGCGCTGGGCGATCCGCACCACCGTGCGGGAAGGCCGTCCGCACTCGATGTGCTGGCTCAAATCCTGGAGAAGGTGGCGGTCCGGGTGCAGTTCGGTGGCGGAATCCGCTCGCTGGAAGATATCGCCTACGTGCTGGGCCTGGGAGCGGACCGCGTGGTGCTGGGAACCCTGGCTGTGGAGCAACCCGACGTTGTCCGCGAAGCTATGATGCGTTTTGGTGCCGGGCGGATTGTCGTGGGCCTGGATGCCCGTGATGGCCAGGTGGTCACGCATGGCTGGGTGACGGTGGCCGATGTCGATGTCGTCACCCTGGGCCGGGCGATGCGGAAAGCCGGCGTCGTGCGGGCCCTTTACACCGATGTTTCCCGCGACGGAATGCTCACCGGCGTGAATGTCGCGGCTACAGCCCATCTGGCACGTGAAACCGGTCTGCAGGTCATCGCCAGTGGTGGTGTGGCCACCCTCGACGACATCTCCAGGTTGAAAGCTGTTGAGCCCCAAGGCGTAGAAGGTGTCGTGATCGGACAGGCCCTCTACCGAAGAGCCTTTACCCTGCGCCAGGCCTTGGACGCGGCCCTGACCGGGTGATGCCGGCCACCATTCTGTTCGTGAATTTTGTGCCACGGGCTTCGGAAGTCCTCCGCATATCTTAAAAATGCCCCTGTTTTGCCTGGAAAAAGCGAATCTGGTAGTTTTTGACAGCCAGTTTCTGTTATACTGGAGCATACAGCCCTTTAGGAATCTTTCCTTGCCGCGAATGAGGGCTTTTTTGGTGAAGCGTGTGGTGTAGTGTCTGACAAGTATTTGCGTATTACGCCCGCATCACGATAAAGGAGTGGAACAAACATGACCATGAAACCATCCCGTCAGGTAGGCATTGTTGGTTATGGAGCCTATGTGCCGCGATACCGGCTGGCCGCCGAGGAGATTTCGCAGCTCTGGCGTGGGGGGCAGGACCGCGACACGCTGCCGGTGCGCGAAAAATCGGTGCCCGGCCCGGACGAAGACAGTGTGAGCATGTCCATCGAAGCGGCCCGCAATGCCTTGCAACGCGCACAAATAGACCCCACACAATTGCGTGCCGTATGGGTGGGGAGCGAATCGCCACCCTATGCCGTCAAGCCGACATCCACGATTGTGGCCCAGGCCATTGGCGCTGTGCCGAGTACCAGTGCCGGCGATTGGGAATTTGCCTGCAAGGCGGGCAGCGAAACCATGCAGGCGGCCATCGCCATGGTCGGCTCCAGCATGGCCGATTATGCGATGGGCATCGGCATGGATACGGCGCAAGGCCGCCCCGGCGACGCGCTCGAATACACCGCCGCGGCCGGTGGGGCCGCCTTCGTTTTCGGCCCGGGCGAAGAGGCGCTGGCCGTGCTCGAAGCATCGTATTCCTACGTCACCGACACGCCCGACTTTTTCCGCAGAGCGCACCAGCACTACCCGGAACATGGCAACCGCTTTACCGGCGAACCGGCCTACTTCCACCACGTCCTCTCTGCCGGCCGGCACCTGATGGAATCCCTGGGCCTGACGGCGGAGGACTTTGCTCTGGCCGTCTTTCATCAGCCGAACGTGAAGTTCCCGCAGCGGGCTGCCCAAAAATTGGGTTTCACAGCCGAGCAAATTCGGCCGGGGCTGCTGGTCGGCGATATTGGCAATACCTACGCCGGATCATCGCTCATCGGACTGACCGGCTGTCTGGATGCTGCCCAACCCGGGGACCGCATCCTGATGGTTTCCTTTGGCTCGGGGGCCGGCAGCGACGCTTTTTCCTTTGTCGTTACCGAGCAATTGTCCAAACGGCGCTCCCTGGCCCGCACAACCCAAGATTACATCGCTCGCCGGCAACCTGTACACTATGCCACCTACGCTCGCTGGCGAAGCAAGTTGTTGTTGAAATGAGGAGGGATATTTCATGCGTGAAGTAGCAATCGTCGGCATCGGACAAACACCGGTTGGCGAACATTGGGACCGGTCATTGCGTGACCTGTCGGTTCAGGCGATCTTGGATGCGCTGGATGACGCGCACATCGCTCGCGCCGATGCCCTCTATATCGGGAACATGCTCTCCGGTGAACTGGCCAGCCAGGAACATTTGGGCGCACTCGTTGCCGACCATCTGGGGCTGGCCGGAATGGAAGCGATCAAGATCGAAGCGGCCTGCGGTTCCGGTGGCGCAGCGGTGCGCAGCGGCGCGCTGGCCGTGGCCAGTGGCCAGCAAGATGTGGTCATTGCTGCCGGCGTCGAAAAGATGACGGAGATGTCCAGCAATTGTACCACCCGCTACCTGGCCTCGGCCGCCGATGGCGATTATGAGGCCGCACAAGGCTTCTCCTTCGTGGCCATCAATGCCCTGATCATGCAGCGATACATGTACGAGCACGGATTGCACAAGGAAGACTTCGCCCCGTTTGCCGTCAACGCCCATGCCAACGCAGTGGGTAATCCCCACGCCATGTTCCGCCGCCCGATCACCGAGGCCCAATTCCGGGCCGCCAAGCCGATCTGTGCGCCCATCACCCTGCTGGACTCTTCGCCCATGGCCGACGGTGCCGCAGCGGTGATCCTCTGCCCCCTGGACCGGGCGCGCGAATTCAGTGAGCGCCCCATTCGCATTGCCGCTTCGGCCCTGGCCACCGATACGGTCGCCCTGCACGACCGGCGCGACGTGCTCTTCTTGCAGGCCGGCTATGAATCGGCCAGGCGGGCCTACCGGCAGGCCGGCGTAGGCCCCGACGACATCGACCTTTTCGAACTGCACGATGCCTTTACAATCATGGCTGCACTTTCTCTGGAAGCGACCGGCTTCGCGGAGCGCGGACAGGGCGTGCGCCTGGCGCAAGAGGGTGAAATCACCCGGCGTGGCCGCATCCCCATCTGCACGATGGGCGGATTGAAGGGCCGCGGACACCCTGTGGGGGCGACCGGCGTATATCAGATTGTGGAAGCTGTCCAGCAATTGCGCGGCCAGGCCGGTGACAACCAGATCGAAGCACGCCGGGCCATGACCCAAAATATCGGTGGCAGTGGGGCAACAATCGTTACGCACATTCTGGAGACGATGGATTAGGAGTAGATCATGGACATTGCACGCCATTGGCGTTTACGAGACCAACGTTATAACTTGCAAGGCACAGTGTGTGCCGGTTGCGGGCACAAGATGTTTCCCCCGCGAGTCGTTTGCCCCGAATGCCGGTCGCGAAAGATAGAAACGTTCGAATTCAGTGGGCAGGGCGAGGTCTATTCGCACACCGTTGTCTACCAGGCACCGGAAGGGTTCGATGCCTACGTCCCCTACGTTGCCGCGTTGGTGCGCTTGGAGGAAGGCCCCCTTATCTCCGCCCAACTGACCGACGTAAATGTGGACGAGGTGGCGATTGGTCTGCCGGTGGAGATGGTCACCCGAAAGCTCACCGAGCAGGAAGAGAACGGCCTCATCGTCTACGGATACAAGTTCCGCCCGCGATTCTGAGCAAACCCCGCCCTAGCAGTTTGTCGGAGAAAGGATCATGGGACACAGATTTTTCGATAATTTTGTATCTTCTCAATAAAACGGGGTGGGGCGACCCAGAAGTTCGACTTTTACCAAAAGTCGAACTTCTTCGCCCCGGAATATTGAGAAGATACAATATTGAGAAGATACATGATTTTTGCCTGAAAGCCGTGTTTCTTTGTGAGAATCTGTGTCCTAATAAGAAGAAAACAGACCTCTCCGACAGCCTGCTAGGATGAGAATTCCAGGGTTACATCTATTCGTAGCATCCTACCCGTAGCGCCGGAATCCCCATTCCGGTGCTACGATGAGAACTTGGAAAGGCTCCAATTGGTACCCGATTCCCATTGCGACATGTCCGCACCTCTGGTATGATAGGGCGATGGGACACAGAACGATTGCAACGAAGATAAAGCTGCTGGGGGGATGGTCCACGGGTGCCGCTCCCCTCCGGCGTATGTCGCTCCTTTTCTTGGTCTTTCTCCTGCTGCCGGTGGTGGCTACCGGGTCGGCGCTCCTCCAAAATGGAGGATTTGAGGGGGGCTTCCACCACCAAGCAGGCATCGAGGGCGAAGTAGCCGACGGCTGGGTCGCCTACAACGAGGCCGGCAACCCCACCTATCTTGGCACAAAGACGTTCGCCGGCGGTGGCTGGGTCGAAAAGATCGAGGGAAGCAATTCGCACATCATCCTGGCCGAGAACCTCTATCCGCAGGGGCTTCCCTTTACCGCCGTACTCTACCAACAAGTCGAGGGCGTAGCACCGGGCACGGCCTATAGCGCGAGCGGCTGGTTCCTTTCGATGTGGGGCGGATCGGCCGGCGACGATCCCAGCGACCCCTACGCCATCGGCAAGAAAATCGGGATCGATCCCACCGGTGGTACCGATCCCACCGCGCCCTCCATCGTCTGGAGTACGGAGCGCTGGGATGACAAGAGTTGGGTCAATCCCAGCGTGGCCGCGCAAGCTGCCGGCACAAAGATCACCCTCTTCGTCCGCGTCTGGTCGAAGTGGCAGCAGAGTGCCAATCAAGCGATTGTGGATGGATTGCGGTTGGAACAGGCCCCCACAGCGACCATCGTCTCCCTGCCCACCTACAGCCCTGCGCCGATCGCGGTGCAATGGGCCGGCAACTTGCCGGCCGGCCTGCAATCGCTCGGCAACTTTGCCCTCTTCTACGATGTGGAAGTGCAGATAGACGGCGGCCCCTGGCAGCCCTGGTTGAGCAAAACGCGCGAAACGGGGGGGGCGTATCCCGGTCTCAGCGGGCACACCTACTCCTTTCGCGTCCGGCCCTATGCCATTCAGCCCAAGGGAGAACCGCCTCAGTACTGGCCTCCGAGCACATTTGTCGGCCCGCTGAGTGACGCTGCGTCCACTACGGTCGATGCGGCTCCTCCCACATCCCGTGTACACGCTCTGCCTGCCGTACAACGCCTCGCTCCCTTTTCTGTGACCTGGTCAGGAGAAGACGACTCGACGGCGATTGCCGGGTACACCCTACAATACCGTGTGGGCAATGGCGCGTGGCAGACCTGGCTGGCCGATGTAGTGACGACCTCGGCCATTTTTGGACAGAACGATCAGCCGGTTTCCCTG
>JAADHH010000011.1:7517-8619 GCA_013151955.1 Chloroflexota bacterium
CGCGACGGTGTCGGCAGACTGGAAGCGTACCCCACAACGCCGGACGCTGCCACCACCGTCGCTGCATACCTGCTTTCCGGCACTGTGTCCGATGCCGCCGGCCAGCCCATCGCCGGCGCAAACGTGACGATTTCTCCGGCGACCCCCGCACTGGCCCAGACGACCACGGAGGCGGTGGGCCGCTATGTGCAGGGCATTGCCGCAACGGGAACCTACAGTGTCGCTGCCGATCGTGCCGGGTTCGGCCAGCCTTTTGTCAGGCACCTGGCGATAAGCAACGACCGGACGAACACGGCGCTGTTTCTGCCCCCCGCCGATAATGTCATTGCCAACAGCTCGTTCGAGACGGGTAGCCTGGCGGGCTGGCAGGCCGGTGGAGCCAATCTGAGTTCGACGGCCTTCAGCGGCGATTGGGCTGCGCGCCTGGGGCCGGCGACGACTGCGCACCTTTCCCAGACGGTTTACGTGCCTGCCGAATTGGTCAATCCGACTCTTTCATTTATCTATCAGCCTGATGGGCCGGCGACGTTTCCCGATGCCCTGCACCTCCGTATTGCCGGCACGAATCAAATCATCCCGTTGAACGTCAGCGGCTGGACACACGAACATCTTGACCTGACCTCGCTCGCCCTTCTGGGCCGGCCGGTAACGATTTCATTTGATTTTGAACCGGCCGGCACCAGCAGCTTTGCAGTCTTGCTCGATGACATCTGGCTGGGGTCCGTGCCTGACCCGCCGCAGTATAGCTACCTGCCGCTTCTCATGGCTCCGCTTGTTGCCGCCAGCAATTCCGTGGACCGTACGCGCTTCCGTCTGCCACCGGTAATGGGTGTGGCCGGAGAACTGACCCCAAGGGGCTACCTGCCCATCATCAGGACCGGCAAAAGTTCCGACGTTCCTACGCCTGCGCCCACGGCAACGGCGACCGCTACGAGCGTTCCGCCCACGGCGACGCTCACGCCCACCGCGACGGCTTCCTCCACGGCGACTGCGACTGCTACGCCCACCGCCACAGCTTCGCCCACGGCGACGGGCATTCCGCCGACCGTCACACCCACGGCGACGGCAACCGCCACGCCCACCGCGACGCCCACGGCGACGG
>JAADHH010000004.1 GCA_013151955.1 Chloroflexota bacterium
GCAGAGGGAGGGGCTAGGGACGGGGGTCCCTATACGATTTTCATCCCTCTGCGCCTTTGCGTTAAAACAATTCTCACCCCCAAACTGAAATACACCCACCTCTCACCGGTATATTGTAAAGTGCTCGATGTTGTGCTATAATACGACCAACTATCAGAAGAACAACTCGTCTACCCTGCGGTCTCTACTCTGATAAGAGGACACTGCCTGTGTATCTGCGTCGCCAAGAGAAACGTCGCAACTATCGAGGCCTGATCTGGCTATTGCTCATAAGCGCTGGAGTGCTTACTGTTCTCGTTTATGGGCAACAGAGAGGCCTTCCCTTCATAGCACGCACGGTGACACCCACTGCCGGACCGGCCTTCACAGCAACCGAAAAGATCGCCGAAGGAGACGCCCTATTGCATGAAGGAAAGATCCAACCGGCAATCGAAGCATACCAGGAGGCGGCACAACTCGACCCAGACAATGCGATTGCCTTCGCGCGTTGGGGCCGGCTCTTGGCCATTCGCCGGAAGACCAAACTCGCCCTGGAAAAAACCACCCATGCCGTCCAACTCGCACCGAACGACGTGGAGGTGCTGGCCAGCTACGCCATGACCCTGGATTGGAACGAACAGTACGGAGAAGCAATCAACACTGCCTTGCAGGCGATAGAACTCGATGATCACTATGCGCCCGCCTATGCCTTCCTTGCCGAGGCATACGCCGACACAGGACGCACCGATAGAGCCTTGGCCATGGCCAGGAAAGCGGTCGAACTCGACGACAATAGCATCGATGCCCATCGGGACCTGGGTTATGTCTACGAGATTCAAGGACAATATCGGCGCGCCGTGGCCGAATACCAGCGCGCCGCCCAACTCGCCCCCCTCAGCTACCTGCTCATCGGGAGCGGACGGAACTACCGGATACTGAAGGATTACCGCCGTGCCATAGCCGACTTCAAGAAAGCAATACAAATCGACCCCCAAAGCGCTGAAGCATTCGACGAACTTGGCTGGACACACTTTATCCAAGAAGATTACGAACTGGCCATTTCGCAATTCAAGCAGGCCATCCAAGTCGATGCTGGTTACGCCCGTGCATACGCCCATCTTGGCGTAACCTACTACGTACGACGTAATTACGAAGCCGCAATCCCCAACCTCAAGCACGCAGTAGACCTCGGACTGGAATCGGAGGAATACTTCTACGAAATCGGTCTTGCCTATGCTTTCCTGGATGAATGCGACCAAGCAGTCCCGTGGCTGAAACGAGCCCTGGACGCCAACCCCAACTCTGAACTGGCCCTAACCGGTCTCAACATCTGTGCTAAACAAAACAACCAATAGAATACGGAGGTGTAGTCATGGACTTGCAATCTCTGCATACCCCAAATGAGGAGAAGCTGCCACCTTCCCAGGAAATCGCGGACCTGGATTCTGCGCAAGAATCTTCCGAAACAGCGCCCGCGGATGAAGCCATGGCCCTTGCCCAACCCACAGACCAGACAACCGGGACTGCCCCGCCCCCGCTCGAAACAGTCCGCCCGGAGCCGGCCCCCACCCCAAACGATGAACACAACCAAGAGAGCGGAGACGAGGAATCCACCTTTCCGGTCGACCTGAACGCAGCCTCCGAGGAAGAGCTCCAAGCGTTGCCAGGTATCGGGCCGGCCTTTGCCCGCATGATCGTCGAATTCCGCCAAAAGGAAGGCCCCTTCCAACAGCCGGCCGAGATACAGAAAATCTCCGGCATCGGCTCCGTTCTCTATTCCCAACTGAGCCACCGCCTCACCGTTTCCACGCCTCCCCATCAGGAAGAGGCTGGGGAAGTGGCACAAGGAGAAGCACAACCGCTCGAGGAGGTTTCGGAAATGCCGGCCCCAATCGCTCCGGCATCCCCCGCCGAAGAGCCTCCCGCACCCGAGCCGGCGACACCTCACTTGGAACCGAAAACAGCGGCGGAAACGCCTCCCCCACGCCCACCCAAAGCAGAATCTGCGCCGGCACTCCTGGGGGGATGCACCGGCCTTCTCAAATCTGCGATCATCATTGCGCTCAGTGCGTTGCTAGGCGCTCTCATCGCTCTGGGTGTGCTCTACTCATACAATGGCACACTCGACATAGCCTCCCATCCGGTGATCAACGCCCTGCAAAGCTCCGTGCAGAGCAATGCCGCAAGCCAGGCCCAAACGCAACTGGATGTACAAACCCTGCGAGCAGAGACCACCGCCTTGCAAAGCGACGTTCAGGATCTCCAGGCCCTGGGAGAGGATATCAAGAAACTCAAAGCTGTCAACCGGCTGCTGGATTTGCGCACGACCGAGCTCGAAAACCAGATGCAGTCCGTGGACCAACAAGTGCAATCTGCCCGGACCGCGATAGCCACCATGGAAACACAAACGGCACATTTCGACCTCTTCCTCTCGAACTTGCGCGACCTCCTCCTCTCCACGCAAGGCACACCCAGCCCGACGCCGTCCGCCACGCCTACGCCCACGGCCACACCCACGCGAACGGCGACAGCTACGGCCACCCCCACACAAACGCCAACCGCGACAGCCAGCCGCACACCGACCGCCGCCCCCACGAACACGGCCACACCCACGCCCACAGAAACGGTGACGACTGCGCCTTCGGCCACGCCCCCTGCGCCCACCCAAGAATCTTCGTCCCCCGGACCGGCATCCCCTACCGCCGTACCCGTCTCGGCCACACCCTAGGAGGACGCAACCATGAACAGCAAGAACGACTCTTCACCACTCGTGGGATGCTTCCGCACAGTCTGGACGCTCGGCAAGTTCACGGTGGTCATCCTGCTCGGCATTGTCGCCGGCGTCGGCATCTTCACCGCAGGCCAATACGCCTACTGGGGACTCTGGTCACCCATCAGCTCCAACACGCAGGCCATTCACCAGTTGCAAGAAACGGGCACCCAGACCCAAAAGGATATTGGCGACTTGCAGCTTCAGGTCCGTACACTATCGAAAGAGGTGACAGACCTGACCTCCCAACGCGAGACCCAGCTCCAACGCTTGCAGAAGAGACAGGAAGAGCAACGCTCCCGTCTGAAAACGATAGAAGAGCAGCTCGCTACCATCCAGGATCAGACGGCCCGCGCACAGAAGAAACTCGTCGTTCAGGAACAGGCCTTGGAGATTCTCACAAATCGGAGCATATCCAACACGGCGACCATCTCCCAGGTCCAAATATTGGCAGAAGTAGCACATGCCAGCATACAAGTCTTGAGCGAAGAGATCAGCGCGACGCAAACAGCACTGGCCGGGCCGCAAGCAGCCGTCGTCAATCTGGAGATGCGCCTGCTCCTCCTCCAGGCGGCCAACCAGACCCTGCAGGCACGACTGTACCTTTCGCGCAGCAATGTGGAGGCAGCCGGACGCGACCTCGAACTTGTCGACACAACGCTACAACAGGCCCTCGCCGTCGCCCCCCAGGAATGGCATGCCGCCATCGTTTCCCTTCAAGAACGAGTGGCGACGGCCAAGCAGGAATTGACGGACAATCCGCTCGCTGTGCCGGAGGAAGTAGACCTGCTTTGGAAGGCGATCAGCACACTGGTCAACAGCAGCCCCGTCTCGGGCCGCTGATGCAGGCACAACACATCGTTGCCCCGTTCCGCCCTTGCCAGGATGGCCGTAAGTGCCCGACAGCTTGCCGGAGAAAGCATAATGGGGCACAGCACAGATTTGCAGGATAAACACAGATTCTCTGATAACCTGGTCTGAACATCTGTGTCTCTCTGTGAAAAAAGGTTACTACTCAGGCCTCCGTGGCTAGCGGTTGAAACCACGCCTACCATCACAAAGTCGGCCTTCACCGGCTGAAGATCGAACCGACGGCGGTCGGTTTTGCAACTGTAGCCGCGAATTCATTCGCCAGGCTGAGTAGTAACAAGAAAAGAGAGTCCTCTCCGACAAACTGCTAGCGCAGCACCTGCCAATGCAGGCTGACGTGCGCAAACCCCTCGTTTTCGTAATACTCCAGGCGGAGCAGATGGTCGCCGGCCGACAAGCGCATGGGGACTGAAAACGCCGAGGCTGCATGTGTATCCCAGGAGTCCGCAACCTTGACTCCATCTATGAACAAACGCGCGCCGTCGTCCGCGCTGAGGGAAAAGAGATAGTCCTGCGCTTCCAAGGCGGTCAGGCGACCCACCCAGCGCACGGAAAAGTGGTCGGCCCGCAGTTTGTCGGCCGGTGCGCCTGTGCCCCAATCAAAGTCTATGGCCGGGTCAAAACGGATTACGGCGGGCGCACCCGACATTGTCATGTTCGTATAATACTCTCCAAAAAAACCAGTTCGCGGAGGGCTGGGCATACCGGTGACGGAGGGGGGCGGATAGAACCAGGCCGGCTCCGTATCGTCCACCAGGTTGTGCGTAACGCGGACCTGGTGCCCATCTTCCACCCGCAGCAAGTATAATTCACGGGCCGCCACGCCTTGGGCATCCCCCGTGTAGGCCACAAAAGCCAGCCAGCGACCATCGGGGGACCAGGCCGGCGATTCGACCCCACGGGGCAGATTCGTGAGACGCGTTTGGGCCGTGCCGTCCACCTTCATCACATATAGCTGGTGCGTGCCGGTGCGGTTGGATACGAAGGCGATACGGTCTCCGGCCGGAGACCACGCCGGAAACCAATCCTGCGCAATATTCGACGTCAGACGCTCCTGGTGACTTCCGTCCTTTTCTATGCGGTAAATATCCCAGTTCCCATCACGCTGTACGGTGAAGACGATGGACTGACCGTCTGGCGACCATGAAGGCTGGCCCGCAAAGAACTGCTCGTTGGTCAACTGAACCGGCTCGCTCCCACTTGTATCCAAATAGTACAGGTTGTCAGCGGAACCGTGATCCGCGCTGAAGAGGAGCGCATCCCCCAGCGGACTCCAGGCAGGGCTGCGATTGCGAGAGAGCCACGAAGTGAGCGCCAGGCTTGTGCCATCCGGGGCTAACTGCCAAATCGTATCGGGTCCCTCCTGCGGGCCAACGGAAAAGGCCAGCAGACCCGTGGGACTCCAGGACGGCTGGCGATGATCCTCATTCCCCTGCGTTTCCTGGCGAAGGGCGCGGCCGGCGGAATCAATCGTAAAAATCTGGTAACTTCCCGTTCGCTTGCTGGCGAAGGCGATTCTTCCGGGCGGGACCACCTCCACGTCCAATGTCGCAGACGCGGTGACGTCCTTGCCATCGAGGAAGGCCCGCGCCTCGAGCAGGTGTGATCCCTCGATGGCCGGCGTCCAACTCTCTGTGGTCACCCAGGTCATCTGCCCCGTTGGATCCGGATTCGGAATCGCGGAGATGGTCTGGCCGTCTACGGCAAGCTCCATGCGCACGACCCCCTGTCCGGTAATCGCTGTCTTCACTTGGATTGCTTCCCCATCGGTCAGGAGTTCCCCAGGCAGGGGAGACACCAATTGCACGACAACAGGCGGAGTGCGGTGCGACCGAATCCATACAGCAGCCACGAGAAAGCCGTAAACGATGAGTACCGTTGCTGCCAGGGAGCCGAGGATGATGATCTGCCGGTGCTTCATAAACGATCCTCAAGAAACTGCTAGATTTCAATTTACCTAGGAGCAAACCTTCAAGTGAACGTTATGATAACACAGAGTCGTAACTTTGGCAACCTCCAAATCGAATTCCCCAGAATCTGAATAGGATTTAGTTGACGAGGAGGGCCGGCGACAGGAGGAGGAGAGATATGGCAGCACCAGCAGGCTGTCGGAGAAAGAATAATGGGACACAGATTTTCCGATAATTTGGCCTGAACATCTGTGTTTCTCCGTGAGAATCTGTGTCCTGATAAGAAAAAAACAGACCCCTCCGACAGCCTGCTAGACACACAGGCGGTACGCACAGGGGCGCGTCGTCAAAGCCGGTCCAGCATCTCCACAAGCTCCGCAGGGAGGAACGGCTTTTCGAGCACCGGCACGCCGGTTTCTTTCAAGAAAGCCGCCGTGCCCGCGCCGACCGTGTCGCCGGTGACGAAGAGGATGCGCCGGGTCAGGTCGGGGTGTTTTGCTTGCATCTTCCGATAGAATGTCTCACCATTCATGCCGGGCATCTTGATGTCGCTGATCACCAAATCAAAGTGCTGTGTATCCAGCCGATCCAAGGCCTCCTGTCCTTCACGAGCAACTTCAACCCGGTATCCATGTTCCCTGAGGACCAGAGCCACCAGGTCGGTGAGCATCTCTTCGTCTTCCACCAGTAGGATATCGGCTGGTGGGCGGCGTTTCGTGAGATAAGCAGAGGACGCAGGCTCTGCAATCACCGGTTGGGTCACCGCAGGGTTGCGCCGGATGGGCCATTCCAGATAGAAAGTAGTGCCCTCGCCGAGGCTGCTTTCCGCCCAAATGCGCCCCTCCTGTTCCTGGACGATGCCATAGCAAATGGAAAGCCCCAGGCCGGTACCCCGACCCACTTCTTTCGTGGTAAAGAAGGGATCGAAAATGTGGGAGAGTGTTTCTGGGGACATGCCCGGGCCGTCGTCTTGGACCTGCACTTGCAGGTACGCGCCACCCGGCTGGTTCCGCGTTTCCGGGCGATCGACCACCGCCGTACGCACGACTACCCGCCCCCGGCCTTGAGTGGCAACCATGGCCTGTTCGGCATTCTGGAAGAGATTGAGGAAAACCTGTTGCAACTGCCGCCTATCGGCGACGATCCACGGCAGATTGGTGTCCAGGTCCAGCTCGGCTTCGATGTTCTGCGTCTTCCACTCATAAGCCACGAGTTTGAACGTCTCTTCTATCACCTCGTTGACGCTGAGCGGTTCCCTGTGTGGCTCTTGCTGGCGGGCAAAGGTCAGCAAGTTGCGCACAATTTCCGCCGCCCGTACCGCCTGCACATTGATGCGCTGGAGCGTCTGTTTGGTCTGTTCGTCGACGTTGGCGTCCTGCAACAATTGGGCATAGCCGATTACGGCCGTAAGTGGATTGTTCAGCTCGTGGGCCACACCAGCGATCATCTGTCCCAAGGAAGAAAGTTTTTCCGCCTGTAGCAAACGCTGTTCCAGGCGGTGGATTTCCCGCAGGTCACGGGCCACACCGACCACCCCCACCACCCATCCGTCTTCGAGTAACGGGCTGGCACTCACCTCCAGAGGGATGCGCTCACCACTTTTGGTAATAACCGTGACCTCGTGCGGCGGAACGACAGTCCCCTTGGGTGCATGTATGCCTTTCAACTCGCGCTCCAACTGTTCCGGCACAACCAGGTTGGCGATATTCAGTTCTGCGGCCTCTGCCAGTGTGTAGCCCAGGACCTCTTCCGAGCGAGGGTTGATAAAGATGAAGTCTCCCTTCAGGTCGTGAGCGTAGATGATGTCGCCGGCGTTCTCAACGATACGCCGGTTTAGCTCTTCCAGCCAGCGGGCGCGCGCCTGTACCTTTCGCTCTGCCGTTACGTCGCGCCACACGCTGACCACACCGGCAACGTTTCCATCCGGCGTCCGGCGCGGGTAGGCGGAAATGAAGAACGTGCCGGCAATGACCATCCCGCCGTCGGAGAGTTCCCCTTGCGACTCCTCTCCGGTACGCAGTGTGCGCAGGGTGGGACAATCGTCTCGTGTCTCGCCCGAGAAGATCAGTTGCGGGAGATGCCTGCCGACCAGTTCGCGAGGCTCATAGCCCAACCAACCCGCAAAAGCGCGGTTGGCCTGAAGCACGATGCCGTCGGCATCTACGATAACGAGGCCATCGGCTATGGCATCGAAGGTGGTTTCCCAGTCACGACGGGCGGCAATTGTCTTGGAGAAGAGCCGTGCATTGGCGATCGCGGTGGCGGCCTGCGCCGCCAGGCCACTCATCACATCCAAGTGCCGGCGTAGAAATCGCCCGGTCTGCTCCCCCAGCACAGAAAGGCCACCAAGCACCTGCCCCTGGTGAAGCAAGGGCACGATGAGTGCAGAACGCAACGGTGCCATGCCTTCCTCTGTTACATCTTCCACCCAGCGGGGGTCCTGAGAGGTGTCATTGACCAAGGCCGGCTGTTTTTCCCGTACCACCCAACCGGCCAACCCTTTCGGGAAAATGCGGGCCATTGCGGAGTTTTGGAGGGATTCGCCCTGGTAGTCGTGGTGGAGAGTCAGGTTGCGCACCAGATTGCCCGCTTCATCCACGATGAAAACGCTTCCCCGTTGGGTTCCTGTGGCGATACAGGCGCGTTCCAGGGTAGCCCGCAGAACATCACCGAAGTCCAGGCTGGAACTGACATCCTGGCTGGCTTCGTAGAGGAGGCGAAAGCGCTCCCCTTCCTCGTGGGCCTGTTCATACAATTGCGCATTGGAAATTGCCGTCTCCGCCTGCGCGGCGAGCAGGCCGGCCATACGCTGCGCATCGGCGTCGAAGGCGCTGGGTGAGCGGCTGTTGAACAGATGGACAAGACCGGCCAGCTCGTCTTGCAGCAAGATCGGTGCCACCAACAAAGTTTGTACCTTCCCAAGTCCAATTTTCTCGAATTGATCCCGCAGCATTTCTGGGAAAAGTTGGCGGTCCGCACCTGCTTCGGTCGCCATGCAAAACAGCTTGCCGGCCGATAGCGCCTGGGCCATTGGCACCAACTCGGGGTTCCATTCCGAGACCGGGGGTACGCGGAAATCCAATGTCTGCAACGTATCAGGGCCAAAACCATACGTGACTCGTTCCCGAAAACCATGCTGCTCATCAGCCATCAGGATATTGCCCTGCTCGGCATCAGGAATCACGGTAACGGCCTGCTCCAGAATCTTTTGCAGCAGCTTATCCAGGTCCAGTTCACTGCTGATAGCCCGTGCAGTCTCCAGCAGCGTGGCCAGTTGTTGGCTGGTCCGTTCTGCCTCCTGGGCATGCTCCTCCTCACGCAAACGAACCTGCTGCAGATCGTCCAACATCGCGTTGAACGTGTTCACCAAAACGGAAACCTGTCCACCGCGGGGCAGCGCCGGCACACGCACATCAAGCTGGCCCTCTGCCACCTGACGAGCCGCTCCGGTTAGCTGGTTGAGGGGAGCCATGATCCGCCGAGTCGCAAAGTAGAGAATGACATTCGCCATAATCAGCACAATGCCAATAGACAGAAGCAGGGACAGGGTAAAGTTTCCCAACGATCCCAGCACGTCACTCTCATCCATTTCCGATATGATGGCCAACCGCAAATCGGGCAGCCAGTAGTAGGAGCCGATAACCGGCTGCCCGTCAGCGCCGAGATAGCGACCCATCCCCGTGTTGCCGGCCAACGCAGCCTCTACACCCTGGGTGTGAATCTCCTGACGAAAGGGAAGCCCCTCCCGCAACTGGTCCTCGGAAATGAGAAAATGGCCCGGGTTGACGAAAAAGGTTTGTTCCTTTTGGCCCGGGATGCCTCGTGCAGCCACGATGTTGGCCAGGTCCGACAGATTTAGACTGATCGCCAACACTTCGCGCACCTGACCGGCGTCATCCCATATCGGGCCGGAGACAGTCAGCATCATGTGCTTCATGGCCGGCGAATAGGTAAGCTCCTGGAGGTAGAAGCCAGATTTACCGCGCTGGAAGTAGGGCTGGTCGCTTTTGCCCTGCCCCACCAGCCTGGAATCGCTCGACGCCAACACCTTGCCCGTCTCCGCCTCGATCACAAGAAACTGGGCGATTCCTTGTCGCCAGCGCCTCGTGTATTGCAAGTAGGCCGTGACCTCCTTGTTGCCAATGTCTCCGGCGTGGAATGCCGGCCATATCGAAGCATCCTGGATTTCGCGCACTTCCTGTTGGGCTTCGTAAATCCAGTGGGTGACGTCCTTGGCTTTGAGCAAGTTGGTACTGGTCAATTGAGCCTCTGCCTGGTGGATGACTTGCGCGCGAGCCTGCTGATAAAGAAAAGCCCCCAGCAGCGCAAACGGAATCATCGTGCAGAGCAGGAAGAAAAGCATCAAGCGATTGACGAGATCTGATCTGGGATTTCCGAATTCCAGGTTACGAGATTTGATTTTTACCTTCTCCTACCGGTTCGCCCAAGGAGTTGAACTTCTAAATTACCCGTTACTACTCAGCCTGGCGAATGAATTCGCGGCTACAGTTGCAAAACCGACCACCGCCGGTTCGATCTTCAGTCGGTGAAGGCCGACTTTGCGGTGGTAGGCGTGGTTTCAACTGCTAGCCACGGAAGCCTGAGTAGTAACAATTACCCGCCGAATGGCTTCGGGCAACAAGCGGTGCTCCACGCCATGAATACGTGCCTCCAACGTCTGCAGGGTGTCGTCAGGCAAGATCGGCACCTCCTCCTGCAGAATGGTCGGCCCCACGTCCACCCCCTCGTCCGGCACGAAATGTACCATGACCCCGGTGTGCGCAACCTCGCCACGCTGAAACGCCTCGAAGGCCCGCTCGATGGCGTGTGTGCCGGGGAAGTGGCCGGGCAGCGCCGGATGCAGATTGATCACATGGTTGGGATAATGCTCCAAGAAAGCCATGCTGAGCAGGTGCATCCAGCCGGCCAGCACAACCCAGTCCACGCCATAGCGCTGGAGCAAGGCGGCCAGGTCCGCATCGTACGCTTCCCGCGAGCGGCCCGCCTCCCGATACGGTTTGAGCAGGTGCAACTCGGTAGGGATACCGTGCTGCGCCGCCCGTTGCAAGCCAAAGGCGTTGCGGCGGTTGGAGACCACAACGGCCAGGTTCACGCCCGGCAGGCGGCCGGCCTCCACCTCGCCAATGATCGATTGCAGATTCGTCCCACTACCGGAAATGAGAATTGCCAGATTCATATCCACTCTACGCCTCGCGTTCCACGCGTCCCACCATCCACGCGCCTATGCCCAACGTCTCCAACGCCCGGCCGGCATCTTCCGGCGCGACAACGAGCACCATGCCCAGCCCCAGGTTGAAAACACGGCGCATCTCCTGATCGTCGATGTTGCCGAGCCGTTGGATGAGCGAGAAGATGGGCGGAATGGGCCAGCTTCCCCAGTCGAACGCGGCGCGCAACCCGGCCGGGAGCGCACGCGGGGGGTTCTCCACCAGCCCGCCGCCGGTGATGTGGGCCATCCCTTTGACGCGCACCACGTCGCGCAGCCGCTGCACGTCGTGCAGGTAACAGCGGTGCGGTTCGAGGAGCACGTCACCGAGCGGCCGGTCCAATTCCGGGTAGAGGCGGTCAAGGGGCACGCCGGCAAAGACCTGCCGGATGAGGGAATAGCCGTTGGTGTGCGGCCCGCTGGAGGCCAAACCGATCAGCGCGTCACCCGGACGAACGTCGCTGCCATCGACAGCCTCGTCCCGTTCCACCCAACCGACGATGGCTCCGGCCAGATCGAATTCGTCGGGCAGGTAAATGCCGGGCATTTCCGCCGTCTCGCCGCCGAGCAGGGCACAGCCGGCCTGGCGGCAGGCTTCGGCCAGCCCGCGCACCACCGCCGCAACCATCTCCGGCTGTAGATTCGCACTGGCCACGTAGTCCATGAAGAAGAGCGGGCGCGCGCCCTGGCAGAGGATATCGTTGACACAGTGATTCACGAGGTCGCGGCCAATCGTGTCGTAGCGCCCTAGCTCTGCGGCGATCTTCGTCTTCGTGCCCACGCCATCCACCGAGGAGACGAGCACCGGCGCACGCGCATCACGCAGGAGCGCAGCGTCGAACAGGCCGCCAAAGGCCCCCACGCCGGCCAGCACCTCCGGCCCGTGCGTACCCTGCACAGCTTTGCGGATCAGTGCGACCGTACGATTTGCCGCACTGATGTCCACTCCAGCGTTCGCATAAGCATTTTTTGCAGCCACCGGCCCTCACCTCCTGCAATTATGAATTACTGCTCCAGTGCCGGATTGAAATCGGCACTGGGCTGCCCCACCAAGCCGCTGAAAGCGACTGAATCTCCACCGGCAGTAGGGGCGCACAACTGTGCGCCCCTACTGCCGTGTGGCCAGTGACGGCTTCAGCCCGTCACGGCAAGGCGGCCTGAGCAGTAACAATTATGATAACACAGATTGCCAGCAGAGGCAAAAGTGTTCGTCATTCGCCATCCTAGCAGGCTGTCGAAGAGGTCTCCTTCTTCTTTTTAGGACACAGATTCTCGCAGAGAAACACAGATGTTTAGGCCAGCCAAGTCATCGGAAAATCTGTGTCCCATGATTCTTTCTCTTACAAGCTGCTAGGGTTGCCCGGCGTTTCTCGCTTGGCGAAACACATGCCAGATCCGTTGCAGGGCTGTGATGTGGGAAAACAGGGCCAAAATCGCCAGCGCCGGAAGCATCCAACCGCTGAACAGGCCCAGCACCAGCACGGCGATCCGTTCGAAACGGGTGAAGACCCCCACCTTGCACGCTATGCCGGCTCCCTCCGCGCGTGCCCGGGTGTAGCTGACCAGCAAAGAGCCGACGATGGTCAGGTAGACGAGTACAACGGCCACGTTGTCCGGATGCCGCTGGTAAAAAACCAACAGGCCAAGGTAGAGGACGCCCTCTGCGTAGCGGTCCAACGTGGAATCGAGGAAGCCACCGAACGAAGTAACGCGGTCCGTCAGCCGGGCCAGCGCGCCATCCAGCCCGTCGAAGGCGCCGGCCAGTAGGATGAAGATGGCCCCAGCGCGAAAATAGCCCGCCGCCAGGAGTACACCAATCGGAATCATCAAAAGAAAACCCAACACAGTCAGCATGTTGGGCGTAAACCCCAGACGGTCCATGATTTGGGCCAGGCCGTTGGCCAGCCCGCGCGTCCAGGCACGCACGCGATCACTAATCATGTTGCAATCCTTTGGAAGCGTGGTTGGGTTGCCGCTCCAGCAACTCCAGGTAGTAATCGTAAACCTGGCGGGTGACAATCGACCAATCATACAGGGCGGCCTTTTCGCGTCCCCGTTCGCTCATGTACCGTCTGCGCTGGGGGTCCCTCAGCAGTGCAACGATGGCTTCTGCGAGCAGGGGGGGATCCGCAGGGGGCACCAAGAGACCCTCGTGGCCATCTGTCAGCACTGCATTGTAGCCCGGAATGTCCGAGGCCACAACTGGAATACCCGCAGCCATGGCCTCCAGCAACACGATTCCGAAACTCTCGAACCCGGTGGAAGGGGCACAAAACAGGTGGGCCGTGTGGTAATAGCGGGCCAGCTCGTCCGCCGGAACATATCCGATGAACTTGACGAAACGGATATGGTGATAGCGCGCATAGCGCACAAAGGCAGCCTTTTCCTCGCGCTCATACGCCCCCACAACGAGCAAGCGGGCCTCTGGCACGCGCTCCCGAACATACGCAAAAGCACGGAGAAGGTATTTGAACCCCTTGCGTTTCTCCAGTCGCCCCACAAAGAGTACGTTCAACATGCCATCATCGAAGCGCTCAATCGGGCGAATATCCGTTGCCCCAAAGCGACAGGTTTCGATTCCATTGGGAATGATGCGGTATTCGCTGGGAAAATAGCGGGCAACCGACTCGCGGGCCGCGTCGGAGACGGCGATGCGCCCATCCAGCCGGCGCACAAAATAGCGGAACATGGGGCGGCCATATTCGTAAGCGGCGTGCGTATTGCGATAGGCATGGAATGTGCCGACGTTCACCGCTTTGGAATGGCGCAGCACGGCCATCGGCAGGGCCGGGGTCATCGGCTCATGAATGTGGATCACGTCAAATTGCTCGTGTTGCAACAAGCGTTTGACGCGCAGATACATGCGTGGCGATAGGCTGATGCGGGCCACGGAGCCACTGAAGGGGACCGGGACGATAACATTGCCGATGCGCACGACGTGCGAATCCAACTCTTCCTCCGGAGTCGAAGAGGGGGCGATGATCTTCACATCGTGGCCCATCTCCCGCAAGTGACGGTCCAGGTAGGAGATGTGTTCCGTTACGCCCCCCGGGAAGGGATAATCATACGGTGAGACCTGAGCGATTTTCATGGGGTACGATGTTGCCGGCGCGAGGCCCAAGAATCACGGATATGCTGGCCGGGCAGGATCACCCAACTTTTGAAGGTCTGTTGACCGGCGATGCGCAGCAGCTCCTTGTGTACAGCCAGGCCCCAGAACTGGCCACCGGGCTGCGTCGCGCCCGTGCGTAGCGCTTGCCGGTAGTCGTCCGCGGTGTGGCCGGGGAATTGCGTATAGGCCGTTCCGACCAGCGAGAGCGTGTGCGAATCGCTGCCGGCGGTTTCTGGCAAGCAGAATTCAGACCGGTTGAGGCGGCAGGTCTTTTGGTGGATCACCCGGCCGGCAATGCTGGGATTGATGATTTCGATACCATCGAAACAGACCAACGGATCCGTGTGCGCCAGGATGCGCCGCAAGCCATTCCGCCCAATGCTGCGGGTCAACCAGCTCATGGGATGGGGCACGACGCAGAACCCACCTTGTTCGTGGATTTTGCGGAGGGTCGCGTCGAGTGGGCGCATCATGCGAAAGGGAGTCTCCACGTTGTAGGCCAGCAGGTGCCCCTCCAGGGTGGTGATCTCCAGGCCAACGAGCACCTCGAAGCGGTAATTGCGCTGCGCGGCCAGCTCACGTGCTTCCAAGCCCCCGCGAATGTCGTCGTGGTCGGTGATGGCGATCAAGTCGAGGTCCGTTTCGTGTTCGACGTATTCCAGGATTTGCGAAACGGTCGCCATGCCATCGCCTCGCGCGCTGTGGATGTGCAAGTCAGCTTTGCCCATGAGATGTTCTCCAGATTGGTTGAAACATCACCCACTGCTCCGGGTGTGCCGCGATCACCGTTTCCATGAACGCCAGCACTTTTCGCACGCCGGCATGTACGTCACGTTCGCGATTGTCCGTCCGTTCCAATTCGAGCGGTACGCCACGCGCATAGAACGTACCATCGGGCCGGCGCAGGCAATAGCCGACCAGCAGGGGCGCACCGGTGCGCAAGGCCAGTTGCACGTGGCCGTCCGCCATGCGCGTCTTCTCCCCGAAGAATTCCACTTCGATGCCGCTCTCGGTGATGTCCCGGTCAACGACCAGCGCAATGACTTCGTTGGCACGCAGCGCCCGAAACAGGTGTATCAGCGGGCCATCGACGGGCAAGGTTCGCAGGCCGTGGCTGCCCCGCAGTGCGCAGATGTACTGGAAGAGCGGCTCCGGCTGCAGGTGCTCGACCACCGCCGTGACCGGGTATCCCCGGTTGGTCACCAGTTGCGCAACGACGTCGGGAGCGCCAAAATGGGCCGCGACGAGGATGAGACCCTTTCCGGCGGCCAGGGCCTGGTCGATTTGGTCCCATCCATCGGCCTCGATCAGTCGTTCCAGTTGCTCCGTATCCAGGGAAGCGAGACGGAACAGGTCGAAATAGTTTTGTCCGTTGTACCGGAAAGCCTCCCGTGCGGCTTTGTCGATCTGGTCCGGGCTGGCCTGCGGGCCAAGGACGTGTGCCATGTTGTCGCGCACGATAGCCCGGGCCGGCCAATTCAGGAAATAGGCCAAGTCACCCAGGCGGGCAAAAATCCAATACCCAAGCCGGTGCGGCACGTGGGGCAGAAGCCAACCGGCCAAGCGAAAGAGATAGTACGACCCCATCAGGTTTTGTCCGGTGACGACGATTCATCCCACATCTGGCGGAACATGAACCACTGTTCAGGATGGTTGCGTATCGGTTCCTCCAGTGTTGTGACAATGGCCTGCGTGACCCGCTGAACGTCCTGTCGCCGGTCGCCGGTTCGTTTCACGGGCGGCAAAGGGAGCAACTGCCCCACGAAAGTGTTGTCGGGCCTGCGGAGCAGATAGCCAAGTACGATCTGGGCACCGGTACGCACAGCCAAATTGGCCGGGCCGGTCGGCCACGAAACGGGTGAGTCGAAAAACCGGATGGCCGTTCCGTCCGGGCCGGCGGGCCGGTCGGTGACCAGGGCGACGATTTCGTTGCGACGCAGGGCTTCGTAGAGGGGGCGCAGCATAGAATGGAGCGGGATGCAGCGTACTCCCCAAGACTCACGAGCCGCACGCACCAACTGGTCCACCTGCGGTGAGGCAAAATTCTCCATCACCGCATTCACGATGTAGCCATTGGCGGCCAGGGTAAGGCCGGCCAGGTCCCAGTTGCCCAGGTGCAGCCCGACCACGATCACGCCTTGGCCCTGGGCGATTGCTTCGTCGAGATGTTCCCACCCGGAAACCTGCACGCGCTGCTCCAGAAAGTCGTCCGGCTTTTGCAATGTGCGGGCGAAATCGGCCATCAAGCGCACATAATTTCGGAAGGAGTGGCGCGACACCCGTCGCACGTCCGCTTCCCGCGCATGACGCCCGAGTACGTGTCGCATATTTGCAATGGTATTTCGCCGTCCACGGGGCCAAGCCCAGTAGACGGCATCACCGGCAACATCGGCCAGGCTGTAGAGCAAGGGCGTAGGCAGCCAGCCGGCCACGTGCGATGTTGCCAACACTCCCCAGTACTTCAGCGTGTGAATCACAGCATTCCGGGCAACTCTGGGTTAGCTTTCCGATTTGACGGCTTTTTCTACTGTCCCCTTGCCCTGCACGAATTCCTCGACTAACGCATGGGCCACATCATCCCGAAATTGCACCGGCGGAGACTTCATAAAGTATGACGAGGGGGCCTCCAGCGCGCCGCTCAAGCCACGGTCCAGGCCCAGTTTGGCACAGCGCACGGCGTCGATGACCACGCCGGCGGAGTTGGGAGAGTCCCACACTTCGAGTTTCAGCTCAACGTTCAGGGGAACATCGCCGAATGTGCGGCCCTCCAGGCGGATGTGTGCCCACTTGCGGTCTGTCAACCAGGCCACGTAATCACTCGGGCCGATGTGTACATTGTCCGGACCAATGTCGTAATCGAGTTGTGAGGTGACGGAGTTGGTCTTGGAGATTTTCTTGGATTCCAGCCGGGAGCGCTCCAACATGTTGTAGAAGTCCATGTTGCCGCCCACATTGAGTTGGCTGGTGCGTTCCAGGCGCACGCCGCGATCGAGGAAGAGGCGGGTCAAGACGCGATGCACGATGGTAGCACCGACTTGTGATTTGATGTCGTCCCCGATGACCGGTAGACTGCGTTCCTTGAATCGCCCTTGCCAATAGGGTTCGCGCGCAATGAAGACCGGTATGCAGTTGACGAGAGCGCAGCCGGCGTCCAGCACTTGCTCGACGTACCATTTGGTGGCCATTTCGCTGCCCACCGGCAGGTAGTTGATGACCACGTCTGTCTTGGTATCCTTCAATACTTGGACGATGTTCGCGGTCGGCCCATCCGCTTTGGTAATTACTTCTTGCAGATATTTGCCCAAGCCGTCGTGGGTCATGCCGCGCATAACGGGAACATTCAGCTCCGGCACATCGGAGAACTTGTACGTGTTGTTCGGGGAAACGAAAATGGCCTCGGACAGGTCTTTCCCCACCTTGTTCACGTCTATGTCGAATGCCGCCGAGAATTCGATATCGCGGATGTGGTAACCGCCCAGATTGACGTGCATCAACCCGGGGACGAAACTGTCTTCGGCGGCGTCTTTATAGAACTGCACACCCTGAACCAACGAAGAGGCGCAGTTGCCTACGCCAATAATCGCTACTCGAACTTTACCCACTTGCATTTTCCTCCTTAACGTTCTTGGTGCCGTAGCATGTCGCGCAGGGATGTTTTTCCCAGAATTTGCGAATTTATTTGATGTTACGGACGATCTATTTACCCTATACTATCCCAAAATGGCTATCGTGTCAATTGCAGACCAGCGGCCGCCGGTCCCCGCTGTTCATTATCCCGTCCACAGGACAGCCTTACGTGCGCTCTACCCGAAAGGCACGCCTGCATTTGCCTTCTGTACAACATGCGGTAGAATTAGGCGCTTAGGGCGTCAACATGTATCTTCTCAATAAAACGGGGTGGGGCGACCCAGAAGTTCGACTTTTGGTAAAAGTCGAACTTCTTCCCCCCGGAATATTGAGAAGATACGTCAACATCGACAAAAAGTTGTCTATGTTTCTGTAGGACACAGATTCTCACAGAAAAACAGAGATAAAACATTCAGAAAAATCTGTGTCCCCGGCCCTTTTGTCAACTGCCCCGTCAGGGGCCACATTTTCTGAGCGAAGTCTCGGACAACGCATAGAGCCTATCCGAAGGGTAACTCCATGAAAACAAGGCTTGCCAAATTTCAAAGACATTTCCGGGATGGGGTACAGCGGTTCCGGCAGTCATTTCCTTTCCCCGGGAATAGGCGCCCCCCTCACGTTCCGTGCCCGGTCTGCCAGGGCAGCGGGATGTGCCGGAGCTGCCGGGGACTGGGTACCATGGGGCTGATGGGCCCGCCCTGCCTCGATTGTGGCGGCGGCCATGCCCCGCCCACGCGAACGGGCACAGGCCGTTGCCACAATTGCCGGGGCCGGGGCACAGTCCCCGAAAAGAGCTTGGAGTAGCGCGACAGGCCCCTTGCGCGTTCCCGACAGATCATCACGCCAATCGAGCCAGCAACACACCCAGCGCATACAACCCCAGCAGAGGCACCATGACAATCAGCATGTTGAATGGGTCAGGGGTCGGCGTGATCACGGCTGCAACAATCGCCACGACAAGGACTGCAAATCGCAAGTTCTTTACCAGCGTCTGATACGTAACGATCTTCATCTTTGCCAAGAAAAAGATCACCAGCGGCGTTTCAAAGGCCAGACCAATCCAAAAGAGCAAACTGGTTACGAAAGAGATGTATTCATCCAGCGTCCATTGCTGTTCGACAAAGTTGCTGCCAAAAGACATCAAGAAATCGATCATGCGCGGCAGCATAATAAAAGCGGTAAAAGAGACACCGAGCAAGAACATGATACTGGCGCTGGGCACCAGCACATAGAGATAGCGACGCTCCTTGGGCATAAGGCCGGGCAACAAGAACCGCGCGAATTGGTAGATAATTACGGGCATGGCCAGGATAACGCCGGCAATGAGCGCGACCTTGAAGTAGGTGATGATTGTCTCGGTGGGCGAGATCGCTTGAGGAACCTTGCCCCCCAGCGGCATCACCAATATATTGAACAGTTGCCACGCGAAAATAGTACTTATGACCGTGGTGATACAGAGAGTAATGGCAATGACAACCATCCGGTCACGCAGTTCCTTCAGATGTTGCAGGAAGGTCATGCGTGACCGCCCAGTCAGTTCATTGCTTGGCAGGGTCGTCGGTTTGTCCATTTACGTTGGGGGTATCTCCCTGGGATGCAGGTGCAGACTGGGTCTCTATTGATTCAGCCGCCGGGGACGCCAGTGCAAATTGAGGCTCCGTCGCTTCAGCCGCCGGGGGTGCCGGCGCAGGTGGGGTCTCTGTCGCTTCGGTCGCCGGAGATGCCGGTGCAGATGGGGTCTCTGTCGCTTCGGTCGCCGGAGATGCCGAGGGCGAGAAGGGGTCTAGCGTCTGCTTCACTTCCTTTTGCAGGTCATGAACCGGGGCAGAGACCTCCTTCAATTCTTTGTTGATCTCGTTCGTCAAGCCCTGCGACATTTGTCGAAATTCGCGAATCGCTTTCCCCAACCCGGCACCAATCTCAGGTAGGCGTTCAGGGCCCAGCACCAAAAGAGCAATGGTCAGGACTAACAACAACTCCATTGGCCCAATGTTTAAGAACTCCATGGCTATTTCCCCCTACTCCTATGGGCATATCGAGAAACCAGCGCACCCAACGCGCCGTTCACAAAACGGCGGGTGCTATCGCCACCAAAGAGCTTGGCCAACTCTACAGCTTCATTGATGATCACTTTTACTGGCGTCTTCCGTTCAATCATATACTCGAACACAGCAATGCGCAGGATGTTCAGGTCTATGGGCGACATCTGTTCCACAGGCCATTCCGGAGCAACCTCTCGTACGTACCGGTCAATCTGTTGCAAATTGTCCAGCACGCCAAGAACCAACGTGCGTACAAATGCGGCATGTGCCGGCGGGAGTTCGCTTTGTGCGATTCGTTCGGTCAGAACGATTTCTGGATCGTGATGCGCCCAGTCGATTTCGTAAAGAGCCTGCATGGCAACACCGCGATCACGGCGTCTGCTTTTCATAATTCGCTACTTTGCGGCCAGACTCTCCGAGAGTCGCGGCGATTCAAAGTCCACATCTTCAACGGTAATATCCAGAGCCTCGAGTTGTATGCCGGCGAGGCCTTCCATGGCGCGAGCCACGTCACGCTGAACCTGTCTGGCAACGGCCGGAATGCTCACGTCAGAAGATACCACCAGATGTAGATGCAATCTAACAGCCCGGCCGTTCATCTGCAAGTGTATGCCCTCGTGCGAATAGGAACGCCCCAACAGACGTTCCATGTTTTCCAGTGGACGCGACTCCAACCGGCTCACGCCAGGCACCGCCAGGGCAGCCTCTCGCGCCAAATCTACGAGCACGTTCGGCGCAACGTGCAGCGTCGTCGCTTTGTCGGACATCAGTTTTCCATTCCGTCCTTTCGTGTCAAGCCGGGACTCTTAGAATGCCATGCCACCATCCACACACAAAACTTGTGCGGTGACGAAGGCCGCTTCATCGGAGGCCAGGAACGCCGTGACGTAGGCGACATCCTCCACCCTCCCCAACCGCCCCAGCGGGGTCATACGGCGGGCCTGCTCGATGATTTCCTCGGGCAAATCTGCGGTAAGGTCGGTGGGGATGTATCCGGGAGCAACCGCGTTGCAGGTCACATTTCGGGAACCCATTTCCTTGGCCACCGACTTGGTCAAGCCGATCAGGCCGGCTTTGGCCGAGGCGTAGTTCGCCTGGCCGGCGTTTCCGGCTACGCCGGCGACCGAAGTTATGTTGATAATCCGGCCGCTCCGTTGTTTCATCATCGTGCGCATGACGGCCTTCGTGCAATGAAATGCGCCGCGCAAATTCGTATCCAGCACGATGTCCCAGTCGTCCTCGCTCATGCGCAGGAGCAAGCCATCGCGAGTCGTGCCGGCATTGTTCACCAAAATGTCGATCCGTTTGAAGGCGGTCAGGGTCTCTTTGATCAGGCGTTGGGCGTCGTCCATCTGGCGCACGTCGGCCTGCACGGCAATCGCTTCCCTGCCCATATCCTTTATCAGCGAAACGACCTCCTCGGCAGCCTGTGCGCTGCTTTGGAAATTGACGACAATGTCGGCTCCCTGCCTGGCCAATTGCAGGGCGATGGCCCGCCCTATGCCACGGGATCCTCCGGTAACGATGGCTGTTTTGCCTGTCAGATCAATCATATTTGTTTCTCCAGAACGTTGCGTTTGTTGTTTTGTCACCGAGCAATTTTTCGCCAGATTCAGAGGCCGCGCACGAACGCTTCTATCCCATCCCCATCGTTGATCGAAATACAGGTTGCCGACCGGTCAATGCGGCGCAACAAGCCGCGCAGCACATTCCCCGGTCCGATTTCTACAAAAGTCGTCGTGCCGCGCGCGATCATTTCCTGCACAGAACGAGTCCACTGCACCGACGATTTTAGCTGGCCGACCAATTCGCGTCGAAGCGAATCTACGTCTTGCAACGGTTGGGCGGTAATGTTTGCAACAACGGGAATTGCCGGCGTTTGAACGTTTGCCTGCCGCACGGCTTCCGCAAACGTCTCCACGATGGGGGACATCAACGACGAGTGGGCGGCAATGCTCACGTCCAGGGGAACCACGCGGCGTGCGCCGCGCCGTCGGGCCAGTTCCCCGGCCTCACGAACCGCCGCTTTGCCGCCGCTGATCACGACCTGGCCGGGGCAATTGTAGTTCGCCACCTGAACGCCGGGACCGTCGGCCTGAGCGCTGGCTTGTTCGCAGACTTCCGCCACCAGGTCATCGGCCAGCCCCAGGATGGCGGCCATGCCGCCGGGATTCTGCTTACCGGCCTGCTTCATCAATCGTCCCCGCTCACGAACGAGACGCAACCCGCCGGCGAAACTCAATGCGCCGGCCACCGCCAACGCCGAATACTCGCCCATGCTGTGACCGGCCACAAAGGAGACGTCCGGCACGTTTCCATGGGCAGAGAGCACGCGCCACAGAGCCAGGCTAACGGTGAACAAGGCCGGCTGGGTGTTGATGGTATCATCGAGGCGGTCTTTCGGCCCCTCGAAGCAGAGGTGGGATAGCGAGAAGTCCAGGATATGGTCGGCCTCGTCGAAGACGCTGCGGGCTTCAGCGTACCGTTCGTATAGGTCCCGACCCATTCCCACTTGCTGTGATCCCTGGCCAGGAAACAGCAGTGCAATTTGTGACATCGAGTTCCACTTCTCCTTATTCGATCACCGCCGGCCGGTGACGATTCTGCCGCGTTGTCCCGATTATAGCACACCCCCCTTACAGCGTCAAACCGTTGGCCGCTGGGGGTGTCCGTCAAAGTTTTGCGTCTGTAATCATTCACGCCCTGCCCTTACCACCAAGACACAAAGACACGAAGTATACGAAGTGGGGCAAGCGAGAAAGCCTACTCGTCAGGCCTATCCAATGTTCCAACGTCGAAACATTCAACTTGGTCGTTCTTTGTGCCTTCGTGTCTTCGTGGGTTACTACTCGGGCCGGCTTCGGCAAGCAATGAATTGCCCGCCTATCATTGCGAAACCTGTTGAAACAGGTTTCTGTCGTGCTGGAATAGTGCGTTTTAACGCACTTCGCAGTCTCAGGCGGCGAATTCATTCGTTGCCTTGGTGGCAAGCTAAGCAGTAATTCATTTTGTACACTTGGCGTCTTTGTGTCTTCGTAATAAAAGAAGGACAGGGGGAACTCGGGCCGGAGGGTGACACGCACGGACATCCTGGGGTACCACCGATTTCAGGCACAAACCTTTCCGCCCAAGAAGTTCAACTTCTCAGAGAAGTTGAACTTCTAAGCGAAAAACAGTAACTCCCATCAAATGCCCAGGTATGCCTTGCGAACTCCTTCGTCTTGGGCAATCTCCGCGGCCGGACCATGGAGCTCAACGCGCCCCTTGCTGAGTACGTAAGAATAATCGCTGACCTGCAGGGCCATGGTGACGTTCTGCTCAACGAGCAAAATGGTCAACCCTTCCCGGCGCAAGGTACGCAATGCCCGGAACAGGTCAATGGCCAGTACGGGGGCCAGGCCCAGCGACAACTCGTCCACCATCAGCACGACCGGTTCGGACATAATGCCACGCGCTACGGCTACCATCTGCTGCTCGCCGCCGCTCATGGTCCCTGTCTTTTGGGCCTCACGTTCCTTGAGGCGCGGGAAGAGCGCAAAGACACGTTCCAGGTTGCGGGCCTCATTTTCCCGGGCGCGCCGGGGAGTGGCCCCCATCTCCAGGTTTTCGCGCACGGTCATGTCGGTAAAAAGCTGCCGTCCTTCCGGCACCATGATCAAGCCCAGCTCGGCCTTTGCATGGGCTGGCAGGCGGCTCACATCCTCCCCCTGGAAGATGACCTGTCCGGCCCAGGGCCGGATTTGCCCCATGATGGTGCGCAACAGGGTGGTCTTGCCGGCGCCATTGGAGCCGACCAGGGTAGTGAGCCGGCCCTCCTCCAGTTCCAGGCTGGGACCCCACAAGATTTGCACTTCCCCATATCCAGAGGTTACGTCACGAACTTCGAGCAAGGCCATGTTAATCCTCCAGCAATTTGTCGGCAAGTTCGGGGCTGCCCAGGTAGGCTTCGATGACCTGCGGGTTTTCGGCAACCGCCTCTGGGGTTCCTTCGGCAATCAACTCACCATAGTTCAGAACAATGACATGGTCGGAAACGTTCATGACGGCATGCATGATATGCTCGATCATAATAATGCTGATCCCCTTTTCTTGGATCTGATAAATGGTGTCCAGCATCTCGGCGACTTCCGACAGGTTGAGGCCGGCCAACACCTCGTCGAGCAGCAGCAGGTAGGGTCGCGCAGCCAACGCCCGCGCCATTTCCAGTCGCTTTTTCTGGGCCACGTTGAGGCTTCCGGCCAGCACATCGGCCCGTTCCTCCAGGCCCACGAACTCCATGATTTCATCGGCGATGCGGGTGGCTTCGACCAAGCCATGATCCTCCCGGCCAAAGCAAGCCCCCACGGTGACATTTTCGCGTACGGTAAGCTCGTTGAGCGGGCGCACGATCTGGTGCGTGCGGGCCAGTCCCAAATGGGCCGCATGGTACGGTTTGCAATCTGTAATATCCTGTTGGTTGAAGATAACCTGGCCCGAGGTGAGCGAATAAACGCCGCTAATGCAGTTGAACAACGTCGTCTTGCCGGCACCGTTCGGCCCAATCAGGCCCAGGATTTGGCCTTTGGGCAGACTGAAGCTCACATTGTCCACGGCCGTCAAACCGCCGAATTGTTTGGTCACATTCTTGAGTTCCAGAATCATTCCAGCAACCTCCGTAGGGTGTCATTTCGGGCCCGCAACCACCCCACCGCACCAGACGGGATAAACAAAACAATCAGTAACAAGAGCAGGCCGGCCACCGCCAGTTGCATGTTCTTGAAGATGGGGCTCGTAAGCAGAAAACCGCGCACCCGTTGGTAGGTGGCTCCGCCGATAACCGGTCCTAGCACCGTCCCCTGTCCGCCGAGCATGAGCATCACAATCATCTCGATGGACAGTTGCAGCCGGAAGGCATCTTCCGGTTCGATGTTGCCGTTCTTGAAGAAAAAGAGCACGCCGATCAGGCCGGGAAAGATGGCCGAAAGCACAAAGGCCCAGGTCTTGGCATCAGGAGCCACGACGCCCATCACCTCGGCAGCGTCCTCATCTTCGCGGATGGCCATTAGGCCCAGGCCAAATTTGGACCGCTTCACCAGAAAACTGGTCAGAACGACAAGCAACGTGATGAGCACCAATCCCCAATAGGTGGTCCACAGCGCCTGGGTGGCCCCGCCGTAGTTTTTGTATACGGAAAAGTGCAGTTCCATCCCGGTCGGCCCGCCGAAGGGACCAAAATTATTGACGAAGGCCTTCAGCGCCTCGTTGATGCCGATCGTAGCCAGGGCAAAGTAGGCGCCGCGCAGACGCAAAATCGATTTGCCCAGCAGGAAGGCCAACACGGCGGCGGCCACACCACCGGCCAGAGTCGCCGGCAACAGATTCCAGCCAAGCTCGGCCATGGTGTAGAACCCCACGTACCCACCCAGACCAAAGAAGACGATGTGGCCGAAACTGACATACCCGGTATAGCCCAGCAAGATATTCAAGCTGGAAGCCAGGGTCACGGACATCAAGACGACGAACATCATCTCGCGCAAACTGGCGCTGCCGGCGAGCAAGGGGAACCCGGCAGCAACGATGACGATCCCCAGGGTAAGCCACAAACCAGGGCTACGGAAAGTTTTCATGATCGCTCTCCGAACAGCCCTTGAGGGCGAACCAAAAGGATGAGGATGAACAGGACAAACTCCAGTACGGGAACCCACGTAGTTTTCATGAAGACCGGAACCACGCCTTCGATCACGCCAAGAATCAGGCCGCCGAGCAGTGCGCCGAGGGGATTGCCCAGTCCACCCAGTACCACGATAACGAAACTCTTCAGCTCGTACGTGCCTCCGGAAAGGATGGTGAAAGGAAGCAAGGTAGCAATCAGGCCACCGGCGATGACCGCTAACATCGTCCCTATTCCAAAACTCAGGGCCAGAATGCGGGTGGAGGGGATACCCATCAGCTCCGCCGCAGCGCGATTGTTTGCCACCGCGCGGATGTATTTACCGGGCCGGGTCCGGTAAAGAAAATAGTAGAGAGCCGCAGTCACCAGGATAGCGACC
>JAADHH010000067.1 GCA_013151955.1 Chloroflexota bacterium
GCCGGCGCGGCCTTTGCGCGCGTTGCCGTGGAAATGACCTCACGCCAAAAAGCGGGCCTCTTTTCCCTGCCCGATGAGGGTGGCGGAGAGGCCACCCTCCGCCTGGACCGCACGTTCCATTACCGCATCCCGCCGAAACTCGTGGACCAGATCAGGCTGGGACACCTGGTGTGGGTCTCATTCGGCCGCAGCCGGCGGCAAGGAATCATCGTCGGATTTGATACCCAAGCGGCGGTTAGCCATACCAAAGACCTCTCCGAGATCGCCGTGCCCGACCCCGTTCTGCAACCCCACCAGATCAAGCTGGCCTACTGGCTGAGTCGTACATACCTGGCCCCCCTTTTTGACTCCCTTTCCTTGATGTTGCCGCCGGGCATCTTGCAACACACATACGAAGTTGTCACCGTTGCCCCAGGCACGGAAATTCCCGCCACCCTACCGCCCGAACCGCGCACGCTGCTCGAATGGCTGCAAGAGCGGGGGGAAGCAACCATCGCCGAGGTCGAGGAGCAGGTAGGTTCGAAAGCGCGCGTCCACCCTTATCTGCGCCAGCTCACCCGGCGGGGGCTTGTCCGCCGGGAAACGCGGGACCGCCCGCCGAGCGTCCGTCCCAAACAGGTAACCTTCGTGCGCCTGCTTGCCGACGTTGCCACCCAGAACCAGGCGCGACTGCAACTGGGACACGATTCCCCGCAGGCCAACGCTCTCCTGGCCCTGGCGGAGAGTGCCGATCCCCTCCCCACGGAAGAAGCACTCTGCGCGCGTGCCGGCTGCACGACCCAGACAATCCGCACCCTGGCCAAGAAAGGCTGGGTGGCGCGTATACCCGCGCGAACGGTTGTCGAACCGCTCGTCTCCGCCGACCGTTTGCGCGAAGCCGAAGAGCAGTCGAGCCATGCGCCGCGTCGTGCCGCCCTCCTGCGTTACTTGCGCGAGAACCCTGGCCCCATCCTTGTGCAGGAGTTAACTCAAGCCACCGGCAGCACGCCGTCCACGCTCAAACCCCTGGAAGAGCAGGGGCTGACCACCCGTCGTCGTGATCCCGCCGCCGTCTACCTGGCCCTGCCCCCTGCGGAGGTGATGGGCCGTGTCTACGCCCTCCGGGGAAGTACCAAACAACAAGCGATCCTTGATTACCTGCAGCGCGCCGGCCAGGCCACGCCGCTTCCAAACTTGTTGAAGGCCACCGGTGCCGCCCACACCCACGTGCAGGATTTGCAGGCACACAACTTGGTCTGCCTGGAAAAACGCGAGGTTTGGCGGGACCCGCTGGCCGGACTGGACACAGCTTTGGCAACGCCGCCGGAATTGACTGCGGACCAACAGCGGGCATGGCAAGAAATCAGGACCCGCCTTTCCTCCGACGCTTCTCCGCGTGTCATTTTGGTGCACGGCGTAACCGGCAGTGGCAAGACCGAACTCTATCTGCAAGCAGTAACTGAGGTGATCCGGCAGGGGCGACAAGCCATCGTCCTCGTGCCCGAGATCGCGCTCACGCCGCAAACGATCCAACGTTTTGCGGCCCGTTTTCCCGAAAGGCTGACCGTACTCCACTCCCAACTCTCCCTCGGCGAGCGGTACGACTCTTGGCGGCGGATTCAGCGCGGCGAGATAGACTTGGTGATTGGTTCCCGCTCGGCGCTCTTCGCTCCCCTGCCCCGTTTGGGACTGGTCGTGCTGGACGAAGCTCACGAGTGGACCTACAAGCAAGAAGGTTCCGGAGTCCAGCAAACACCGCACTACCACGCCAGAGACACGGCCCAGGAGCTTGCGCATCTGACCGGCGCCACCGTAATCCTGGGCAGCGCTACGCCCGACATGGAGAGCGCCTACCGCGCCCGTCGCGGCGACTACCTCTACCTGCGTCTGGCGCAGCGCATCATGAGCGGCAGCCGGTCGCCGGCCACCGGCGAGCCAGGACCGGTCAATCCAAAATCGAAACCCGAGACCCGTCCCCTCCCCCCCGTGCAAGTGGTAGATTTGCGCCAGGAACTGCGCGCCGGAAACACCAGCATCTTCAGCCGTGCCTTACAGGAAAGCATGGAAACGGCACTGGCCGCGGGCGAACAGGTGATCCTTTTTCTGAATCGCCGGGGGTCGGCCAGCTTTGTCCTTTGCCGGGACTGTGGGTACGTCATGCGCTGTCCACGCTGCGATGTGACCCTCTCCTACCACGATGACCAGCGCCAGATGACCTGCCACCATTGCAATACCCGCGTCGCCGTCCCCACCATCTGCCCCGAATGTTGGAGCCGGCGCATCAAATTCTTTGGGTTGGGCACACAGAAACTGGAGGCTGCCGTGCAAGAGCGATTTCCCGAGGCGCGCACCTTGCGCTGGGATCGCGACACCACCGGCCCCAAGGGGGCGCACGGGGCGTTGTTGCGGGCGTTCTCGAAGGGCGAAGCAAACGTGCTGATCGGCACACAGATGGTCGCCAAGGGGCTGGACTTGCCGATGGTCACGCTGGTGGGCGTCATCAGCGCCGACACCGCCCTCCATCTGCCCGACTTTCGCGCGGCTGAACGAACCTTCCAATTGCTCACCCAAGTGGCGGGCCGGGCCGGGCGGGGCGTTCTTGGCGGGAAAGTGGTCGTGCAAAGTTATTCGCCACAACATTATGCCATCCAAACCGCCAGCCGGCACGACTTCGACGCTTTCTACCGGTACGAAAGCAGCTTTCGACGGGAACAGGGCTACCCACCATTTGGTCGCCTCGTTAAACTCCTCTACCTGCACCGCCAGGCAGAGAAATGCCAGCAGGAGGCCCAACGAATGGGCCGGCTGCTGCAATTGCGCATCCAGCAGAAAGGTCTCGCCGGTATCCGCCTGGTGGGGCCGGCGCCCTGCTATCTTACCCGGCTGCGGGGCTACTACCGCTGGCAAATTATCGTCCGTGCATCCGATCCCTACCCCTTGCTCACCTCCGTTTCCTACCCCATCGGCTGGCGCATAGATGTCGATCCCGTGAGCCTTTTGTAACGCCGCGCGCAGGGACATGGATGAATACGGAAGTTTGACGATATTGGCCAAGGTGTGGTATACTGGTAGCAACCACGACACAAGCGTACGTTATTGAACGACTGGAAAGAGAATGGCCCGTACACCAAAAGCATCCTTCCCCATGGGGGCCGGCTTCCTGGCAATCGAAAACGAGTACCGGCGACTGGCCCAACAACTTAGCGATGGCCCCGGGCAACTGCTGGCCAACGCCATATTTGAGCTACGGTCTGCCAAACGACTTATGCGGGTGGACATGGAAACCGCAGACCAGGGACTCGATGACTTGCTGGACGAACTCCAAAGGGGACTCAAAGACCTTCAACAAATGGTTTTTGAACTTCAACCCACCTTGCTCGAAGAAGTTGGCCTGGAACCGGTGCTCGAACGGTATGCGCAAACGTTCCAACAGAACACCGGCATTGCCCTGGAACTGCAAACCTCTCTAGGCAGGAGACGCCTCCCCGCCACACTAGAAATCACCCTGTTTCGTGTCATACAAGAGTGCTTACACAACATCCAAAAACATGCCGACGCGAATCATGTTGCTGTGCGTCTGGAAAATGGAGCGGACAGTCTTTCCCTGGTTGTCGAAGATGATGGAAAGGGGTTCACCGGCCGGGGAAATGGTCTCTCCAATCCGCGAACTGGCTGGCTCGGTATGCGCAATCGAGTCGAACTGTTAGGTGGTGAATTTCACGTGTTCAATCGTGCATCGGGTGGTATGCGGATCACCCTGGATATCCCCTACGCCATGGCAGATGACAATCTGTTAGAAGAGAAAGGGCAGAAACCGTGAAAAAGATAAGGGTGCTCTTGATTGACGATCATCCCTTGTTCCGACAGGGCCTCCGCCGTATCCTGGAAATTGAGCCGGACATCGAGATCATTGCGGAGGTCGCTGACGGCCAGGAAGCGGTGGAGACAGCACGAGCATTGCGTCCCGACGTCATGATCGTCGATGTCAATCTGCCCTCTCTGAATGGGCTACAAGTCACCAGGCAGGTGAAAGAAGATTTGCGAGAAACAGCCATTATCGTACTCACGGCGTATCACGATGAGGAGCAATTGTTTCGTTCCATTCGTGCCGGCGCCTCTGCCTATTACCCCAAGGACGTCATTCCTGATGATTTGATGAAGGCCATTCGAGAAGTGTCCCAAGGACACTATGTGATCAACGACAAAGTCTTTGGAGAACCGCAAATGGCCTCGTGGCTACTTTCCCAGTTCGAAAAACTGGCGATAGACACAGATTTTGCCGATGAGATGTTCATTCCTCTGTCTCCCCGAGAAATGGAAATCCTCCAGTACATTACCCGAGGATTTAGCAACAAAGAAGTCGCTTATTCGCTGGGCATCAGTCGTCAGACGGTCAAGAATCACATGACATCCATTCTTCGCAAACTGGCCGTCAACGACCGGACCCAAGCAGCGGTCTATGCGCTGCGCCATGGCTGGATACGTTTACAAGACACAAAGACGGAACCTCCACGTGAGAGCGAAGCCTGAAAATGGACAAGACCCGAACCACAGATTTGCTCCAGCAATTGCAAGAATTGGTGCGCGAAAGCGCACAGGAACAGGCCTTGATTCAAAAAGAGCTGCGCGAAATAGACGTTCTGATCCGTCAGAGTGCCAGCGAAGTCGAGCGCCTATCCCAACGCAACGTGCAGATCACCAACAAAGTCCACCAAATGGAAATGAACCTGGATACCTATCCGCGGGAGGATATTCGCACGCTCTATCAAAGTGCGCAGGAAGCGCAAATGCGTCTCTTCATGATGCGCAGCCAGGTAGAGCAATTGCGCAACAAGCAACGCAACCTGGAACGCTATTCCCAGGGATTGCAACGATTCGTCGAGGTCGGACAACACTTGCCGGCGCAGCTAGAGATTCCCGATGAAAGTACGGCCCACGACGCCGACCAACAAGCTGCCCACCTGATTATCGAAGCCCAAGAACAAGAACGAAAACGTTTGGCGCGCCAGATGCATGATGGCCCGGCGCAATCTTTGACCAACCTGATTCTCCAGGCTGAAATCTGTGAGCGCCTTTTCGACAACAATACCAGCCAGGCCCGTACAGAACTGGCCAGCCTCAAAACAGCCGCGAATTCCACCTTCCAGAAGATTCGCGACTTCATCTTTGACCTTCGCCCCATGATGCTCGACGATCTGGGACTGGTCCCCACCCTGCGACGACACATAGAAAACTTTGAGAAGAAGACCGGTATCGCCACCAGCTTGCGCGTGATCGGCACGGAACGGCGGCTTTCCCCAGACCTGGAAGTGACGTTGTTTCGCGCAATCCAGGAACTTTTGCTGAACGTTGAACTCCACGCAAATTCCTCCCAGATTCAGATCATGCTGGACTTGCAGGACAGAGGTATCATTGCCACCGTCGAAGATAATGGCCGGGGCTTCGACGTGGCCGAAGCAATTGCGCAGTCACGCGCACACAAAACGTTGGGATTGGCCTCTGTTCGCCAACGGGTGGAAATGCTAAACGGCACTGTCCGCTTCCAAAGCACCCCCGGCCGGGGCACGCAAGTGCGCATCGAGCTGGACGAATAAGGGGCTACCCCGGCGAACGAGTGACCGCACGTCACCCGGCCCAGTAGCCAGGCGAAGAAGAAAGGTTACTACGCATTGTCCGAGACTTCGCTCAGAAAATGTGGCCCCTCGCGGGGCAGTTGACAAAAGGACAGGGGACACAGATTTACACAGGCTTCGCACACAGATTTTTCTGAATGTTTTATCTCTGTTTTTCGTATCTTCTCAATAAAACGGGGTGGGGCGACCCAGAAGTTCGACTTTTACCAAAAGTCGAACTTCTTCGCCCCGGAATATTGAGAAGAT
>JAADHH010000101.1 GCA_013151955.1 Chloroflexota bacterium
AATAAAACGGGGTGGGGCGACCCAGAAGTTCGACTTTTGGTAAAAGTCGAACTTCTTCGCCCCGGAATATTGAGAAGATACGAATTTGGGGTGTCAAGGATTTCAGCCTGCCCCGACTAATACCCCCATTGACTCTTGGTTGATACCGTGTTATAATTTTTCTATCTGCCTCGTCGTGGCCATCATCTGTTGGGCTCTTCGCCAGACGATCTGCCCTTTGCCGAGACCACCTGAACAGAGTGTTCAGGTGGTTTACGTGTGGAAGAACTCTTAGAAAGGAGGAAAATCATGGACGATGGGCGGTCTTATTTCGACTGGACAGCCGAGACCTTCGATCCGACCAAAATCTTCCAGAAACCGGAAGCCCTGCGTGGGGTACGTGTCGTCGAGATGTGTACCCTCGTGCTGGGGCCGGCTGCACCCGATTATCTGGCCGAGTTCGGTGCGGAGGTGATCAAGGTCGAGCTGCCCCCCGGCGGCGACACGATGCGCTATGTCCCCCCGGAAGGTTTCTTCTGGCGCAACCTCTGCTCCGGCTTTACCCCGGTGAACCACAATAAATACCACATTGGCCTCGACTTGCACAAGGAGGAGGGGAAAGAACTTTTCCGTCAGCTTGTGGCCAAGTCCGATGTGGTGGTGGAAAACCTGCGTGCCGGCGGGCTCGATTCCTTTGAACTGGGCTACCGCCAGCTCGTCGAAGTCAACCCGCAACTCATCTACCTGGCAGCGAACGGCTTTGGGCAGTGGGGGCCCTTCTCAGTGGGACGCGCCTCGTACGACCTGCTGGCCCAAGCCGTCAGCGGGATGGCCAGCATCACCGGCTTCCCAGGACGCTCGCCAATGAAAAATGGCATCTTCATCGGTGACTTCTTCGGCGCGTTGATGAATGACCTGGCAATTCTGGCGGCCTTGCACTACCGGGACCGAACCGGAAAGGGACAATTCATCGAGTATTCGCAGGGAGAAGGACTGGTCCGCATTCTCGATTGGACGTGGCTCTACCAGCACCTCACCGGCAAGGAACGCGAACGCTACGGGAACCGGGACGTGGCCATCAGCCCATCGGGCGTGTTCCGCTGCACCGATGGATTTGTGGCCATTGCCGCCGGCGATGACGAATCGTTCGGTAGTCTGTGCCAGGCCATGGGACAACCGGAACTGGCCCAAGATGCCCGCTTTGCTACGTTGCCGGACCGCCTACAACCAGCCAACAACGAGACCCTTTCCGCGAAAATCTCTGCTTGGGCCGGTGACAAATCCAAACAGGAACTGGACAACCTGGGCGCTGAATTCGGCTTCGCCGCTACACCGGTGACAACGGTAAAAGATCACTATGAAGACGACCATCTGCGCACGCGACGGTCGGTCTGGACATTCCAGGACCCGTTGTACGGAGAGATGACGGAGTACGGGCCGGCCCCCAAACTTTCGGAAACGCCGGGACGGTATCGCTGGCCCGCGCGACCCGTGGGGTTCCACAATGACTATGTCTTCCGCAACCTGCTCGGCCTTTCGTCCAAGCGTATACAAGCGCTCACGGAGCAGGGCGTTGTCGGCCGGTGGGCCGATCGCCCAGGAGCAAAGCCCCCCGACGATTGGCAGGGCGAAGGCCAACTCATGTAGCAAGAGGGAGGAGAAAAATGTCTACTGCAAATAAGGTTTCGTGGGGGGAATGGATTCGAGAACGGGACGATCCGACCACAGCGGCCGGCAAACCGGAAGCGCTGGAAGACATCGTCGTGTTGGACCTGAGCCACAAGAGCATGGCCGGCGTGATTTGTTCCGCCTTCCTGGCCGAATTTGGGGCCCGCGTGATTCGCGTGGAGCCGCCTGGCGGTGATACGGCACGCTTCTTTTCCCCCTTCGGCCTGGAGCATGAGGGCACAGGCCTGGGGTATCTTGTGGAAGGACGAAATAAGCTGCACATCACGTTGGACCTGACCCGCGAAGGTGGCCGCGCGATCCTGAAAGAACTTGCCGGACATGCCGATGTGATCGTAGAAACACACAAACCCGGCCAGATGGATAGCTGGGGCGTGGGCTACCGGCAATTGCGGGAAATCAATCCACGCTTGATCTATGTGGCACACTCCACATACGGCCAGTTCGGCCCGGAAGCCAAACGGCAATCGAACAAACCGGACTATGAGGTCGCCGACCAGGCCCTTTCCGGCATCCTTCATGTCACCGGCGAAATGCCGACCGGAGAGGAACCCAAACCGTGGGAAGTGCCGACCAAGGCCGGCAACTGGTTCGGATGGTACGCGTCCGGGGCCTGGGGTGCCTTCGCCAGCCTGGCCGCTTTGCACCATCGAGAACTGAGCGGCAAGGGCCAGATGATTGACATCACCGGCAGCGAGGCGATCATGCGCTTCATGGAGGACATGATTTTGTGGTACGAGAAGGCCGGTGTGGAACGGGGACGCATCGGGTTGCTCGACACCTCAGTTTTCCCCTACACCTTCGTCCGCTGCAAAGATGGCTTTACGATGATCGCCGGCTTCTCGGACGTCAACTTCCAGGCCTTGACCACCATTATGGGCCGGCCGGAGTTACGGCAGGACCCCCGTTTCAAGGGGTTCATAGACCGGCTACAAATGGAAAACAAGATTGCGTTACACAGCATCGTCGAGGCGTGGTCCCAGAATTACACAGCCGACGAAATCCTGGGAATGGTGCACGACTACGTACTCAACAAGCGAGGCCCGGGGATTGTCGCTACCGGGCGGGTGAATAGCCCCACACAAACGCTGAACGAGGAACATTGGTGGAAACGGGGCGCTTTTGAGAAAGTGGACGACCCTGTGTATGGTGAATTGACCATGCAGGGAACACCCTGGAAGATGACGGAAACCCCGCCTCGCACGAAGTGGGTTTGCCGTCCGGTCGGTGCGGACAACGAGTTCGTCTACCTGAACTATCTGGGGTATGGCCGCGACCGCATGGCCGCCCTGAAGGAACAGGGGATTCTGTGAAGCACGCACAAAAATAAGCAACTACCCGCCGGCGATGATGAACCCCGTTCAAACCGGTTTGAACGGGGTTCACCGTCGCACAGAGGAAGTCCGTTTACAACGCACCTCGCGTACCAGGCAGCGAATTCATTTGTCGACTCGGTGTCTGTGCCGGTTTCTGTCCGGCACAGGCCTTGCCTGAACAGCGCCGCGTATGATACCCAATATCGAGGAAAAGAAACGAATGGCTGAAATAACAATCGTGGGCCTGGGCCCCGGCACACCAAACCTGCTCACCGTCGAAGCACACACAACGCTGGAAACCGCGACAGAAATCTGGGTACGCACCCGGCGCCACCCTACGGTGGCCGCCTTGCCCGGACAGGCCACAATCGAGAGCTTCGACAGCCTGTACGAAGCACATGACAGTTTCGAGGCCCTGTACCAAGAAATCGCCACACGCGTTATTGCGCTGGGACGCCGCCCGGACGGGGTAATCTATGCCGTGCCCGGACATCCGGCCATCGGCGAAGCGTCGGTGCCGCAGATCCGCGTAGCTGCTGAGCAGGAAGGCCTCCCCGTGCGCGTCGTCGCCGGCCTCAGCTTTATCGAGCCGGCCCTGACCGCGCTCCGCATCGATGCCCTGGACAAGGGCCTGCAGATCGCCGACGCAACGGACCTGGCTGCGCACCTCTACCCTTCGCTGGACCCCGACCGGCCGGCGCTCGTTGCCCAACTCTACAGCCGCCTGGTCGCCGGCGAAGTCAAACTCACCTTGATGGCCCTCTACCCGGACGATCACCCTGTGCGCCTGGTCCAGGCCGCCGGCACAGACACCATGCGTGTCCACGACCTGCCCCTCTACGAGATCGACCGACAACCCTGGATCGACCACCTGACATCGCTCTACGTTCCACCACGGCCAGGTGCCCATTCGCTGGAAGCCTTCGCCGACGTGATCGCTCATCTCCGCGCGCCCGATGGCTGTCCCTGGGACAAAGAACAGACGCATCAAACCCTGCGCGTCGCCTTGCTCGAAGAGACATACGAAGTGCTCAATGCGTTGGACCGCGAAGATATGGCCGACCTGCGCGAAGAACTGGGCGATCTCCTCATGCAAATTGTCATGCACGCCCAAATGGCCAGCGAGGGAAATATCTTCAACCTGGCCGACGTGATCGAAGATGTGCGCACAAAGATCGTACGCCGCCACCCCCACGTGTTTGGCGACGTACAGGTGTCGGACACCAAAGAAGTGCTCCAAAACTGGGAGCAGATCAAAGGTACCGAAGTGGGCAAAGAAGACCGCCAAAAACATCCCTTCGCCGGCATTCCCCCCGCACTGCCGGCGCTATCCCGCGCCCAACGAATCGCCGACAAGGCCCGGCGCATGGGATGGACAGGCGAAAACCTGACCGACCGCTGGAATGCCCTGTTGGACACACTGGAAGTGGCCATCACATCGGTGACGAAGGAAGAGGTCGTCAGCGAAGCGGGCATCGGGGAGTGCCTGTTCGCGCTGGCAGATTGGGCCCGCCTGCGTGGCCTCGACGCGGAATCGGCCCTGCGCCGGACGAGCGATCAATTCATCACCGACTTCGAGCAAGAATCGTAGCGCAGCACGTGGAGCGTGGAGCGAGGAGCGTCGAGCGTCGGCGTCGGAACACGCAACACGTTCTGACGACTGACATCTGACGACTGACATCTGACTTCTGACACCACCTCAGCGCACCGCTGCCAACATTTCCTCCACCCGGTACCCTGAGTTTGCCGTTGCTTCCTGTAATCTTTCCACGACACCAAAACAGGCGACGATTTCCTCGGCGGCGTCGCGCGCCGGCCGCCGACGACCGGCAAGCGTGGTAACCACTGCCTGCAAGAATCCCCACCAGATAAGTTCCTCAAGGCATTCTTGGTTGAACCACAAAACACCCTGATAGCGATTGACCTGGAGAAACTGTTGTCCATCGCCATCTTGCAGCCAGCCGGCGAGCACCTGGTAGGCGCTCGGCTCGGGGGGGCGGATTTGCGCATGTCCGGCTTCATCCTCGCCGCGCGCAGGCGCTGGCGGTTTCATCCCATGCGTGGTGAGCAACCTGATCAGGGCCACGGCCCGCCAGGACGCCGGCTCATCGAGGCCGAGATCGCGGAGCACACCGGCGACGATCTTGCCGAAAAGCCATTCGTCGATCCAACTTCGACTCTGCTGCGCGAAGCCGGCTTCACCCGCCACCCTGCCCAGCGAATGGACAAACAACCAGCCAAACATCGCGCCCCACGTCGCCGGGCTGTCGTCCAGCCGGCCTTGCAAATATTGCGCCGCAGACCGGAAGCGTTCCAGGGTCTCGGCCGGCAGATCGGCCTGCGCAAAGCGGTCTTCCAACACGGGCAACTGCAACGTGACCTCCAACTGATGCCGAATGTCGCGTGTTGTCGCCTGCACATCACCTTCGCCATTCGTGAACCGTTTGATCTCGCTGAGCAGGGTGGTGACTTTCCCTTCCACTTCATCCAGCAGTGCGCGCCGGCTCTCGAAATCACCAGCGGGGTCGGTTTGCTTCGCTTCCATCAGCCGGCGGAAGAGGTCGGCGTTGACAAGCTCTTTGAAGGGGTAGTGAACCGGTTGCAGGAAGACTTCCTGCAAGGCCTCCTCCATGCTGGGCACACCCCGGCCATTCAGGTACGCGGCCAGGTGTGCATACTGGTGCCAGGCGTTGTCCTCTGTTTCGCGGAAATCGAGGAACACGTGGCACTGGTACGCTCCCAGTTCCACGTACAATCCCTTGTCCCACAACGCCTTGCTATTCCGCAGATATTCCAATCCCGTCCGGTGATCCCGAAAGATGCAAAAGTAGTTGGCGTCGTTGTGCAATCCCAGCGCGTCACCAAGCGTCTTGCGTATCAGCCGGCGCGCGCCGTCCGGGCCCTCCTTCGCGGAGTAGGCCACCGAGTTTCGCACCCACCCCCTGGCCGAGGCATAGCGATTGTGGTAAACGACCAGCGAATGCTCCTCGCCGGCGCGATTGGAATAGACAAACACATCCTCGTTGACGGTTCCTGCCTCTGTGAAGAAATCGTACAACAAAAAGTTCGCCACGTCCGCAAAGAGATAGCGGCGGTGCAGCAACGGAAAAATCTCCCGTTCGTGACGTTGTACCAGCCATTCGTCGGGCCGCTCATCCCAAAACGCCCGGCGATATTCCATCCCATACTTTTCCGTGAATCCTTCAATTTGGCCGTGACCGAACATCGGCAAACCGGGCAAGGTGACCAGCATTGTGCTGATGCCAAAATACTTATCGCCCTTGCCGAATTGGGCTACGGCCGTCTCCTCGTCCGGGTTATTCATGAAATTCACGAAACGTTTGAGAATCTCCGGATCGAATTCGAGCGTTTTCTTCATCACGGTGCGGTATTTGGCATTGTCTTCATCCCGCAACATGTTCATGAAGGCGCTGTTATAAACGCGGTGCATGCCCAGTGTGCGCACGAAGTAGCCTTCCAGCAACCAAAAGGCTTCGGCCAGCAAAAGCGTGTCCGGGGCCTCTTCGGCCACCCGATCCACCACCTCGCGCCAGAACTCGTGCGGCATTTCGGCATTGAATTGGGCCTTCGTCAGGCCGTGGTCGGCACGCGAGGGGATGGCCCCGCCTGTGCCCGGCTCCGGGAACCAGAGTCTCTGGTAGTGCTGCCGGGTCAAGGTCATGGCCGCATCGAAACGGATGACCGGAGATTTGCGCGCCACACGCAAGATCTCCTGGATCACGGCTTCGCGCACCTCCGGCTTCAGATAATTCAACTGCGCGGTATCGTTCCAGGGCATGCTGGTGCCATCGTTGCCGTGATAGACGTATTGCTCCTGACCCGTCCAGCGGTCCACCCGCTTGAACACGACGGCCGCGTCACTGCGGGTGTAGTAGTGGTCCTCCAGGAAAATCCCAACGCGCTCATCTGTCGAAAGGTCTGGCCCATTGAACGTGTAGGACGGGAAGGGGCTGTAATCCAAAGATACGAACCAGTCGGGGTGTTCTACCACCCAGCGGGAATAGATGCCAACATGGTTGGGCACCATGTCGGTTGCCAGCCGCAGGCCTCGAGACCAGGCACGATTTTTCAGGTCCTGATAGGCTTCCTCACCGCCCAGATCCGCCGCGACCTGATAATCGAACAGGGAATAGGCCGAGGCCACCGCCTGGGGATTGCCGCACATCTGCTTGATCCGCTGCGAGGCCGGACTACGTTCCCAGAGACCAATGAGCCACAGTCCGCCAAACCCCCACCGGGCCAACGTATCAAGCTCTTCATCGGGAATCTGGTCCAGGCGCGTGATTGAGCGCCGGTACTTCTTGGAGAGTTGGTCCAACCACACATAGGCGTTCTTGGCCATCAGCACGAGGCGCGGCATCCAATCGCGATCTGCGCTGAAGCGTTCCTCCGCCAGGTCGAGGCCGCTGAAGTCGTACATTTGGGCGGGGCCCGGCCCACGCAGCCCCAGTTTCTCTTCTTCCTTGATCAGGTCCAAACTGCCCAGCAGGCGATAGAGATAGCGGCCCAGCAAAAAGCCCCACTTTTCCCGGATGTATTCCAACTGTCCCGCGAGGGAGTGTGGCACAGCCTGCGCCGGTTCGCGCAGCATGTCCACCAGGTTCTGGTCATCGGGGCCAAAGGTGGGTTGCGTATCGAGGAAGTCGTGCAAACTTGCGATCAGTTCATGGTAAGCCGTGTCCTTCTCCAGGCTCACATCGTTGAATAACTCCCGGTAGGGAGCGAATGCCGGATTCGCATTGGCCAACCACAGCAGGAGCATCTCTTCCAAGGCGATCTGCCGGTGGGGGATACCGTCACTTTCGCCTGCCAGGTAAGCGTCAACCGCAATCTCCCGGCGATAGACGGCGACCGGTGGGAACTCGTGCGTGAATCTGCGCAGGGCCTCGTCAACGGCTTTCTCTCCCACCTTTTGGTCAAGCCAGGCCAGCGCCTGGGGCATGAGTTGGGGATTCTTCTGCTGACGATACAGCGCCACAATGAAGTGATCGATTTCGTCAATCAGGCCCATCGCGTTTATCTGGCCGGCGCGCACCGTCTGTTCGGGGAATCGCAGCAAATCGTGTTTGTCGTTGATTCTCTGGGCCAGGATTCTCGCCGCGTGAAAGTTGGCAAAGACCACGTTGCCGTGCAACGAGAACAACGTTTCGTCAACTTGATAGCGATCCCGCGCCGCACGCGAGATGTGGAATTCCATGCTTGCGCTCACGGAGTATACCGCTGTATGACGAGGCAGCCGTTTTGCCCGCCGAAGCCAAAGGCATTGTTCATGACCACATCCACCTGCGCCGGACGGGCTTTCAGCGGCACGTAATCCAGGTCGCATTGCGGGTCGGGGTTGGTCAGATTGATGGTCGGCGGGATCAGGCCGTTTTGGATCACGAGCACGCTGGCGACGGCAGAGACAGCCCCGGCTGCGCCCAGCGTGTGGCCAACCATGGACTTGATCGAGCTGATCGGCACCTGATAGGCAGCCTCCCCAAACACCTCTTTGATGGCCAAAGTTTCCGAAAGGTCGTTGAGCGGTGTGCCGGTGCCATGCGCCGAGATGTAGTGCACATCCTCCGGCTGCAGGCCGGCATCCCGCAGAGCCAGTTGCATGGCGTGTGCAGCACCGTGACCGGCCGGTTCGGGGGCGATGAGGTGGAAGGCATCTTCAGAGATTCCATAGCCGGTAACTTCAGCCAGGATGGATGTGTCCCGCGCCAGGGCGTGTTCCTCCGTTTCCAGGATGACCACGGCGGCACCTTCGCCCATCACCGTGCCGTTGCGTTGCACGTCGAAGGGACGGCAAGCTCCTTGCGGGTCGTCGTTTGTCGTCGAGAGGGCCTGGATGCGCCAGAAGGCGGCCATGGCCAGGGGATTGAGGATGGCCTCGGTACCACCGGCAATCATCACATCGACGTCGCCACGCTCCAGCCGGCGCGCGGCCTCCCCGATGGCATAGATGCCGGTCGCGCAAGCAGCCACAGGTGCGCTGGCCAGCCCACGGGCACCCAGCATCATGGCAATGTTGCAGGCTCCCATGTTGATCAGCACCGAAGGGACCGTGGTAGGCACGATGCGACGGGCCCCCTTCTTCAGCAGGATGTCGTGTTGTTCCAGCACATCGCTCAGGCTGCCGACGGCGTTCCCCATCTCCACGCCAACGCGCCAGCTATCTTCCTTGCCAATGTCCAACTGGCTTTCCTCCAGGGCCATTTTTGTAGCGGCCCAGGCCAGATGGGTAAAACGGGCCGTGCGCTTGGCCATACGAGTGTCCATGTAGTCAAGTGGATCGAAACCGCGCACCTCGGCGGCGATTTGGACGGGGAGGTCGTCAACTTCGAATTGGGAGACACGGTCCACGGCAGAGCGACCCTGGCTCAGCCCATCCCACAACACATCCATCCCTTCACCGAAGGGGGTTACCGCTCCTGTGCCGGTAATGACGACACGATGATTTTGTCTAGGCATTTTCTTCTCCTACCACATCAGCGAGTTCTGTTTGCAATGCTCCTACCAAATGCTTCTCCACGGCCAGACGCGCCTGCCCCATGGCTCCAATGACGGCTTGGGCCCGAGAGCGACCATGCCCGATCAAACTAACGCCGTTCACGCCCAGGAGCGGCATGGCCCCAATATAGGCGTAGCTGTTTTCTGTTTGCAGGCGGTGGAGCAGGGGCAATACCATCTCCTGCGCAATATTGGCCGGCAAGGCTTCCCGCAACGCAGCGGCCACGCGATCGAGCAGGACTTCTGCCAGGCCTTCGCTCACTTTCAGGGCGATGTTGCCGGTGAGGCCGTCGCAAACAATGACATTGGCCGTGCCGCGCGGCAGGTCCAATCCTTCGAGATTGCCGATAAAATTCAGATTGCTCTGTTGCAGCATGTCAAACGCCTGCCGGCTGACTCGGCCCCCCTTGTTATCCTCGGTCCCATTGGTGAGCAGGCCGACAGTAGGGTGCGGGATATTGTGCATCGCGTGCATGAAAGCGCTCCCGGCGGCGGCGAACTGCAACAGGTGACGGGGACGCACATCCACATTGGCGCCGGCATCGATGAGCAGCGTTTTGGGCTGGATGGAGAGATAGGGAACACCGACGGCCGGGCGGTCTATACCCGGCAACCGCCCCAGGGTGAAGAGTGCAGAGACCAGGCCCGCTCCCGTATGTCCCAACGTGACGGCAGCGTCTGCCTGTCCATCTCGCACGAGCCGGTTGGCCACAGTCACCGAGGCATCGGGGCGGGCCCGTACTGCCCGCACCGGGTCTTCATTCATCGCCAAAGACTGTGTGGCCGGCACCACATCTACGCGGGCCATGGTCAGGTCGTGCTGTTGCACGATCGGCGCAATGGCTTGCGGGTCGCCGACCAACAGTGTATGGACGTTGTGGATTCGGGCGGCCTCGATACCGCCACGCACCAACTCGGCTGGCGCGTAGTCGCCTCCCATGACGTCAAGCGCGATGCGTATCATAGAGTGGATGATACCACAATTTCCGTGGTGTGGCAAACCGTTGATTCTATTCCCAGCGCGCGGTAACGCCCAGCAGGCCGGGGCCAAAGTGTACCGTGAGACCGGGGCCAAAATCGCCGATCAGAATATCGTCACGGGGGAAGTCGAACGTTTCCGCGGCCATGTCGGCCAGTTCCAGCGCGGAGGGCAAGACGTTGCCATGCACCACGCCCAGCCGGCGAATGGTATGGTCTCCCACCGCTTCTTGCATCAAGCCAATCACGCGGGTGAACCCGCCACGGCGCGTGCGCACCTGATCGACGACCTTGGGAACGCCCTCGTCAATGGCAATCACCGGCTGGACTTTCACGGCGGCCTGGATGGACTGTTCAGCTCCGTGGGTACGACCGCTGCGCTCCAAGTGTTCCACCTGGGTGACGGTGAAGAACATGGCGCTGTGCGCCTTCACGCGCTCGATCGCGGCCAGCGCATCTTCCGCGCTTCCGCCGGCCTCCACAGCATCTATGGCTTCGCGCAACATGAAGGCCATGTGCAGAGAGGTACTCTCGGAATCGACCACGTGGATGTTGGCCCCCTCCCCTTCTACCATCTTCTTGGCCAGTTCGGCGCTGTTGCAGGTTCCGCTAGACCTCGCCGTCACGTGGATCGAGATGATGTCTGTGGCCCCTTCGGCCATGAGCCGGCGATATATCTCGGCCACATCGGACGGCGTAGGCTGAGAAGAGGTAGGAAGTCCCTCTGCATCGGCCAGCCGCCGGTAGAATTCGGCCACCGATTGTTCGCCATTATCTATCATGCTCTCCTCTCCAAAGAGTACGTATATCGGGGCGATAGCTATTCCCCACGCGGCGATTAGGCGATCGGGCAAGTTTATGGTAGAATCAGATACAAAGCGTACGATTTGCATGGGACAGTCCTTTCGTATGATTTGGTCTTCTGGCTGTGCAAATGGCCCCTCTTAATAATAACACCAAAAAAGAGAGAGAGATACGCCTTGGGCCGTATCGAATTCCGGTTCGGGGTGTTATTATTGTAGGGACGCACACGTGACTGGCACAGTTTTTTTGAAACTCTAGCCGTCTCTGCTGCGAATAGGAAATGATCACCGTTAAAAAGTGGAGGAATAATGCGCAGGAAAAACAAGAGCCGTGTTGTGATCACAGGGCTTGGTGCAGTAACACCAGTAGGGAATGATATGCCCACCTCTTGGCGTGCGCTCTTGGCCGGGCAATCAGGCATAGATCGCATCACCCAGTTTGACCCTTCTCCCTTTGCCACCCAAATTGCCGGAGAGGTCAAGGACTTTGATCCGCAACAGTACATGAACAGAAAAGAGGCGCGGCGCAGCGACCGCTATCTGCACTTTGCGGTGGCGGCGAGCGACGAGGCGCTGGCCGATGCGCAACTCGATCTGGCCGCGACAAATCGAGACCGTGTCGGGGTGTTGATTGGCTCGGCTATCGGGGGAATCGGCACCTTGCTCAGAGAGTCCGAGACGCTGCGTACACGCGGCCCCAACCGGGTGAGCCCCTTCTTCCTGCCGGCGATGATCGCCGACACCGCCGGCGCACAGATTGCGATCCGGCACAGCTTGCGTGGCCCTAGTTTCGCCGTCGTTTCGGCCTGTGCCACCGGTGGCAACGCCATCGGCGAAGCGGCGAAGATCATTCAACGAGGCGATGCGGACATCATGATCGCCGGAGGGAGCGAGGCCGGCATCGTATCGCTTGCCTTTGCCGGCTTCAACGTGATGCGCGCTCTTTCCACACGCAACGACGAACCACAGCGGGCCAGTCGCCCCTTCGACGCTACGCGCGACGGATTCGTGATCGGTGAAGGGGCCGCCGTAATGACCTTGGAACGGTTTGAAAATGCCGTAGAACGGGGTGCGCGAATCTATGCGGAGGTTCTGGGTTACAGCACCACCGTGGATGGCTTCCACCTGGCAGCCCCGGCCAAAAACGGAGCCGGCCTGCAACTGGCCATACGCACTGCACTGCAAGAAAGTGGCTTGCAACCAGAAGAAGTCGATTACATCAATGCCCACGGCACCAGTACCGACCTAAATGACCGCAATGAAACGGCGGCAATCAAGGCCGTCTTCGGTGAACACGCCTATCGCCTCGCCGTCAGCTCGACGAAATCGATGATCGGCCATTGCTTCGGCGCTTCCGGGGCCATCGAGCTTGCCATCTGCGCCAAGGTTGTGAAAGAGCAGGTGATTCCGCCAACGATCAACTACCGCACTCCGGATCCAGACTGCGATCTCGATTACGTGCCCAACGACGCTCGCCGGGCGCACGTCCGCGCGGCAATGTCCAACTCCATGGGCCTGGGCGGGCACAACGCTTGTGTGATCTTGGGGCAAGTGGAGACGTAAGGCAGAAGGAGAAACAAATCCAATGCAATATGCACATATTTCCGGCTGGGGCAAATACGTCCCCGCACGCCGGATGACCAATGACGACCTGGCACAACTTGTCGAAACTTCGGACGACTGGATTCAGACTCGTACAGGGATCGTCGAACGACGCATAGTAGACGAAGGGGAAACGGCCATCACAATGGCCGTGAAAGCGGCACGGGAAGCCCTGCAAGTCGCCCATTTCAGCCCCCGCCACGTAGACTTGATCATCGTGGCCACGTTCTCCCCCGACCGGGTCATGCCCTCTACGGCTTGCATGGTGCAAGACGCGATTGGAGCCGACGGTGCCGCCGCCTTCGACGTGAACGCGGCCTGTTCCGGCTTCGTCTACGGTTTGGGCATAGCACGCAGCATGTTGATGACCGGCGAGTATAGCAACGCCCTGGTCATCGGCACAGAAGCGGTCTCCCACATGTTGAACTGGGAGGATCGCAGCACCTGTGTGCTGTTTGGCGACGGCGCGGGCGCGGTGTTCCTGCAATCTAGCGAGCACCCTGGTGGCATCCTGGCCGTCACGCTGGGCGCCGATGGCTCCGGCGGGCAATTCCTGACCGGCCCTACCGTTGGCAACAACTATGTCCCTCAAATTGGGGCGGACCTCGACTTGAACCACCTGCAAATGAACGGCCCGGCCGTGTTCCGCTTTGCGAGCCGCATTCTGGGCAAAGCGGCCAAGGAATCGGCAAAAGCAGCCGGGCTGGAGATGGAAGACATCGAGCTTTTCATTCCTCACCAGGCCAACCTGCGCATCATCAAATCGGCGGCCAAACATCTCAATCTGCCGATGGAAAAAGTGTTCGTCAACCTACAAAAATATGGAAACACCTCTTCCGCTTCGATTCCGCTGGCGCTGTGTGAAGCGATAGAAGAGGGCCGGCTGGAGCCCGGTGATCACGTAGTCATGGTTGCCTTTGGCGCCGGCCTGACCTGGGGAGCGGCAACGATCCAGTGGGCCCGCGCATTGCCGATCCCCCAAGAACCACACTGGCATACGCCAACGCATTGGGCTTGGTACCGGCTGTCCCCTTGGCGTTCGCTGGTCTGGCGGGCAACCTTGCGGCTGGACGCATGGGTGGACAGAATCTATCGCCTCATTCGCCATCGCCGGTGAGCAGAATCAGTATCGAGGTGGTGTAGTGTATCCCCCTCGGTGGCAAAAGGTTGCCAACTTTTAGAAATGGGGGGGAGGTACGAGAGGTGTCCCCTCGTCCTCCGCGGGCATTTGCTGCGCAAGCCCCTATCGGGCAAATCTTGCCAACAATACTCGTTTATGCTATAATGGCACCCAGTCGGGCGGTTAGCTCAGTTGGCTAGAGTGCCACGTTGACATCGTGGAGGTCATTGGTTCGAGTCCAATACCGCCCACAGGCGTCTCGCTAAGGGGTTGGGTCAGGTGCCCAACCCTTTCGTATGTGCCTTGAACCTTTGCGCAGGAGGAGGTGTGTGATTGTTCGGATTCTCGACCTCGCTAAGGTAACATCCCTGACACTGGCCCTGCTAATCGGATGGGTCATATTCGCCAACATTCCCCCCACGGGCCGGCCACAATCCCTGGCCCATGCGGCCGCCCCCCACGTCACCCTGATAGGCCCGATCCCTGAAGCGCCTCCACAGTTCGCCATGTCGGAGTTTGTCCTGAACGTGGATCAACCAATCGTGGAAAACCCCTTCACCGATGTGGTCGTCAGTGGTGTCTTCACCCCCACAAGCGGAGCGGTCATTCTTGTCAACGGCTTTGCCGATTCCGAAGATGGTTCCCTCTTTCGGCTGCGTTTCACGCCGCTTGAATCCGGCCCGTACGATTATGCCATCACCTATCGCGGCCCTGCGCTGACCGAGCAATTCACCGGCAGCTTCACCGCGCCACCCTCTGAATCGAAAGGATTCGTGCGACCGGACCCTGCGCACCCCTACAGCTTTCGCTTCGACAACGGCGAACCCTTCTTTCCGGCCGGCATCCAGGCTTGGACCCTCGGCAAGCAGGCGTCACCGTGGGGATTCATCGACGAAGCAGCCTATTACAATCACAACGTGCTGAAAGTCTGGTTGCTGGGTGCGCCCGCCTCCGATGCCGCGCCCCCTTGCACGGCTTGTTCCCCGTGGTCAGACGACTATATCACCTGGCCCTTCGCCGGGACCTACCATCAGCCGGACTACACCCGTTTTGATCTGGCATTTTGGCAGAGATTGGACATAGCTATTCGAGACGCAGCGGACAAAAACCTGCACATCGAAATGGTACTGATGGATTACGCATGGTTCCCTTTTCAAATACCGGACCCAGATGTGCAACGATTCATGGACTATGCGTTGGCTCGCTACGGTGCCGATCCCGCTATTCTCCTTTGGGAGGTGATGAACGAATGGGATCGCATTGAAGGAAATTATAATGACCTTGACCTTGCCCCGTGGGTACGTTACTTGGGCACGTACATGCGTGATCACGACCCTTACCACCATCCGGTAGCAGTCAGCGGCGGTTGCAATGCCGACTCCTTCCCTCAAGAGGACTGGACCGATGTTACAATCATTCACGGATGTACCCACGATTTCTACCAGTTTACTCTGGAAAATCGCGTTTACAACAAACCGGTCTACATGGACGAGGCGGCTCAGGAAAAGAAGGAGGCTTCCACCAAACGTATGGAGTGGTGGAAAGTAGCCATGGCCGGTGGTTTCATCAACTTTCGTTCCTGGATAGCAGATTTGGCCGCGCCCGGCACAGTCTCCGGCCAACAGTACTGGCCCTATTTCGCACGCTTCTGGGAAGAAGTTCCCCACCAGACGCTCGCCCCACACAACGAGGTCGTGACCCATCAGCCGGCCGGCGACACAGCCTACGCCCTGGCCGACCCCGGCGTAACGTACGTCGTCTACCTGCTCGGCCCGGCCGGCGGCCCGCTGACCTTGTCCGCCCCCGCCGGCGACTATTGGGCACGCTGGTACGACACCAAACAAGGGCTCGACGTTTGGGGGCCGGCGCTCGTACACAGCCCCGGCCAGATCACCCTGGGCAGCCCCCCCTTCACCGACGACATCGTACTGCACGTGTGGCGAAATACACCGACACCCACCGCGACCACGACCCCTTCACCGACGCCACGCGCTACGGCTACAGCTACGCCCAGCGCCACCCCTTCGCGCACGCCCATGCCCACTTCCACAGCCACCGCCACCCCTTCGCCGACCCCCACAGCCACCGTCGCAACCATCGCTGTGTCGTGGTCGGGAGATGACGCAGTCGCCGACAGTTGGCTGCTGCCGGAAAGTCCGGCCGAGAATATGGGTGCGGCGAAGCAGGCCCGCCTGCGTGCCCACCAGAGTGACCGCCTGCTCTACCGCGCCTTGAAGCTGGCGGACGTGCCGCAATACGCCTCGGTCGTCACCGCCACGCTCTGTTTACACGTCAGCGGGGGACAGAATCAGGCATCGTTGGTCGCCTATCCGGTGCGCCGGCCTTGGTCCGAAATGTCGGTCACGTACAATTCACCCTGGAAGTTGCCCGGTCTCACTCCCCCGGATGACTATCTTGAATTGGAAATTGCGGGAGAACCGGCCTCATCACCGGACATTATCTGCTTTGATCTGACCTCGCTGGTGCAGGCATGGTTGGCCGGCTTCCCCAACGACGGAATCGTCGTACGACGGACCGATAATACCGATGAATCATACGTGGTGGGAACCAGTGAAGGAGATCAAGCGCTCGTCCCTGTTTTGCAGATGACCTATTCCGCAGGGCGCATCTTGCCCTGCACCCTCCTCGATGTCAACCACGATGGGGCGATAGATATTGTGGATATCCAGTTGGTCGCCGTACACTGGGACGAACGGTTGGGAGATGCAAACTTCTCTCCCGAGCTAGACATAGATGCGGATGGAGACATTGACCTGACAGACGCTATGTTGGTCACTCGCCGGTGGGGCGGGTCCTGCAGCAACTGAATTACAGGAGGTTTACCCATGAAATACCTATACCTGCTGTTGCTACTGGTTCCGGTAGCCATTGGAGCCAAGTTTCTCCACGCCAGCCCCATACTCGTCTTCTTCATCTCCGCTTTGGCCATCGTGCCCCTGGCCGGCATCCTCGGCGATGCCACCGAGGAATTGGCCATACACACCGGGCCGCGACTCGGCGGGCTGCTCAACGCCACGTTGGGAAACGCCGCCGAGCTGATCATCACCATTGCCGCTTTGCGCATTGGCCTCCTCGACTTGGTGAAGGCCTCCATCACCGGCTCAATTCTGGGGAACATCTTGCTCGTCCTTGGCACCAGTGCGCTGCTGGGCGGACTGCGTCACGGCACCCAAACGTTCAACCGCCGCAGTGCCAGCGGGCGGGCCACAATCATGATCCTAGCCGTCATCATGTTGGCCATCCCCGCTCTTTTCTTCCACGCCGTGGAATACGACCATCGGGCCGCCAATGAACTGAGCGTTGGGGTTGCGGCCATCATGATCATTCTGTATGGCCTGTACCTCACCTACGCCTTTCGCTTCGAGCAACACATCGCCGAGGAAGCGGCCCACGAAACCCCAGTGCGCTGGAGCATCAGGCTATCCCTGGCGATCCTGGTAGTGAGCACAATTTTCATAGCCTGGCTCAGCGAAATACTGGTCGGCGCTGTTGAGCCTGTGGTGGCCCAGCTTGGTGTGACCGAATTCTTCCTCGGCGTGATCCTCATTCCCATCGTGGGAAACGTCGCCGAACACGTGGTCGCTGTGGAAGCGGCCATCAAGAATCAAATGGAGTTGAGCATGGAAATCTCACTCGGCTCGAGCCTCCAGATCGCCTTGTTTGTGGCTCCCCTCCTGGTATTCCTGAGCCTCTTTCTCAGTCCGGAACCCCTGAACCTGATCTTCAATCGCTTCGAGCTTGGCGCACTGGGAGGAGCCGTCTTTATTGCGGCTCTGGCCTCTGAGGATGGTGAAACGAACTGGCTGGAAGGGGCAGAACTGTTGGCCGTCTACCTTGTTCTGGCCATGGCTTTCTTTCTCCTGCCCGTATGACAGATGGCAGTAGACAGATGTCAGAGACTAGACAACTGACGACTGCCATCTGACGACTGGCGACTGCCTACTTCCCCGTCCAGTCCATCACCCGTTCGTTGGCGAAACCGTACTGCAAGGGCAGCGCGTCCACTTCCGTGCCGGCGAACAGCGGGCGCTGGTTGCTGCCGTCCGCGTTCATGATGTAGAACCGCCACCGCCCGTCCCGGTCGCTGACGAAGGCGATCTGTTTTCCATCGGGCGACCAGACCGGTGCGGCGTTGTTGGCCGGTTTGGCCACACCCAACCCGTCGCCAAAAGTCAGCCGCCTTCGCCCGCTGCCGTCTGCGTTGATCACGTGGATTTCCAGGTGGTCGTGCTGGCGATAGGTGACGGCAATGTGCGTGCCGTCCGGCGAGACGCGCGGGTCCATGTCGTGCGTATCCAGCGTCACGCTGTTCACGTATGGCAGATGGACATCGGGAGCACCAAAGCTGTCGTCCCGCGCCGTTTTGTGCAGACCCTTGTCGCTATCGTAGACGATGGTCTGGTTGTCCGGCATCCAAGTGGGCGAAAAGCTGTGATCCCACGAGAGCAAGTCGCGGAACTTCCAGGTGTCCGCCTCGATCAGGCCCAAGCGCCAGCGCGCATCGGGTCCGGAGGTCATGCAGAACGAGCGTCCGAAGAAACTGAAGCACTTTTCAATGTCCCCATGTGTCGGGCCGATCTGCCGTGTGAAGACGATGGCCTTGCCGTCCGGCGACCAGGCCGGCGTCTTGGCCGAGGGCCAGTCGAACACGCGCCAGGAATAGGAGCCATCGGCACCGGCCACGTAGATTCCGCCGGGGGACACCCAGTTGGCGTAGGCGATACGCTTCCCGTCGGGCGACCACGAGGGGTCCAAGCCATCGGCGATGTGTCGCAGATTCGTGCCGTCGGCATTCACTGTGTAGATCGGCCCGCCGCTGGCAAGCTGGAACACCAGCCGGCCGGTTAACCCGCTGTGGCTTGCGGCTCGCACGGCTACGGTTCCCGGGGCGGGTATCGTCAAGCGCTGTCCGGGAATGATAAGGTCCGGGTTGGCCAGGTTGTTGGCCTGCGCGATGGCCCGGTAGTCCACCCCGTATTGGCGGGCGATCGTGCCCAGCGTGTCGCCACGCTGCACCACATAGCTCACCGGCCCCTCCGCAGGCGGTGCGGCCAGAGCCGCGGCCGGCAGCAGGGCAGCGATTAGAAAAAGAAGTAGTGACAAAATAACACGTCGTTTACCCATTTCCGAACTCCATTTCTTGATCACCTGTAAACTTCACGTCGGTGTTTAACGGCGTACACGACAATTCGCTTTTCTTGATAATCTACAGTGTAGATGACGCGATAATCGCCGATGCGTAATTTGAACATCCCTGCCAATTCCCCGGTTAACGCCTCTAACGACAACTGCTCAAAGTTGTTGGCGAGGTATGCCAGTTTTTTCAACACGCGTGATACTGTGCCGGGGGCAAGCTTGCCCAAGTCGGTCAGAATCCGGATAGAACTCTATCGTATAAGATCTCACAGCTCGACCTTGAACCGTTTGGCTACTTCCGTCAAGGGCACACCTTGTTCTCCACGCAGAAAACGAGAATGTGCCTGTCGCAGACGCTCTCCAATTTCCGGCCGTAGGGTCATGCCTTCGTCCGGATCAGCGAACATCTCTCGTAACGACTCCGCCATCGTTTCAGCAATCAGTGCTTTCAAATCCTGGGCGGTCATTTCTGACACAGGCGTAGTCATATTCAGGTTTACACTCATTCTTCCAACCCTCCATGGATGGATATGACGACATTCATGGTCATAGTATACTGCCATTACTGTCCAGTGTCAATCAATTTGCACTTGACCATTGCCAATTGATCATTGAAAATTACCCCTTGGCCTACCTCGCCTCCTGCTCTGCCTGCACCGGCACCTGCTTGCGACGACGCAGGAACGCGAAGTGCGGACGACGCCAGAAGTTGACCACATCGTCCATCAATCCGTAGGCCGCCGGCACCAGCAAGAGCGTCAGCAAGGTCGAGGTGATCAGGCCGCCGATGACGGCGATGGCCATCGTGGCCCGGAACCCGCCGCCCGCGCCGAGACCCAGGGCTACGGGGAACATGCCCACGATCAGAGCCAGCGTGGTCATAATGATCGGGCGCAGGCGCAACAGCCCGGCCTCCATCAAGGCCTCGTCGCGAGGCAGGCCCCGCTCACGCGCCTGGTTTGTAAAGTCCACCAGCATGATCGAGTTCTTTGTCACCAGCCCCATGAGCATGATGATTCCGATCAAGGCCATCATGTCCATCGGCTTACTGGTGAGGAATAGCCCCAAAAACGCACCGACGAACGAGAGCGGCAAAGCCAACATAATCACCAGCGGTTGCGTGAACGAACCGAACTGTGAAGCCAGCACCATGTAGACGAAGATGACCGCCAACAACATGGCTGTGAGCAGCGACGAGAAAGATTTCTGCATCTGTTCGGTCTGGCCGCCGAAGCTGAGCGTCACGCCATCCGGCAAGTTCACACCCTCCAGCCGTTTACGAATGTCTTGCACGACTTCGTTGTCCGTCCGGCCGGCCGAGTTTGCGCCAACGATGATCTCGCGTTGCTGGTCCTCACGGAAGATTTGCGTGGGGCCGGACGCCGGCACCAGGCGGGCTACCGAACCGAGCGGGATAGACGTGCCGGTCGGAGAAGTCACATACAACGAAAGCAAGCCGGTGGTGTTTTGCCGGTCTTCCGGTCGCAGGCGGACTACGATGTCGGCCTCATTGCCATCGAGGCGATAACGCGAGGCTTTCTGTCCGTTGATCAGCGTGCGCACGGTCGAGCCGATCTGCGCGGTGCTCAAGCCGAAATCGGCAGCGCGCTGGCGGTCCACAACAATCTGCATTTCGGGCTTGCCCGGCTCGTAGCTGCGCGTCAGGCCCACCAGGCCCGGCACATCCCGTATGGCAGCCATGACCTGTTGCGAGGCCTGGTCCAGGGCGGCAAAGTCGCCGGTGGAGAGCAACTTGATTTGGATCGCGCGGCCGGTCACACTGGTTGCGCTGCCTCCTTCCATGCCGCCGCCGCCGAAGGCCAATCCGGGCACGGCGGCCAAGCTGGTGCGCAGGTCATCTTTCAAATTCTCTGCGACAATGCCTTTGTGCAGCTTGACGAAGAAAGTGGCGCTCTCCGGAGACCCTCGGCTCCCGACCGTGGTCAAAACATCTTCGACCTCCGGGCGCTGCGCAAGGATAGCTTCTACTTTACGCACCTGCGCATCCGTTTTGGACAGGGTGGTCCCGGCGGCCAGTTTTATGCCCATGTCCAGGCTGTTTTGTCCGATATCAGCGAGGAAGGCGAACTTCAGGAAAGGCAGGGTTGCCAGGCTGGATGCGAAGAAGACCACGGCAATCAGTGCGGTTATCACCTTGTGGCGCAACGTCCAGCCCAGGAAACGACGGTAAAGGGTGTCCACCCGCCCGTAAATACTGCCGTGTTGCTCCTCTTCGGTACCGGATTCATGCTGCTTGAAGAAATAGGCCGATAACATCGGGGCGAAGGTAAAGGCCTCGAACAGCGAAATGAGCACGGCGAAAGCCACGGTCAGGCCGAAAGAGCGGAAAAAGCGACCGGTGATGCCGGTGGTAAAGGCGACCGGCAGGAATACAGAAACGATGGTAAAGGTCATGGCCATGACCGAGAGGCCCACTTCGGCAGTGCCCCGGCTGGAAGCCTCTTTGGGGTGTTCCCCCTTTTCCATGTGCCGGAAGATATTTTCGCGCACCACAATGGCATCGTCGATGACCAATCCCACAGAAAGTGAAAGAGCCAACAGTGTCAGCATGTTGATCGTCAGGCCGGTCAATTGCATCACGCCGAATGTACCGATCATGATGAAAGGCAGGCCGGCGACGGTGACCAGTGTGTTGCGGATGTCCCGGAAGAAGAGCAGGACGACCAGCATGGCACCCAGGCCGCCCAGGATCAGATCGAAGACGGCATCGTTCGTCGAGTCCTTCACGAAGACCGAATCGTCGCGGGCGACGACGAGGGTCAAGTCGGGGTTGTCCTTTTCCAGCTTTGTGATCTCTTCTTTCACCGCATCGGCCACCTGCACGGTGTTTGTGCCGGACTGTTTTTGAATGGAGAGTACCACACTGTCCTGACCATTCAGACGGCTCAGTTGTTTCACGTCCTTGAAGCCATCCTCGACGGTAGCGATGTCGCGCAAGTATACCGGTGCTCCGCGTACGCTGACCACGATGTTGCGCAGGTCGTCCAGCGAGGTAAATTCGCCCGGCGTGCGGATGAGCAAGTCTTGCCCGTTCTGTGTGATGTGCCCGGCCGGCACGCTGATGTTTTGCGACTGGATCGCTCCCACGACTTGCTGCGGCGAGATTTGCCGGGCCTGCAAAGAGGCCAGGTTCAGGCTCACATGAATTTCCCGCTCGCGCCCCCCGGTGACGCCCACCGAGGCGACCCCTTCGATCCGTGCAAAGAGGGGCTTGATGTCGTCTTCTGCGCGGCGACGTAATTCGCCGGGGGCAAACTGTCCCTCCTTCGGTGCAATGGCAAAGGACATAATCGGCAGCGCGCCAAAGTCGAACTGTTGAATCACCGGGTCCTGGATGTCCTGTGGCAGACGGTTGCGAATGGCGGCGATCTTTTCCTGCACGTCGCGCACACCCTCCGAGGCGGAATGCTCCAACTGAAACCGGATCACCAGTTGGGAGATGCCCTCTGCCGAGGTGGACTGGATCGTGTCCACCCCGTTCAGCGAGCCAAGCGATTCCTCCAGCACTTTGGAGACGCGGGTTTCGATCTCGTCTGGGCTGGCCCCCGGATAGATGGTGGTCACGGATACGACCGGAATGGAAACGTCGGGCATCAGGTCTACCGGCAGGGAAAAATAGGCCAGCAGACCGACCACGATCAAAGCGATCATGATCATGGTAATGAAGATAGGTTGTTTAATCGAAGTATCAGAAATCCACATAGATCATTTACCCCTCTCTGCTACGAAACGAGACCGTGGCAAACATGCCGGGACGCAATACGGAATCGCCGTCCAGTGGTTCGACAGTGATCTGCCGTGTACGGGTCTTCGGGTCAACCGTGGGAGAGATTCGGGTGACAATTCCTTTGAAGGAACGGCCGACGACAGAATTTGTTTGGATGTCGACCTCTTGCCCACGGCGAATCGCTTGCGCAATCGACTCCTCTGCGTCAATTACGATTTTGGTCTTGACAGAGACGACGGTAAACGCCGGGAGTCCGGGGCTGGCATACGTGCCGGTCACAACGTGTCGTGCCGAAATGACACCGTCCATCGGTGCGCGCGCGTAGGCATTGTCCCGTTGCACCTTCATGGCGTCGAGGGCAGACTGCGCTTGCAATATCTGGGCGGCGGCCATGGCCAATTGTTCCGGCTTGGGGCCGTCCTGCAATTTCTTGAGGCCGGCACGGGCCTTGAGCAATCCGGCGTAGGCCTGCGCAATTTGCGCATCTGTGGCCCCTTTGGCGACCTTGTCATACATCGCTTTGGCCGTCTGGTAGCCGATGGTGGCCTGTTGCAACCCAAGGGACTGGGGCATAAGGCCGGCGTTGGGCAGGCCGGCGATCTTGTCATAGGCAGCCTGGGCTTGTCTCAAACCCGCTTCAGCCTGGGCAACGGCGGCTTGGGCCTGAATCAGGTCTTCCTTCGTCGGGCCGGCGAGCATACGCTTGTATGCTTTCTCGGCAGCGTCCACCCCGGCCTTTGCGGCAGCCAAATCGGCCTCGTCAGGCGGGGCCTGGAGCAGAGCGAGTTGGGCATTGGCCACCTTGAGTGCGGCCCCCATTTGCGTGACCTGCGCGTCCAGCGTGCGATGATCGAGCACGGCCAATACCTGGCCGGCCGTTACGCGATCTCCCACGTTGGCTTGTACCTCCTGCACCCGTCCGGGTACGGGGAAGACGACGTTGACTTTTTGCTTGGCCTCTACATCCCCCGGCAGGTTGATGGCCGCAGAGGTATTGGAAACCGGTTGCGCCGGAACGGCCGTGGGTTCCACGACCACGGTGGGAGCAACGGCAGGAGCCGGTTGCGCGGCAGGTTTGGGAGCAGACGTTTCTTGCTGGCCCAAGCTACACCCAGTGGCCACAAGGGTTACCGCAAGGGCCAGTGTTATCCAGAATAATTTCTTAGCCATAAATACTAACTCCTTTCTAAAATGATCAACGATCAACTGACAACTGGCAATTGCCAATTGCCAGTTGATCATTGATACGTCTTTGCGAATCGCGTGCGAAGAAACGCAGGGCGAAAAAGAAAATGACAACAAACGAGATCGAGCCGAAAATGTACGGCGACTGGTATCCGATCAGGTCGAAGAACAGGCCCCCCACGATGGGGCCGGCCACGCGTCCCAAACTCTGGGCGCTCTGTACGTAGCCCATCATCCGGCCTTGCTCTTCCGGCGAACTTCGTTTGGAGAGGAGCGAAGCAATGGACGGGCGCAACGCGGCCTGGCCGACACCCATCACCGACATGATTGCCGTCAGGCTGGGCAGGTCCCAGGCGATGAGCAGCGCCGCATAGCCAATGGTGCTGGCGATCATGCCAACTTCGATCATACGCTCTTCGCCCCAGCGGTTGATGAACGGTCCCACGAGCAATCCTTGCGTGATGACCATCATGATGCCCATGAACACGAAGATGGTGCCCATTTCGCTGGCCCCGAAGCCGAGCGATCGCTCTGCAAAGAGCGCGAACGTTCCTTCGACGTTGGCTGCCGCGAAACTGACCAGGAAGCCGAGCAGCAGGATGAAGCCGATGGGGCTCATCAGAGCCTGCCAGGCTTCGGCCCACTGGCTGGTTTGGGTGGTGGCATGTTCCCTTTTCGCACGCTCGCGGTCTTCAGCAGTCAACGTTTCCTGCAAAAAGAAGAAGCCGGCGACGGCGATGGCCATCGCAAAGCCGGCGGCGATGAAAAAGGGCATGGACATGGAAATGTTGCTGGCATAGCCACCGATGGCCGGGCCGAAGATCATGCCCATGCCCATGCTGGCCCCCATCATGCCCATGCCACCACCTCGTTGCTTCTCGGTGGTGATGTCGGCGATGTAGGCCATGGTGGTCGGCAGCACGGCGGAGGAGAGTGCACCGCCCAGAGCGCGGGCTACGAACAGCTCCCACAACTGGTTGGACAGGCCAAACAGGATGAAGGAGACCGCAAAACCGAGCAGGCCAATCAAGATCACCGGCCGGCGTCCGATCCGGTCGGAGAGTTGACCCCAATAGGGGGCCAGCAAGAATTGTACGATGGAGTAGAGGGCAAAAAGCAACCCCAGGTGGGTAGCGGTAGCGCCCATGTTCTCCGCATAAAACGGCAGGATGGGCATGATGATACCAAAGCCCACCATGACGATGAACATCATGCTAAACAGAATGATCAGTTGACGACGGTTACTTTGTTCTTCCACAAGCTCTCCTGGATTTTGGATTTGAGGTTTTGGATTGTCGTGATGTGTGAAACGTGCTTCGTGCTTCGTAATTCGTGATACGTGAGGCCGTTCGTCATGAAGTCTTCACGCATTACGCATTACGTTTCACTCCGTTCATCATTCATCGTTCCAGAGTCGTTCCCCACACCCTCGAAGAAAATGGACACGATTGTATGGACTTTTTGCGGGTCAACGCCCTCTTCACGCAAGAAGTTCTGGTACATGAGCAGGCTGTTCGCCAGGCCCATCAGCGCAAAACTGGCCCCACGCACTTCTATGTTCGCGCGTACCTCGCCAGTTGCCTGCCCATTGCAAAGGATATCGCTGATGAAGCCAATGATCCAGTCTCGCGCCTCCAGCCAAATCTTGTGTACCGGTTCGGCCAGGTCGATGATGTCTCGCGCGCCCTGATGGAACATGCTCTTCTGCTCCATGGCCAGTTTGATGTAGGCAGTAACCAGTTGTTCGATTTTCTCCCGGCAAGTTGCGCCCTCTTGGATAGACTGCGCCAGCACTTTGCCCATACGTTGCAGGCTGTGGCGCAGCATGTTCAGGAAGAGGTCCTCTTTGCTGGAAAAATGGTAATAGAGGGCTGCATTGGTCATACCGCAGGCCTGGGCGATATCGCGGATCGAGACCCCGCGATACCCGTGCTGTACGAAGAGGCGTTCGGCCTCACGTAATATACGCTCCCGTCCCTCCAAAGTTTCTTTCACCTCTGAACTCATGAGCACTCCTAAATCCTATTTACTGAACGTTTGGTAAGCACGCGGGAGAGTATACCAGAGTTTGTGGATTCTGTCAAATGAACAATTCCGAGGGGGGGCCGTCCCTGTTTTGCGTTGGAGTGATTACAGATCGCCGGACGTTTGCATATTGGCCACAAATATGTCAGCGTCTCGATTTAGATTGTCCGTGGCAGTTCTTGTACTTCTTTCCGCTGCCACACGGGCAAGGATTGTTACGCTTCACATTCTTCCATACGTCTTCTCTCTCTGTCTTGCTCTTGTAGAATACAGGAGATGGGATGTCCGAGGAGTATGAGACCCGTTTTGGAGGCACGTAGTAATCTTCATCCTCCCAAACGTCCTCGTCTTCTTCTTCAAAGTCATCATCCAAGAATAAGGGCGCCTCTATGATGCGATACGCGAAACCAAACGCAAGGGCAAAACTCGTACCCATAACCAACAGGGTGGCAGGCCAAAGGTCGAAGATAGGGAAGAAGCGATGCAAAAGACTGGCAAAGCCCAAGACAAGAGCGCCGATCACCGGCGGGAGGATGATCAGCGCCAGGAAGCACTCTCGTAAAGGATTCCCCATGCGAATGGTAAAGTAGATGACGATGATACTCGAGAAACCCGCCACAAAGAGGAAGTCGTTGCCGGATAGAGGGGCAAAACGTGACAGTATTTGAGTTTCAACACCAATGATCGCTATTGCCGGTAAGGTAACCAAAAAAATGAAGACAGAGAAGAAAAGATATATAAAAGCCACGGAGTGTGTTATCCGCATGTCATTTTCCTCCATGTTTTCTACGTGTTATTAAACGACTGGGACAGCCACCCGCTCGTGACCGGTGTAAACACGCAACCGGCGACCACGGACATAGCCGATCAGGGTGACGTTCCAGGCTCGGGCCAATTCGAGGGAGAGGCTGGTAGGAGACGTACGCGAGATGACGATGGAGCTTCCCATATCGGCCGCCTTCTGCAACATCTCGGAGCTGATGCGACCGGTGGTGAGCAAGATCGTATCGCCGGTGGGGATGCCCTGTTGCAACGCATAGCCCCGCAGTTTATCGAGGGTGTTGTGCCGGCCTACGTCTTCGGCTGTGGCCAGCAACCGCTTGCCATCGCTCAGGGCAGAGGTATGCACGCCTTGACTGCGACGGTAAAGGATAGCCGCCTCGTTCAACTGGTGCATGAGTTCGAATACCTGGTCGAGGCTTACTCGCTTTTGAGATCGGATAGGTTCCCTGGTGACGGCCAAATCCGCGAAGGTCACGCCGCCACCGCAGCCGCTGGTCACGATGCGCCGCTGGGGCAGGGTCACACCGCCGTCATTCAGCCAAACGTCGGCCACCTGTCCGCGGTGGGTGATGTCCAACAACTTCACGTCTTCGAGTGACCGGACAACTCCTTCGGCGACCAAGAATCCCAAGACCAAGTCTTTCAACCCGGTGGGGGTACACATCAGCGTGACCCACTCTTGCCCATTGATGTACAATGACAAGGGGACCTCGTCAATAACCTCTCCGGATGCCGATTGCAACGTTGTGCCGAGCGTTTTCAGGTAGGTGGTTGGTTTTATGCCCGGTTTCATGTATTCCATATTTACCAGTGGCCAGTGATCACTGCTTACTGTCCACCGCCTACATCATTTACCATACCAGAGTCGTTCCCCACCCCGCGCGCCATCTGCTGTGCCAGCACATCCAGATCGAGCGTTCGCAACCGCTCCACCATGGGCGTGTACTCCTTCCAAAACATCCGGCGATCAATCGTTTTCAGATAGCGGCCACAAGAGTCACAACGGTACAGGCGATGTCCGGTATTATCATCGACGAAGTACCGTTGTCCTTCGGTAGTTGTGCCGCAGAACGGGCAGCCCAGCCGCCGGAATCCCCAATCGGTGTCGCAACGCGAACAGATCAGGTGACGTTGGCCAGTTTGCGACTGAAGGTAGGAGAGGTCAGGGGAACCGCCACAAAGGGGGCAGTCTCCCCGCTCCCAATGTTCGTAAGTTGGCAAAGGCCCCAGAGTCTGCGCCACAGCATGCAGCCACGGATAAGAGGCATGGTTCAGTACGAAGATAATGAGCGACGAGTCTTCCAAGTCGAGCAAGGGGAACGCATTCCCAAACAAGCACGCAGATAGCGCCTCCGGGCCTTCCTCAGAAAGCCAGGTGCGCAGGGACTGCAAGTCTGTTTCCATTTCCGGATAGTGGCGGGTCGTTATTTCGCAGATGTCACCCGCCAGCGCCGCCATGGCCGGCCAGTCAAAACATTCGGAGCAGAGTGTCGCCACCGGCCGGCCCGAGTCGATCTGGCTCTGGATGGCCGCCGCCGTTGGGGGCCGCACCGGCTGCGCCACCGAGTAACGACCTTGCGCTTTCACGATGTCCTGGTACAGAGCCACCATATCCGCCATGGCCGGCTGTTCCGCAATCAATTCTGCGAGCTGTTGTTGTCGTACGGTCATAAAGTCCCCCTTGCTAATGGTCAATTGTCGCTGTTTGCGCTACGCGCTACGCTCCGTTCTCTCCACTTCAGCCAACCACTTTGCATGATGTTCCTGGGCGTACTCGCGACTCACCACCCCTTCGATCATGGACAGAATCGACTCACGGGTCAACGGGTGAATCGCGACCAAGTACACATGGACCATGACCATACAGACGTTGGCGATGGCAGCCAAGTCGTGGATGATCACGCTCCAGGCAAACCAGCTACGCGGCGCCGCCTTCCTCTTCACCCACAAGGTCAGGCCGGTAGCAACAAAAGTGTTGTAAGCACCGATCTGCAGCAAAGCGTTGAGTTTTTGGCCGGCGTTGTATTTGCCCTGCGGCGGGATGTCCACAGTGTTTCCATGAGCGTAGTAGTCCCAGGCCCGTCGCAGCCAAACGAAGTCGTCCCCCGTCCAGGTGAACGCCTCCCTCAAGCTGGCAAAGAACGCTCGCGGATTGCCAAACAGATAGATGAGGGGCGAGAGCACATAGACAACGGCGGCAAACCGGTGCCATACCCTGCTCGTCTGTCCGGAGCGCCCCTCCGCGAATGCGCGCAACGAGCGGCTGTAGTTCGGCAAGCCCGTAACCAGCAACGCTACGAAGGCCAGGAACTGTACCCAATGCGCCAATCGTTCACTGGCCGTAAAACGGGTGATATAACGTCTTTTCATTATCTTCCCACTTTGAAAATAAGTGTCATGTGTCACGTAATCCGTAAAACGTGATACGTAAGACGCAAGGTGACTGCTTAGAAGTTCAACTTCTTCGAGAAGTTGAACTTCTTGGCCCAACCACGCTCCACGCTCTACCCCCCACCGTTCACCGTTTCACGCTGAGCCCCGCCACGCAACTGCGCCACGAACGCAGCGTGCTCCGCCGAAGCAGTCCCCGCGTGCAACACCTCCAGCACCGCCGCCAAATCGCCGGACAGCAAGGCCGCCGCGTCCAGCCACAACCCCGGAAAGGTCTCGCTACGCAACACGCCCGCTTCCAACGGCTCGTAGACTCCCTCCCGCAGCACGAACCACTCCACCAGTCGTTCGTACATCTGCACGACCACGTACTCGCGGACCCCGTTGCGCTGGTAGACACGTCGCTTCGAGTGCAGGTCGTACGCCGCGCTGCTGGCCGCGATCTCTACGATCAGCTCCGGCGGCCCTTCCAAGTAGTCGTCCGCGCCGATGTGCGATTGCCCACCCAACGCCGTCTCCAGACGGAGCAGGGCGTCCGGCTGCAACTCGTTGTCGTTGTCCAGCCGCACCGTGGCATTGTCCCCGACCAGCACACCCTGCGTAGCAGCACGATACACCCCAAGCCATCCGATGACATCACTGTGGGGACGGCCATGTTGCTCAAAACGCACGGCAGCGACCATGTAAACAACTCCTTCGATGAGTTCCGCTTTCTTGATCTCCGGGCTGGCTTCGTAGCGCCGCTCGAACTCTGCACGGGACAGGTGGTCACCCATCTCCAGCGGCGGCAGGGACGCAGGCAGAGACCGGACGACGCCACGGCGGTCGCCGGGTCAAACGAGGGGCCAGGACCGGTTGGTGAACCATTTTTCACTCCCTCCCAATGAAAAGCCGAGATAGCGAATCAACAGCAATTATACCCCTTACGGAAGAAATGGGCAAGAAGAAACCGGCCTCGAAAAAGAAAAGGTGCCAGCGGGTAAACAGCTTGACACCTTTTCCTCTGTTGTTTGCAACAAATACATGTGTTGCGATTTTGGATTTCGGATTGTCGTGATGGACAATGCGTGTTGCGTAACATGTTCTTACGCTCAACGCGCTACGCGCTACGATTCCCCTTCCACATCAGCCAGCCACTTGGCATGGTGCTCCTGCGCGTATTCGCGGGTGACGATGCCTTCGAACATGGCCGTGATCGACTCGCGGGTCAGCGGGTGGATCGTCACCAGGTAGACGTGCAGCATGACCAGACTGACGGCCGCGATGACCGCCAGGTCGTGCAATATGACGGAGAAAGCAAACAGGCCCGGCGACACACTCCCCTTGCCGAACCACATGATCAGCCCGGTCACGACAAAGAGCACAAAGGCCACGATCTGCACCACAGCGTTGAGCTTTTGGCCGCCATTGTATTTGCCCTGCGGGGGCATGTCGGATACCTCGCCGTTTGTATAGTAGGCCACCGCCTTTGACAGCCAAGCGCGATCGTCTGCGCTCCAGGAGAAGGCATCCCGCAGGCTGGAGAAGAATGCCGACGGGTTGCCGACCAGATAGATCAGCGGTGCGATCATGAATACGACCGCCGAAATACGGTGGAGCACACGACTGGCCTCACCCGCCCGGCCAACGGTAAAAGCTTGCAGCGCCGGCATGTAGATGAACAGTCCGGTTACCAGCAGGGCCGAGAAGGCCACAAATTGCAGCCAGTGGGCCAGCCGCTCACTGCTCGAAAAGCGTACGACATATCGGTCTTCCATCGTCTACTCCTCCTTCTCGGTAGCCCGGGCTACCGCCAGCTTTCGGGCCGTGAGCCAGTTGAAGGCCAGCCCCAACGCCGTCAGGCCGGCAGCGATGTATCCGAGCGGGCGCACGCCGCCTTGCCACAGGCTGAGTGTGGCCGGCAGTTGTGGATTCTCCGGCAGGCCATAGAAGGACGCGGTCTCGGGCAGTACATACATCTGGCGCAAGCCGCCCAATTCGGTCTCGCCGTACAGCCGGGCGTTGGTCTTGCCCCGCGACTGAAGGGCCGCGACCCGGCCTTTGCCTGTCTGTACCAGGGCGTCGCGGTCGCCAAAAGTGATTGCCCCGGTGGGGCAGGTTTTCGCGCAAGCCGGCACGATGCCGTTGGTCACCCGGTCCTGACAGAAGGTACACTTGCTCGCCTTGGCCTTGCCCTGGAACCCGTCCAGCATTTCCATGCGCGGGATTTGGAAGGGGCAGAATTCGGCACAGTAGCCACATCCGTTGCACGCGTCCCTGTCGAACGATACGAACCCCAGCGCGTTGTGTTGCAAAGCGGCCGTCGGGCAGACATCCACGCAGGCCGCTTGCGTGCAGTGTACGCACCGTTTGTTGAAGAAATACCAACCCAGCCGGCCACCCACTTCCTTCTCTTGAAACTCGATCAAGGTCAACGTGGTCGGGGAAAGGTCGGGCGGGTTTTGATACGTGCCCGTTTGCCGAGTCGAGTCGGCCGGCAGGTCATTCCACTCCTTGCAGGCGGCCTGACATCCCCGGCACGCTGTACATTTATCTAAATCTAGTAGCATACCTACAGCCATTTTTCATCACCGCCTTTCTATGCCTTCTCCACGTTGCAGATGAACGCTTTGGTTTCTGGGATCATCGTGTTCGCGTCACCGACCGGAGGCGTCAGCAGGTTCGCACTGTTGCCCGTGTTCAAGCCGGCAAAACCCCAATGCCAGGGCAGGCCGATCTGGTGAATCGTCTTGCCGTTCACCGTAAACGGCTTGAACCGCTTGGTGACCATGGCCGTCCCTTCGACCTTGCCACGCGCCGATTTGACGATGACTGTGTCGCCGTTCGCAATCCCCTTCTCGCTGGCCAGCTCTTCGCTTATTTCCACGAACATGCCCGGCTGCATCTCGTTCAGCCACGGGTTGCTGCGGGTCATGGCCCCCGACTGCCACATTTCGGACAGCCGATAGGTGGTACCCACGATGGGGAATTCCTCCGCCGTGCCTTTGGTATCCATGTCGGAGTCCCAAATCTTGAAGGCCGGGTCCATCTGCGTCTTGGAGAGGAGGTTCTCGACCGGGCTTTCCCACGGTTCGTAATGCTCGGGGAAGGGGCCGTCGGCCCGTCCAGCGCCGAAGAGTCGAGCGTGGCCTTCCGGCTTCATGATGAAGGCATACTTGGCGTCCGGCGGCCAGCCGCCATCGGGCACGTCGCCTTCCCATCCGCCTTTGCCCCCCTTCAACGCCGGGTTCCAGCGCACGGAGAAGCGCTTCGGATCGAACGGCACACCCTTGTCGTCGCACGAGGCCCGGTTGTAGATGATACGCCGGTTGACCGGCCAGGCCCACGACCAGTTGGTATACAGCCCAATGCCGGCCGGGTGCTTGTCGGTGTTATCGCGGCGGGCCATCATGTTGCCGGCCTCGTTGTAGGAACCGGAGTAGAGCCAGTTCGCGCTGGTCGTCGAGCCGTCATCCTTCAGGCCCACGAAGTTCTTGACCAGTTCACCCTTCTTGTGGATCACGTTGCCCTTGTCGTCCAGGATATCGCGGGTGTAGAAACCGTTGATCTCGCGGGCGACCTTGTGGACGTCCAGCTCATTGTCGGTGGTGGTGTAGTCCCAGTCGAGCTTGGTAATCGCGTCGGCATTCGGTCCGCCTTCGGCGTTGTAGAGGTCACGCAGGGCCAGCATGAGCTTGTCGATGATCCAGCTATCCGGCTTCGAATTGCCCAACGGTTCCTGCGCCTTCCAGCGCCATTGCCCCCAGCGACCGGAGTTGGTGATCGAGCCTTCCTTCTCGAAGGAAATGGCTGCCGGCAAGAGGAAGACTTCGGTCTGAATGTCAGCGGGATTGGTACCCGGCCGCTTCCAGAACTGCGCAGTCTCCAGCTCCCAGAGGTTGACGGCGACCATCCAGTCGAGTTTGTCGAGCGCCTTGCGCACCAGGTTGGCGTTCGCCCCGCCGACAGCGGGGTTCTGCCCCCAGGCAAAGAAGCCCTTGATGTCGCCGGCGTACATGGCCTCGAACAGCGACAGCCAGGAGTAGTTGCCCGAGTTCTTGGGCAACCAGTCGTAGCCAAAGTCGTTTTCGGCCGTGGCGTTGTCGCCGTACCAGGCCTTCAGCAGGCTGACCATGTACTTGGGGTAGTGCTGCCACCAGTTGGCGCTCTTCGGGTCGTTGGACTTGGGGGTGTAGTGTTCCAGATACTTGGCCAACGTCTCGTCAGAAGCCTTGGGCGTCTTCAGATAGCCGGGCAAGATGTGGAAGAGCAGGCAGTGGTCGGTGGACCCTTGCACGTTCGATTCGCCGCGCAGCGCGTTCACACCGCCGCCGGCCCGTCCGATGTTGCCGAGCAAGAGCTGGATCATGGCCGCGGCACGGATGATCTGCGTGCCGTAGGTGTGTTGCGTCCAGCCCATGGCATACATGATCGTAGCCACTTTGTCGGGTGCGCCGCTGGCGGCATACGTTTTGTAGATCTCAAGCAACTGCTCTTTGGGTGTCCCCGTAATCGAAGAGACCAAATCCACATCGTAGCGGCTGTAGAACTTCTTCATCAATTGGAAGACGCTCCGTGGATCCTGCATAGTGGGGTCCATCTTGGGAATGCCCTTGTCATCCACCTGATACTTCCAGGTAGACTTGTCATACTTGCGCTTGGCCTCATCGTAGCCGATGAACAGGCCGTCACTGAAATTGAAGCCGGTGTCGATGAGGAAAGGCGCATTGGTGTGCAGCCGCACATACTCTTCGTGTTGGAGATTGTTGTCCAGGATGTACTTGATCATACCGCCCAGGAAGGCGATGTCTGTGCCGCTGCGCAACGGAGCGTAGATGTCGGCCCGCGCGGAGGTGCGGGTGAAGCGAGGGTCTACGCTGATCAGAGTGGCCCCTTTTTCCATGGCTGCTTCCACCCACTTGAAAGAGATGGGGTGATTTTCAGCGGCATTGGAGCCCATAATCAGAATGGTGTCCGCATTTTTGATGTCAATCCAGTGGTTGGTCATTGCTCCTCTACCGAACGACTCTGCCAGAGCCGCAACTGTAGCGGAGTGTCATATACGGGCCTGATGTTCGAGGTAGACGATGCCCATGGAGCGCAACGCTTTGACCAGCAAGGCGCACTCTTCGTTGTCCAGCGCCGCGCTGCCCACACTGGCGATGGCCGTGGTGCGGTTGACCAGCCGGCCTTGTTCGTCCTTCTCGGTCCAGTTGTCGTCGCGGGTTTTCTTCACGCGCTGGGCGATCTGCTGGATTGCCCAATCCCACTCGACTTCCTTCCATTCACTGGCTCCTGGGGCGCGATAGAGCGGCTTGGTGACCCGTTCGGGGCTTTGGGCCAGGTGTACCAGTGTTTCCCCCTTGCTGCACAGCGATCCGCGGTTGATGGGATGGTCGGGGTCGCCTTCGATGTTGACCACCTTGCCGTTCTCCGTGGCCGCGATCATGCCGCAACCGACGGCACAGAAGGGACAAATGCTGTGTGTTTCCCCGAGTTGCTTGTGCAGGATGTACTTTTGTGGCTTTGCTTCTGCGGCCAGCGCTGCACCGCCTGGCAACAGGAGACTGCCTGTTGCCGCACCGGACACCTTGAGGAAGTCCCGGCGCGACAGGTTGACTGTAGCCATACTCTCCTCCTTTCTCTTGCCAAACTCTTCTTTGAGGACCATTCAAAAAACGGACTGTGGCTTCACACCGCCAAATTGGAGATAATAGACCGGTTCTGTTGTTTCCCGAACAGCGCTCCACCACGGCTGGCTCGGACGGCTGTCGTTCTCCACAGTGCAGGGCCGGTAACACGAGTCTTTGCACAGTGCCGGCGGACATGAGCGTAGATCGACCGGGCGAACCAGGAATGCCAAATTTGTCTGGGCGGTATCCGTCACCCCCTTTCATGAAGCTACAAGATGTGTTGTTGTAAGGTTGATGCGTTCTGTTCTGTAATGGGGGGAATCAAGGCACGCGAACAACCAGGCACTTGGTGCCTGGTAAGTGCCATTACAGTATACCACTTGCAAAGCGGCGTGTCAACCCCCCTCCGAAGCCCAGGTGTCCGTCGAAGTTTTGCACGGCGAGGTGTGGATTGGTTTACGCTTGCGATCAGCCCTTCACTGCCCCCATCGTGAGGCCGGCAACCAGGTGGTCGAGGAAGAAGTCGTACACGATGCCGACCGGAATGGCCACGATCACCGCAGCCGCCATCAACGATTGCCAATAGAAGACGTCACCGCGAACCAGCTCAATGGGTACACCCACACTGAGCGTCCGGTGGGCCGAGGAAGAAATGAAGGTCAGGGCATAGATGAATTCATGCAGCGTAAGGGTGAAGGTAAAGACGATCACAGCAATGATGCCAGAAACAGACAGGGGCATAACCACCTTCACAAAGGCCATCAGCCGGCTATACCCGTCCACCATCGCTGCTTCTTCCAAATCGATAGGAATCGATTTGAAGAAGCCCATTAAAAGCCAGGTACAGAATGGAACCGAAATGGTCGGGTAAACCAACACGAGGGACCAGATGCTATCCACTAACCCGATCTTGCTGATGACCCGAAAGAAGGGGATGAACAACAGGGTGGGCGGCACCAAATAGACCAGGAAAATGGCGATACCGGCCTGTTCTCCCCAGCGCCCGGACATACGGGTCAGGCTATAGGCAGCCGGAATGGCGATAGCCAGGGTAATGATCACGACCACGACACCGACAAAGAAAGAGTTCCATAAGAAGGTCGTGTACTTCGTTTCGAAGAACAGCACCCGCAGATTATCCAGGGTGGGCGGATCGTTGAACAGAAACGGGTTGTTCTTCGAGCGATACAGATCGCGATCCTGCTTGAAGGTTGTAATGATCATCCACAAGAATGGTGAAGCAGAAAAGAAACAGAACAGGGCCACCGTGGCATACAGAAGCCCCCGTTTGGCGCGGTACAACAAATTCATGGTCACGTAACCTCCATCCGTCGTGTCGACCGCAATACCATAATTACCCCAGCCAGCAACACCGGAAACAGAAACAGGGCGGTTGCGGCACCTTCGCCCAGCGCGCCCCCTTCGACGCCCTTGAAGTAGGCCCAACTGGCCAGAACCTGCGTGTAATACACCGGCCCCCCGCGTGTCAGCAAGAAGATCACGGTCATGTCGGAAAACATGGAGATGAATCCAAACAGCAAAGCCACATTCACAATGGGCAGGAGCAGGGGCACTTTGATCTCCAAAAGGGTGCGCCAGAAGCCGGAGCCATCTACTGCGGCTTGGTCGAGAATTTCCCGGTTGATGGACGTGAGTCCGGCCATGAGGATGACGGCCGACAGCGGCAGGAAGCGCCAGACGTATACGATGATGACGGAGGCCATCGCCAGATTCGTCTTGCCCAGATAGTTCATGTGCAGGCCGGGACCAAAGATCGTCCCCGGCCCTAACAGGTGAATGGCGCGTAGCACCCAATCAATCGGGCTGAATTTAGAATCGAGTAGCCACAACCACCCAATCGTGCCCAGCGAAATGGGGGTTGCCCAGGGCAGTATCAGCAAGACGCGGGCGAGACGTTTGCCCCGGAAGTCCAGGGCCAGCAGTTCCGCCAGCGCTGTCGCCAGAATGATGATGATAATCTGCGAGACAATTGTAAAATACAGCGTGTCCCACAACGCCCGTCGAAACTGTGGCGTGGCCAGGATCAGGCGAAAGTTTTCCAGTCCATTGAAGTCGAACGCGGTGTTTCCGGCCGTAACGTTGCTAAAGCTATACGTAATGGCCAGTACCAGAGGAATACCAACCAAGGTAATAATATACACAAAGGCCGGCAACAAAAATAGTGTACCCAACAGCCCTTCCCTATCGGCAAGGGTCCGGGTGCCGGCCTTTTCCGGCACCTCAAAAGCCATCCTGTCTGGCATACTTCCTACCCCTTATTCGCCAATTTCCCGCGGCGCTGTACGTTTCCCGGTCGTGTGGTCAAAGAAGCGTAGGTCTTGCTCGCGGATCACAAATTCATACTGTTGACCGGCCTCGACGGTCACCGGAACCGTTGTGGGGAGCCGGGACATTGTCTTGACGTCGGAAGGTATCCCCACCAGGTTCCCATAGAGGAGGCGATCAGCGCCCAGGTATTCGATGCGAGTAACGTCATAAGTAAAGGAAACACATTTTTCCTCATCTGCTGCCAGGACATCTTTGGGCAAGAAATGCTCGGGACGAAAGCCCAGGATGTAATCGGCTCGATGGACCAGGTTGATGCCCGGCGATCCGAGGAATGTGGCCACAAAGGTGTCGGCGGAGTCATAATAGACCTCTTGCGGCGTGCCGACCTGTCTCATCTGGCCGTCGTGCATGACCACGATGCGGTCCCCCAGGCCCATGGCCTCGATCTGATCGTGGGTCACGAAGATCGTGGTGATGCCCATCTGCCGCTGGAACTGTTGCAGCTCATCGCGCGCGGATGCCCGCTGCTGGGCGTCCAGGTTCGAGAGCGGCTCGTCCAAGAGCATGACGCGCGGACTGCGGACCATGGCCCGGGCCAGGGCCACACGTTGCCGCTGTCCACCGGAAAGCTGGCGGGGTTTCCGGTGCAACAGGCTTTCGATGGCCAAGAGGCCGGCCGCATTCTCCACTTTGGCCCGCCGCTCTTCCTTCGGTATGCCGCGCGCTTTTAGGGGAAAGGCGATGTTGTCGAATACGGTCATGTGCGGATAGAGCGCATAGCTTTGGAAAACCATGGCGATGTGCCGGGCGCGCGGTGGCAGATTGGTGACGACCTCATCACCAATGAGGATGTCCCCTCCGGTGGGCTGTTCCAACCCGGCGATCATGCGTAGCAGGGTAGTCTTCCCACAGCCGGACGGCCCCAATAATACCAGCAGCTCGCCCTTATGAACAGAGAGGTCGACGCCATCGACGGCCCGCACATCGCCAAAATGTTTCTTGATTCCTCTTATTTCCACTACAGACATAGCTTGAACCTTCCTCGTGCCCCAGAAATTCAACTTTTCTGAGAAGTTGAACTTCTAACGATGAACGGAGTTGTGCTCCAAGCCGTACCGGCCGGGAACACAACTCCATGTCCTCACGTAGTGAGTGATCGCCGCAATACCGAACCGCTCCAACATTTCACCGTAGGAGCAAGACCAATTCCGCGACGCCGTCCCCCGTGATTCTCCGTTACTTCGTGCCGCCGACCAGTCCCTTGGCGCGCCACTTCTTGAAGATGGCTTTGATCTGTACTTCGGCTTCGGAAACAGCGTCCTCGGCCGACATCTCGCCGCGAGCCACCTTGCCCATCATCGCCGAGATGATGTGGGTAGAGTAGATTTCGGCGATGGCCGGATTCGCCGGGCCGGGGTAGCCCAGATAGGTGACCCAGTCCTCGGCCGTGCGCAGGACCTTCAACTTGTCTTGCGGGCGAGAGCCAAACGGATCGATGTCCAGCCAGCTCCCTTCCTCGTAGAGTTGCGGAACGGTGCTCTTGAAGGCCGGGAAGTTATACAGCTCGCTGTTGTAGACCGCCTGGTTGTAATTGGCCACCAGGTGCAGCATAAAGGCTTTCGCTGCGGCTGTGTCGTTCGCGTTCACATATTTCGGGATAACGTAGATGAACCAGACGTGCGCCGAAGCGTGCTGGTCGCCACGCGGGCCCTTTAACGCTGGGCCAATACCAATGTTGTCTGCCGCGGCCGGATCGACCTTCTGCAAACTGCGATAAGCAGAGATCGAATTCAGGATGTAGGACAATTCGCCGGCGATCAGGCCCTGGTTATTGGATGCAGCAGTCCAACCGAACACTTCTTCGGTCATCGCATTCTGATACAGCTTGGCCATGTACTTGACCGCCTCGATCACCTCAGGGGAGTTGATCGTCACGTTCTCGTTGGCATCCTGGATCGAGCCTCCAAATGACCAGATAATCGCGCGTGCGGCCATCTCCGAGTCGATCTCCGGCGACATCCCCAGGCCGAGGGGAACACCGGTCGCGTCCTTGATCTTCTTTCCACCATCCAGAAGGTCAGCATACGTGGACGGCCCATTCGGATAGCCGGCATCTTTCCACAACTTAATGTCGTAATCGGCAGGATCAGGAACCCACCCGTGGCAGAAGCCGTAGTATTCCTTCAGTGCGGGGAGATAGGAGTTGGCTTTGCAAGTTGGAGCCTGCTCCCCGAACAGTTTTTGGGCCTGCTCGTTGACATCGTTCAAGTTTTGGAGACCTTCGACAAAAGAAGATGGCGTTACCGGCATCTCAATCATCGTCGGCCCGTCGCCGGCGTCGATGGCTGCCGTCAGCGTTGGGGCCAGGTCGGTAATCGAAACGTGGTCTACCGTAACATCAACGCCGTTTGCATCGCCCCACGCCTTGGCAAAGGGGTCAACCCACTTGTCGTAATTCGGCACGAAATGGCTCCACTGAACGATGTGTAGCTTTGTGCCCGGCGCAAATTTCTGCACCTCTACTTTCTTCTCGACGACCACGGTCTCCTTTACCGGCTGTTTGACGACCACGGTCTCTTTCACTGTCTGTTTGACAACACGGGTCACTTCTACTTTTTGGGGTGCCGGTGTCGCCTGTGGCGCACAGGCAGCCAAAAACACGCCAATAATAATCAAAGAAACCACCAGAAACAAAGTGCGCTTGTGCTTCATCTGCTCTCCTCCATACAAATACCTAAACAAAAGGGTTTCTCCAACAATCGGGCAAGAAAACCAACGCACCGGAAAGAACAATGTACATTCCCAATGCTCCCCCAAAACGCTCTCTGCTGCTATGCCCGAATGTCCTAAACACGCTTCCTTTCTATGAGTAGGATACCACCTCCTTCCCCATATTTGAGGCCGTTATTGAGGAGATTGACGATAGAACTTCTCTCTGACTTCCGGATTTCCTGTGACGAAGGGGCCAGCGCTTGCTCCGGACAACCAATGGGTCGGCCCCTACTTCGCACATTGTGATGCACCCAACCGTAAAGAGTCGTTTTTTTCAAACAGAGGATATGGTACTGCCTGTCAATTTCAGGTTTTTATCGCGTTGATGTAGACTTCACCGGGGTGTTCATCACTGGTCTTGTGGGATTCATCCGTCCTTCCGCGCTTGATGTTTCAGCAGCAGCACACGTCTATTCTAAACCAAATAATCCCTGTTAACTAGCATTATATCACTTTGCTATCGTGAAGTCAACCCCCCTAATTTCTGGTGATTACCCATAAGTCTGAGGCCGTAGCTCCCATCACCCTGGAATGAGGATTCCAGGGCTACGAAAAGGGATTCCGCAGCGCTGGAATCCCCATTCCGGCGACATTCCTATTTGCAGCGGGGGTAACGCAAAACTGTGGGGAACTGCCGGGGCGGTGGGCCACCCATTAGGTGGACGGCATCCCCCGGGGAGCCGCCTCACTCCAAAACCGATTCATACACCCGGCGCGTTTGCTGCGCTGCGTCGGCCCACCGAAAACGGCTCGCCTGTTTGATTGCGCTTTCTCCCAGATCGTGAAGACGGGCCCCATCTGAGAGCAATTCGGATAACGCCATGGCCAGTCCGGAATCATCTTGCGGAGAGACGAGGAGGCCACCCTCCCCCACCAGTTCCGGCAGAGACGACGTGTGAAAGGCAACGACCGGCGTACCACAAGCCATCGCCTCTACCACCGGCAGGCCAAACCCTTCGTAGCGCGAAGGAAAGACAAAAAGGGTGGCGGAGCGATAGAGTGCGGGCTTGTCTTCCTCGGAAACCCAGCCGGTGAAACGCACAGAGCCTTCCACACCCAGCGAGTTTGCCAAACGGGGAAGCCCGGCACGCCGCGGCAACCGTCCGGCAATCACCAGCGACGGAGAGCGCGGGTGCCGTTCACGCAGACGGGCGAAGCTGCGCAACAAAAGCGGCACATTCTTTCGCGCATCAAATCCGCCCAGATAGAGGAGGTAGCGGTCTGGCAGGGCATAACGATTTCGCACACGGCTTTCTTCTTCCCGTTCGCTCTCCGGATGGTACTGGCTGCCCACGCCCAAATAGACGACCGTGACTCGTTCTGGAGGCAGGCGCAAATGGGTGATCAGATCACGCCGGGTGGCCTGCGAATCGGCGATCACGTGCGCTGCACGCCGCGTTGCCGCACAAACCAGCGCGGTGTAGGCGCGCGCGAGGGGCGAACGACGATATTCGGGCAGAAGGAGAGGAATAAGGTCATGCACGGTTACCACGACCGGCAAGCGGCTATACAAGGGAGGCGCCCAATAAGGCACGTGCAACAAAGCAGCGCCGCCGGCGTAAGCGCGATAGACCGCCTGCCCCTGCTCGAAGAAAAGCTTTCCCAGATGGTTGCCCTGCGCCCACGCGGGAGGGTGCAGGAGTGCCACATCCACAGCAGGCCGCAGGTGTGCCGTCAAATGATGGAGATACTGGCCGCTCCCGACATGTTCCTGGCCCCAGAAAAATGCGTTCAGGGCAACGCGCATCGGTTCAATAGCCGTTGGGGTGTTTTTGGTGCCAGCTCCACGCACTTTGAATAATGTCACGCAGATCGGGGATGCGGGGTCGCCATCCCAATTCGCGCTGAATGGCTGCTGCGCTGGCTACCAGGATCGGAGGATCGCCCAATCGTCGCGGTGCCTCATGGGCCGGTATCGGATGTCCCGTCACGTCGCGGGCCACGTGCAGCACCTGCCGCACACTGAAGCCCTGCCCGTTCCCCAAATTGTAGATGCGGCTGCCCTTGTCCAGTGCCTCCAAAGCTAGGATATGGGCCGAGGCCAAATCCAACACGTGGATATAGTCGCGAATGCACGTGCCGTCAGGCGTGGCGTAGTCTGTGCCATAGATTTCCAGGTGGTCACGCTGCCCCCGGGCAACTTGCAACACCAGCGGGATGAGATGCGCTTCCGGATCATGGTCTTCGCCCCGTTCGGGGGTAGCGCCCGAGGCGTTGAAATAGCGTAAGCTGGCGAATCGCAGCCCGTGAACCTGGTCGAACCAACGTAACATCTGCTCCACGGCCAACTTCGTCTCGCCATAGGGGTTGACCGGTGCCAACCGATCCCCTTCGTGGATGGGAATTTTCTCCGGATTGCCATAGACAGCGGCCGTCGAGGAGAGGACAAAGCGTTTCACGCCGGCAGCCAAGGTCGCCTCCAACAAATTCAGGCTGCCCACCACGTTATTCCGAAAATAGCGTTCCGGCGTTTGCATGGACTGGCCCACCAGGCTGAGTGCTGCGAAGTGCATGACCGCGTCTATGTCGTGCGTTTTGAAAAGTTGGCGTAGTTTACGTGGTTGGGAGAGGTCGCCCGCAACAAATTGTGCTTCTTCGGGTACCGCAAGACGATGCCCCTGACGAAGGTTATCGTAGACCGTAACGCGATAACCTGCACGGAGGAGTTCTGCCGCGGTAATGCTTCCAATGTATCCGGCGCCACCGGTAACGAGAACGTGCATATTCTGTACGGCGTACCACGTAATCCACGGGCCACAACTCCCTGTAAGTTCCTATGAATTGCGCAGTACGGATTGCGTTTCGCTTGTCGCCTGACTGCCACACGCTGTAGTATACCTGGTTTCCCCCCGATTGTCGAATCGGGGTTGACAAATGTCCCCCAAAAAACAGTACACTTGACACCTGATTCTGAGGTCGAAGCATGGTATGATTGTAAGAGATTACGGAATCATTCCTTTGGAGGATTGCCGGTGTCCCAACTCAGCTTGTTGCTTGTGGATGACCATGAGGTAGTACGTGAAGGGTTGCGATTCTTGTTGCAGCGACATCCCCAGTTTTCCGTTGTCGCAGAAGCGGCCACGGTACAGGAGGCCGTCGAAGCAGCAAAACAGTTTCATCCCAACGTGGCCGTGCTCGACATTCGTCTCCCCGGCCGGAGCGGCATCGAAGCGTGCCGCGAAATCAAGGGGATTCTGCCCAATTGTCGTGTGGTGATGCTGACCTCTTATGCCGACGAAGACCTGCTCATGGAGGCTATCTCTGCCGGTGCATCCGGGTACATCCTCAAGCAAATCGGCAGCGATGCGCTGGTGCAGGCCCTCGAGGCCGTGGGCCGCGGAGAATCTTTGCTGGACCCTTCGCTGGTCCCGGTCGTATTCAGGAAGCTCCGTGAGGTCGCACAAAAAGGTCACGACGCAGCCTTCGCCGGCCTGACCGAGCAAGAGTTGCACATTCTGCTCTTCCTCTGCGAAGGGATGACCAACCGGGCCATTGCCCAATCGCTATCTCTTAGCGAGAAGACGGTGCGCAATTACGTCAGCAGTATACTCAGCAAGCTACATCTGGCCAACCGGGCGGAGGCCGCGGCCTATGCCGAACGCCACCACCTGCGAGCATGGATTGAGCGGGAAGCGATGGGCAATGGTCAATGATCAATTGGCAACGATCAATTGTCAACGCAATATGCAACACGCAACACGCATTACGTAACCGGAAACCAGAAACTCAAAACTTCAAAGCAGTGCCCATGAACGCACGGCGCGCACCACGAAGGACGAAAATCGTATAGGGACCCCCACCCCTAGCCCCTCCCCCTCGCAGGGGGAGGGGAAC